>CAZTGE010000061.1:0-23480 GCA_964612995.1 uncultured candidatus Brocadiaceae bacterium | reverse complement strand
CCTGGGCGCACGCGAGTACGCCGGATCGAGTTGACTGCCCTTGGGCGGCCTATATCGTCCACCGGCTCAAAATTTCCGACCGTCGGCGCGTGCCCGTCGGTCGCAGGTCCGCTGGGGTGGATGCAATGCATTTTCCCCGCAAAACCGTCAAACCGCACGCCCACTCGCAGACCGGACGGCCCAACGCGCCATCCCCCGCGGGTGGGTAGTGGGCAAGCGCAAAGGCCACCGCCATGGGCGTCAAGATCATCGTCACGGTGAAGCAGGTGCCGGATACCCACAACGTGGGCGCCGACGCCATGAAACCGGATGGAACCGTGAATCGGGGCGCCCTGCCCGCGATCTTCAACCCCGAGGATCTCAACGCCCTCGAGGAGGCCCTGCTGCTCAAGGAGCGGCTCGGCGGTACAGTCACCTGCATCACCATGGGTCCGCCCAAGGCGGTCGAGGTCCTGCGCGAATGCCTCTACCGCGGCGCTGACGAGGTGCTGCTGGTCAGCGACCGCAAGTTCGCAGGCGCCGATACCCTGGCCACCTCCTATGCGCTCAAGTGCGCGGTCGAGCGCATCGGCGAGTATGATCTGGTCATCTGCGGCCGCCAGGCGATCGACGGCGATACCGCCCAGGTCGGCCCGCAGCTGGCAGAGAAGCTGCAGATCAACCAGATCTCCAACGTCGTCTCGGTGGTCGCCGCCGACGACACAACGCTCACCGCGCTGCGCGAGACCGAATCCGGTTCGCAGACCGTCCGCTCGGCCTACCCGGTGCTGCTCACGGTCACCGACGAAGCCAACGAGCCGCGGGTGCCGAGCGCCAAGCGGGTGATGGCCTACAAGAACATCGCGGTCGAGAAGGCCGACGATTACGACGAGGCCTATCTCGCCGGCGAGAACGGCATGCGCAAGATGATCAAGGTCTGGGACGCCGCGGCGATCGGCGCAGATCCCGACCAATGCGGCCTCGCCGGGTCGCCGACCAAGGTCAAGGGCATCGAAAGCGTCGTCCTGGCCGCCCACGAGGCCAAACAGGTGCCCAACACCACCGAGGGCATCACCGAGCTGGTCGACGAGCTGACCCGCGAACACATCATCGGCTGAGCACGGACAGGGACTGCGACATGAACGAGACCGGAAACGTGATGGTGTTCATCGAGGCCGACGACGACGGCATCGCCGATGTCAGCCTCGAGCTGATCTGTGAGGCCGGCAAGCTCGCCGAACGGCTGGGCGTGGGCGTGGGCGTGGAAGGCGTGGCGCTCGGCAACGGGCGCTCCGCTGCACTGGCCAAGCTCGGCGAATACGGCTGCCAACGGGTGTTCTACACCGAGGACGCACGTCTGACGCAGTTCACTGCCGTGCCCTACGCCAAGATCATCGCCGCGACCATCCGCCGCCATCAGCCGCGCATCGTACTCTACGGCGCGACCACCACCGGCCGCGCGGTCGCGCCGCGGGTGGCCAGCGAGCTGCGCTGCGGTCTGACCGCCGATTGCACCGCGTTGGACATCGGTGACTGCACGATCAAGGGTGTGGACTACAGCGATTCGCTGCTGCAGATCCGTCCTGCCTTCGGCGGCAACATCATCGCCACCATCGTCAGCCCCGACAGCAGCCCGAGCATGGCCACGGTACGCGAAGGCGTGATGAAGATCATCACCCCGCGCGGTGGCGTCACGGCCGAGATCATCGCCGAACCGCTCGAGCTGGCAGACGACGACTTCCCCACCACCGTGCTCGAAACGACCCGCAAACGACGCGCGGTCGACCTCAAGGCGGCGCGGATCATCGTCGCCGCTGGCATGGGCGTGGCCGATGCCGAGGGCCTCGCGCTCTGTCGCCAGCTGGCCGACACCCTCGGCGGGGTGCTCGGCGCCTCACGCGCGGTGGTCGACGCCGGGCTGGCGGTCAAGGACCACCAGGTCGGACAGACCGGCACCACCGTCCGCCCCAATCTCTACATCGCCTGCGGCATCTCCGGTTCGATCCAGCACATGGCCGGCATGAAGGAGTCGCAGCGGATCATCGCGGTGAACAGCGACCCCGAGGCTCCCATCTTCAAGCTCGCCCACTACGGCATCGTGGGGGACCTGCACGAAGTGCTGCCGAAGATGATCCGCGCCTACAAGGGCCAGAACTGAGGGAGTCCACAGCATGTCCAACTTCTACAGCGACAATCCGGACATCGAATTCCACCTGTCCTCCATGGACCTGCATCGGATCGTGGACCTCTACGAAGACGACTTCGCCGAGAAGGACGTCTTCCCCTACGCGCCGAGCGACTACGAGGACTGCATCGACAACTACCGACGCGTGCTCGAGATCGTCGGCGAGATCGCTGGCGAGTTCGTCGCCCCGCGCGCGACCGAAGCCGACCGCGAAGGCGCCTCCTGGAACGACGGCGTGGTCAGCTACGCCGCCCCCACCCGCGAGGCGCTCGATCGCATGTCCAAAGCCGATCTGATGGGCTTCACGCTGCCGCGCAAATACGGCGGCATCAACATGCCCAAGGTCTGCTATTCGTTGGCCATCGAGATGATCTCGCGCGCCGACGCGGGGCTGATGAACCTCTTCGGCCTGCAGGACATCGCCGAGACCATCCACAAGTTCGGCAACGAGGAGCAGCGACAGCGCTGCCTGCCGCGCTTCGCCTCGGGCGAGGCCTCCGGCTCGATGGACCTGACCGAACCCGACGCCGGCAGCGACCTCCAGGCGGTATCGCTCAAGGCGCACGAAGACGAGCACGGCGTGTGGCGTCTCAACGGCGTCAAGCGCTTCATCACCAATGGCTGCGCCGACATCCATCTGGTGCTGGCACGCAGCGAAGATGGCTCGACCTCCGGCTCCGGCCTGTCGCTGTTCGTCTACGAAAAGGAGGACCAGCACTTCCGGGTCCGCCGGATCGAGGACAAGCTGGGCATCCACGCCTCGCCGACCTGCGAACTCCAGTTCTCAAACGCCCCGGCAGAACTCCTGGGGCGGCGCAAGTACGGCCTGATCCGCTACACCATGAGCCTGATGAACGGCGCCCGACTCGGCATCGCCGCCCAGGGCCTGGGCATCGCCGAAGCCGCCTACCGCGAGGCCCTCGCCTACGCCAGCGTGCGCGAGCAGTTCGGCAAGGTCATCACCCGCTTCGCCCCGGTGCAGGAGATGCTCACCAGCTGTCGGGCGAAACTCGCCGCGGGGCGCACCCTGCTGATGGAGACCTCACGCATCGTCGACATCAAGGAGGGCGTCGAACACCGCATCGACGCCCACCCCGAGTCCAAGCGCGACCTCGCCGGCGACCTCAAGCATCACACCAAGCTCGCGGCGCTGTTCACCCCACTGTGCAAGCTGTACAACACCGAGATCGCCAACCAGGTCGCCTACGACGCGATCCAGATCCACGGCGGCGTCGGCTTCACCCGCGAGTTCAACGTGGAGCGCCATTACCGCGACGCCCGCATCACCAATATCTACGAAGGCACGACCCAGCTCCAGGTGGTCGCGGCCATCGGCGGAGTCACCGGCGGCGTGCTCGCCGAACGTCTCGATGCCTACACCGAAGGGGTCGATTTCACTCCCGTGGCCGAAACCTTCGCCAAGACGCAGCAGATGCGCGACCAGCTCGAAACCGCGCTCGGCCTGCTCAAGGGCCAGGAGGGCAGCGCGGCGTGCATCGACTACCACGCCCGCCGGCTGGTCGATCTGGCGATCGACATCATCAACAGCCATCTGCTGTGTCTCGATGCGCTCAAGGATCCGTCACGCCGCGAGCTCACGGATTTCTACGTCACCCGCGCCCTCGCCCAGGCCCACGGAACCACCGCCTACATCAAGGCCCAGCCGACCCCGCCGGTCTGCGAGACCCCGACGGCCTGAACCCCGATCACGGGCCGGGTACGCGCAGATCCTCAGCCAGCGGCACCGGCCGATCCATCGCCTCGCGGGAGACCGTGATGCGCACTGCTTCCGCTCCGGTCGGACGCGAGATCACATAACGGGCCACCAGCTCCGGGTCGAACAGCACCCGGTGGGTGGTGGTCGTACCGGCCGGCATCGGCTCGGCGGCCCGGTTCCAGGCCGAACCGGTCGCATCGAGCCGCCGCAGCTCCAGTGCCCCGTCCGGATCGTGACCGAGCTGCATGCAGACCGACTTGACCCCCTGCGCGACGCTCGCGAACCACACCTGCCGCTGACCCGGCTTCAGCAGCACGGTATCGGCCAGGTCCTCATCACGCAGATCGGTGAACCCCCGAGCGCGACACCATGCGGCCACGTCGACCGCGGCGCGCAGGTCATCGACACCCAGTTCCCGAGCCAGCTCGACGATCGAGCGCGACACCGCCTGGCCGTGCGTGGCCAGACGCAGCGCGCACCAGGCCCGGCCCACCGCTGCACGCGCGGCCGCGCGCTCGCCGGCCGCGTGCAGCTCCTCGGCCAGGGCCAGTTGCGCCGCGGGGTGATCCTCGACCGCCGAGAGCTGGACCCGGGCCGCCGCGAGATGGCGCGGCTGCCACCACTCGCGCAGCATCAGCGCGGTACGCCAGCCGTCAGGGCGCGCGAGCGCGGTCTCGATCAACCCTGCCATCGCGTCGTCCATGGCCAATTCGCTGTGGCGCAACACCACGCCCGGCACGGCGGTCTCGCCGAGCAACGCGCCCACTGCCGCCTGCCAGGTCGCGCTCAGCGGCGCGCCGACCACCACCGCCCGTTCGCGCTGCGCCACCAGGCGCGGCGCGCGCGAGCGCAGGTTCCACCCCGCGTCGGCGAGCCGGGTCGCGAGCTGGTCGAGCGCCGTCGCCGGTGTGTCGGCCGGCTGGAACCATACCGCGTCGACGGCGCGGCCGACCCGCTGCGTCTGCAACAAGGGCTGCGCATCCGCCGGCCAGGGGATCGGCGGGCTGGCCGTCGTGGCCGTGGTGGTCGCCGGCAGATCGACCCATGCCGGCGGAGCGCCGGGAGGCGGGCGGAGCACCTGGCTCAACGGCGCCGTGATCGCCGCGGCGAGCTCTTCCGCCACGGCAGCTCGCCACCCCTGCCCCCGCGCCAACGAGCGGTGGATGCAGGTGCCGGTCATGGCGAAGGGCGTCGCCGGCAGATTCCACGGGGCCCCACGCAGCAACAATCCTGGCAGCGGACAGACGCCCGCGTGGACCTGCAACTCGAGTTCCAGCATCGCATCCGCCGCGTCATCGTGGGTGATGTTGGCGAGTGACAGGGTGAGGTACCAGTCGGCCGGCTCGGGGCGATCGACCACCGCGACGTCACGCACCGTGCCGTACCCGGCCAGGCGTTCGGCGATGGCATGGGCGGCTGCGCGCAGCAAGGGATGCTCGCCGGCGACCAGCACCCGCACCCGCGCCAGCGCGGGCGCGTTGTCCAGCACGCGGTCGATGCTGATCGCGGGCGCGAAACGGGTCGTGACCTGCTCGAGCTGTGCCGGACCGGCCGTGGCGTCTGCCACCGGGGCTGCGGTCTGTTCGTCGGGGGCAGCAGGCTTGGAGACCGCCCGGTCGAGGGCGACCATCGCACCGACGACCAGGAGCAGGGTGACGATGAGTATGGCGAAGTGGATTATGGCGCGCATGACCAGGGTTGTACCGTGGTCGCGGCCGGGCGTTCAGACCCGCGAACGTTGGCGCCTCCTTCACAGGTCCAGATTTCAGGCCAATCCACGAGCCGAGCCCAGTCAGGCCTGGCTGAGCGACCGGCCGACAGAGGGGTGGCCTTCTGCGATAATGGGCCGCAGGCCCGCAGAAAGCGCGGTCGAAAGCCGCGAAGCTCGACCGAGGCCGTGGGCGTAACCACCGAAGGCGCGAAGGGGCAGCGCGCCCTTCCCAGGAACTCCTCGCGTCATCACGCCTATTCGACCAGTTCGTGGCCTGGATTGCGTCATTGCGACAGACGGCCGTGGCGACCGGTTTCCTGCCTCTTCGCAGCCGGCCCGCAGGGCCGGCGGGGGCTCAGGAGAAAGCCGTTGTGCGCTAGGTGATCCCGCGGTCGCGATCACCCCTCTTCTTCGAGATCCAGCGGCATAGGCCGCTCTTCGACGATGGCGTTGTTGCCCAGGTCGATGTTGTCGTCGTCGCGCAGCTCCTTGCGCTGCTGGCGCTTGAGTTCCTTCTGCTTGCGCTTCTCGCGCTTTGCGTGTTCTTTTGCCCGCTTGATGAATGTGGTCCCGGTCCGTGCCATACAACAACCCTCCTGTACAAGTCCCCGTCCCGGGACCGCAGCGATGCGGATCGGTGTGAGGTGGATTACCCCGCGAGGATTCGAACCTCGACCGAGAGAACCAAAATCTCTTGTGCTACCATTACACCACGGGGTACCGTTGCCTCGTGCGGGGCAAACCGGCATGCTGGCCCGATCAGGCCTCCAGGTCAAGCCACGATCGGTCGCAGCGCTCCCATCTGACGAAGCCTTGCGGGAACCACAGGGCGAGCTCGCGCTCCGCGGAAGCAGCACTGTCAGAAGCGTGGACGAGGTTGTAGCGCGGACTTACCCCGAAATCGCCGCGGATTGTACCGGCCGCGGCCTCGCGCCCATCGGTGGTACCGACCATCCGCCGCACCGTGGCGATCACCCCGTCGCCACGCAAGGCCAGCGCGACCACCGGAGCGCCGGTGACATACGCGACCAGGGCCTGGAAGAACGGCCGCTCGCGATGCGGCGCGTAATGCGCCGCAGCCCGTTCGCGGTCCACGCGTTGCAGTTCGCACCCTTCGACGGTCAGCCCCTTGGCCTCGAAGCGAGCGATCAGGGTGCCGATGAGTCCGCGCTGGACTGCGTCGGGCTTGATCAACACCAGGGTCCGTTCTTGCGCCATCGCCAACTCCCTTTACCGATTGATCGCCGCGCCGGCGCGCTCAGCGACCCACAGGCTCCGCAGGGTAGCCGCCGCCACCGCCTGCGACAGGCCGGAGACGACCGCCAGCGTGACAGGGCCGCTCAAAGCTCGGAATGATGGGGTCACACCATGGGTCCATCATCAGACGAACCCATAGCGCGGGCGCCGCCCGCACCCCAAGGGACGTTGTAGCGGTCGGCGCCCGCGCGGCTTTTTGTTCGCGGGGGCCCGCTCTGCGCTGTGCGCAGTCGCCCCCTGTATCCCTGCCGAGCTGGTGCTCGGCGCTCCCGGAGGCCGAGCTTTGAGCGGCCCGGGCCAGCGTGAGGCCCGCACGCTTGACTCGCGCGTGCAGGGCCATTGAATGCAGCGCCGCGGCAGGGAGCCGCACAAATGTTCATCCGGGGCCATAGCTCAGTTGGTAGAGCGTGTCGTTCGCAATGACAAGGTCAGGGGTTCGAATCCCCTTGGCTCCACTCCGAGAACCCCGCCGGCACCGGCGGGGTTCTCGCGTATCGCTCTCCGTGCCACCTCGGCGGCGAGGGCCGCGACGAGCTAATCGAACAAACGGCCGAGATGCTCGCAGGCCTCACCGGTCAGATGACTGGTACGCTGCAGGGCGATGCCGGAGCGCAAGCCCTCCTGGACCACCTGGCGCTCAAGGTACTCGTTGCTCGGCGAGGTCGGCGGCAGGCCGTAGATGGCGTAGCGGATCCCCGCACCGGCCAGTTCGGAATCGGCCGAGAGCTGTCGCTGACGCACGCGTGCGGCCGAGACCAGGGCCATGGCCAGCAGATCCATCTGCGAGTATTCCTCTTCGAAACCCTGGGCGTTGAGCGCGAACAGCCCGGCGATGCGGCGCCGATAGCCACCCTGCATCAGATGGGGACCGGAGAGATGCTCGAGCCCCATCTCCTGCAGCCTCCCCAGCAGGAGGAAGTCCTCGGCGTAGGAGGCGATGCTGATCCGCTTGGAGCGGAACGGCCAGTCATCGAGCAGCGGCGTGCGGCCGTCGCAGTAGAGATAGCAATGTGCGAGACTGGAGAGCTCCTCCAGCGGCTCGATCAAAGCCTCGCCGCCGCGCTCGAGGTGCCCGAGGATCATCGGCGGGATGATGAGGTTGACGTTGCGCCACGACCGCCCCGCAGCGGTGGCCAGGGCGAAGGCCTGGCTGAGCACCTGCCACGAATCGGGGTGGCCATCTAGCGTGGCGGTGAACTCGTATCCGCGACGCGGATCGGCCAACCCGTCGACCCACAGCCTGCCGCGGCAGAACTGACGCCGGACCTCGACCGGATAGTCCTCATGCAACGCCAGCTGCGCGAGCACGTGCGCGCCCGCAGCCATCACCGCGTCGCGCCCATCCCCGGCTCCGCCGACCGCTTCACGCAGGTCTGAGCAGCTGATGCGCAGATCGCCGGAACGCTCGGCGGTGGCCGCACGGCCACTGCGAACCATCGCCGCGTCGACCAGCCCCATGAGCAGATGGTGCGAGATTTCGGTGACGTCGGTGTCGGCGAGGAACTCCTCGACCGCGAGCAGGACGTCGTCGGCCGCCTTCTCGCCGAGCGAACGATGGGCCATGATCAGGTCGCGCATCTGCTCGCGCCGCCACTGGCGCTCGCGGGTATCCGACCCGACCACCGTGAGGTTGGGTCGCTCGGCGCTGGACTGGCTGAGATTGCGCCGCCGCCGCTCGCGTTCGCGCGCGTCGCGATAGCGGATGTAGGCGGTGGCCAGCTCGTAATTACCGCTCTCCTGGAGCACGTAGATGACCGCGTCCTGCACCGCCTCGATACCGATGGTGTCGGACTCGGCCGTACGCGCGAGATACTCGACCACCACCTGCCCCAGCTCCTCGAGCAGTTCGGGATCGCACATCCCCACCGCCGCCTGGGCCCGGGCGATCGCCGCAGTGATCCGCTCGCGGTTGAAGCGTTGGCGGGAGCCATCGCGCTTGACGATGCTGTCAGGCTCCATCGGCCTCTCCGATCACCCGCCGCAACTCCTGCATGAAGTCGTCCAGGTCCTTGAAGTCACGATAGACCGATGCGAAGCGGACGTAGGCCACCTGATCGAGATCACGGAGATCCTGCATCACCCGCTGACCGATCTCCTTGCTCGAGACCTCGCGCTTGCCTTCAGCCTGGATCTGCTGATGGATCCGATTGACCAGCGCCTCCACCGCGTCACCAGCGACCGGACGCTTCTCGCAGGCGATGAGCACGCCGCGCAGGATCTTGCGCCGATCGAACAGCTCGATCGATCCGTCCTGCTTGACCACCCGCAGCTGCTCCTCGCTCTCGACCCGCTCGTAGGTGGTGAAGCGCTTGGCGCAGCCACTGCACTCGCGTCGTCGTCGGATCGCAGTGCCATCGTCGGTCAGACGTGAATCCACCACGTGGTCCTTGTCGACGGCACAGAACGGACAGCGCAAACTCGGACCTCCGCGGTGTTGGCCGAGCAGCATAGCCGCCACCGACCGATCGCAAGCATCTGCAGCGATCGCCTCGCCACCCGATGGATACGCCCGTCATCCTGCTCGCAGATACAGCGTTGCCCGCCGGGTGACCAGGAGTCACGACGGGGGGGGTGACGCGTGCGCTCAGCCGCTCGGCTGCAAAGCCCGGCAGGTGGCGAGGTCGGCCAACAGACGCCGTCGGTCGCTGCGGGTGTGGGCCAGGGTCAGGGTCAACCGAAGACGGCAGGTATTGGGGGGCACAGTAGGCGGGCGGATCGCCGGTGCGAAATGCCCGCGCTCGCGCAACGCCGCAGCGAGTCGACACGCGGCGGACTCCGCGCCGACGACCACCGGGATGATCGGCGTGCGACCGGGGACCACCTCCCAGCCCTGGGCCGCGATCGCGGCGCGCATGGCGGTGGCCTCGGCGATCAGCCGCCGTCCCTGTTCCGGGTCGTCGCGCAACAGGTCGAGACCGGCGACCGCGGCGCCGACGGTTGCGGGCGCAGCGGCGGTCGAGAATATGAAGCTGCGACCGCGGTTGACGCAGTAGTCGATCAGGTCCTGATCCGCGGCCACGATACCGCCCTGGCTGCCGAGCGCCTTGGAGCAGGTGGCGGTGATCACATCCGGGCGGATCCCGGCCTCGGCGCAACCGCCGCGCCCACCGGGTCCGAGTACGCCAAGCGCGTGCGCCTCGTCAACGACCAGCAGCGCGCCGTGTTCGCGACACACCCGATCGATCGCCGGCAGCGGCGCCTCGTCGCCATCCATGCTGTAGACGCTCTCCACCGCGACCACCACCCGTCGGGCGTCGGCGACGCGGGCCAGCTTGCGCGCGCAATCCGCAGGATCGTTGTGGGCGAAGCGCAGCAGCCGAGCTCCGGAGAGCCGCGCGCCGTCGTAGAGCGAGGCGTGGCACAGGCGGTCGAGCACGATCGCGTCGTGGCGCGATCCGGCCAGCGAGGCGATGGTCGCCAGATTGCCCTGGAATCCGCTGGTGGTGATCAGCACGTCCTCGCTGCCGAGCCAGTTGGCGAGGCGCTGCTCGAGCCGGCGATGACAGCGCAGACCGCCGGAGAGCAGCCGGGCGCTGCCTGCCCCCGCGCCATAGCTGCGCAATGCGCGCGCGGCGGCGTTGCGCAGTTTGCGGTGTTGGGCGTAGCCGAGGTAGTCGTTCGATGCCCAGTTGATCAGTCGCCGCCGGGGCCCGGGCTGCGCGAGCACGATGGTGCGGTCGTTGCCCGAGTCGATCGCCGGGCGGCGGCGACGATGGCCGGCCTGCTCCAGCCGATCGAGTTCGGCGGCGATCTCGGCCCGGATCGCGGCGCGCATCCGCGCCCCGCTCATCGCTCCGTGCCGCGGTCGGCGATGGCCACCACCCGCGCCCCGACCGTCAGGGCGTCGGCCTGATCGAGCGGCACCACGACCGCGTACCGACCGTCGGCGGCGATCACGCTCGCGCGCCCCTCCGCGCCCAGCCGGACCGGCCCCGGTACAAGCGTGCCGCTGTAGGCGACCAACGCCGTCGGCCCGACATCGAGCACCCACAGCTCGGCCTGCGGTTGCGCGGAGCCGGTCGCCGAGGCCTGCTCGCCCAGCAGCGCGTCCACGGGGCGGGCCAGCACGGCGTCGGTCTGCGCGCTATCAGCGCCGGACGTCTTCGCCGCGAGATCGGCGCGTAACCGTTGCAGGGTCGCCATCTTGGTACCCGCGCCGGCGGTGCGTAGAGCTGCGAGCCGGGCGAGGTCGTGTACCGCCACGCGCTGCGCCGGAGTCAACCGCTCGGGTTCGATCTGTGCGAGATCGGCCATCAGCGCGCGATCGAAGGCGTCGACCGATCCGGTGAATGCCGCGAGCTGCTCGCCGAGCGACGCGAGTTCCTGCTCGAGCAACGCGCGCGCATCGGGGTTGATCGTTGCACCCTCGGTGCCAGCCTCCTCCAACTCGGCCAGGCGCCGCGCGATCACCGCCCGCTGAGCCTGCAGATGCGCGCGGATCCGCGCATCGACCACGCCCTGATCCGGGGGCGACACCGCCGACGCATCGGCGGCGTCCGGCGCGGGCGCGGACTGTGCATCTGGCAGCGTCACGCCTCCGACGCCCTCGTCGGAGCTGGCTTCCGCTGGCCCAGCCGACGGCCCGGCAGCGGAATCCTCCGCGGACAACGCATCCAGCGCGTCCTCGCTCACCCGCTCGCCGATCTCGGCGATCTGCCAACCGTGCTCCTTGCTGGAGGTGAGCGTGACCGTGTAGGCCTTGCCGACGCTGCGGTGCCAGAAGGCCTCCCACTGCTTGATCTCCACCGGGATCGTCAGCTGCTCACCGCGGGTCAGCCCGGAACCGTCCGGCGCCTCGAGTACCGCGAGCGCGACCTCGGGCCGGGGCGGGTCGCCGCTGATATCGGTCGCCGCCACCCGGGCGAGGACGTCAACCGGTTCGGTCGCACACAGGGCCTGCGCGCCGCCGGCCGTGAGGAGAAACAGGCAGATGAAGATCTTCATGGCGCCCAGCCTAGCCGCGCACCGGACAACGCCACCGCCGACCCGCCGCGATCGGCCACGCCGGGCCACGCGCAGGGCCCTCGAGGCAACGCCGCGCACCAGCGCGGCATGTCCCTGCTGTGGCCCCATCCCCGAAGCTGGGCGGTCCTGATCCGCCCACGGCACAAGGCCCTTGTGACCGGGGACCCCGCCGCTTGAATGACGCGTCTCAGGGCCAGAACGTCGGCCGCGGCCCGTCGGAGCGCACCATCGGGGCCGGCCGACGGGCGCCGGTCCGCCATGAGGAGCGCACTGATAATGATCCATCTGGGCGTGAACATCGATCACGTGGCCACGGTGCGCCAGGCCCGGGGTACCGTGGAGCCTGATCCGGTCGAGGCAGCGGTGCTCGCCGAGCTCGGCGGGGCCGATGGCATCACCGTCCACCTGCGTGAAGACCGGCGCCACATCCAGGAGCGTGATGTGCGCCTGTTGCGCCAGACGCTCAAGGGCACCCTCAACCTGGAGATGGCGGTCGACGAGGGCATCCTCGACATCGCCCTCGACCTGCGGCCCAACGCCGCCTGCCTGGTCCCGGAGCACCGCGCCGAGGTGACCACCGAGGGCGGGCTGCGCCTCGATCGTGAAGACGCCAGTCTGCGGCACACCGTCGATGCACTGCGTCAGGCTGGCGTGCTGGTCTCGCTGTTCATCGACCCGGAGCCGGATGCAGTGCGCACCGCGGCGTCGATCGGCGCCGAGGCGGTCGAGCTGCACACCGGCGCCTGGGCCAACGCCTGGCTCGCAGTCCAGGCGATGACCGGTCCTGCGGCGGCGGTCGATGCCGAACTGGTGCGCCTGGAACGCGCCGCGGCGGTGGCGGCCGAAGCGGGCATCCGCCTGCACGCCGGCCACGGCATCACCTATCGCAACGTCCGCGAGCTCTTGCACCTGCCGCTGCTGCGCGAGCTGAATATCGGCCACAGCATCATCAGCCGGGCTGTGCTGGTCGGGATGCGCCAGGCGGTGGCCGATATGGCCGCCCTGATCACCTACGCTACGCACTGACAGACTACGACATCGACCCGGCGGCCCGTTCCGCCGGGCGCCTGGAGGAGGAAAGCATGCTATCCGGAAGCATCGTCGCATTGGTCACCCCCTGGAAGGACGGCGCCATCGACGCCGACGCCGTGCGGCGGATGGTCGAACACCAAGTGGCCAACGGCACCGGCGCCCTGCTGCCCTGCGGCACCACTGGTGAGAGCCCGGCCTTCACCCACGCCGAACAGGCCGAGATGATCGGCCTGACGGTCGAGGCGGCGGCGGGCCGAGTGCCGGTGCTCGCCGGTGCCGGCTCCAACTGCACCGCGGAAGCGGTCGACCTGGCGGTCAAGGCCGAGGAGGCAGGCGCCGATGCGGTGTTGACCATCGTCCCCTACTACAACAAGCCGAACCAGGAAGGTATCTTCCAGCACTTCCGCGCCGTGGCCGAGAGCTGCGGTCTGCCGCTGATGCTCTACAACGTGCCCGGGCGCACCGGGACCAACCTCCTGCCCGAGACCGCGGCCCGGGTGGCCGAGATCGGCAACGTGGTCGGGGTCAAGGAGGCCAGCGGCGATCTGCAGCAGGCCTGGCAGCTGCTGCGCCTCGGCGTGGATGTGTACTCGGGCGAGGACAACCTCACCTTCCCGCTGCTGTGCCTCGGCGCCCGGGGCACGGTGAGCGTGGTCGCCAACTTCGCCCCCCGCCTGATTGCCGACCTCTGCGCCGCGGTCGCCGCCAGGGATCTCGACCGGGCACGCGAACTGCAGGCCGCTGTGTGCGAGCTCTGGGCCGTCGCCTTCTGCGAGACCAACCCCATTCCAGCCAAGACGGCGATGGCCGCCCTCGGCTTCTGCACCGAGGAGTTCCGCCTGCCCCTGGTGCCGATGACCGAGGCCGGCAAACAGCGTCTGCTCGCCACCATGCGGACTCACGACCTGCTCGCGAAATAGCAAACCGCGGAGGCAGCGCCATGATCACCCTCGCCGACCGCATCACCCTGGCCCGGATCGTCATCGCCCCGACGATCGCGGTGTGCTATTTCGTCCTGCCGGCGAACCCGGTGGTGGTGTTCTGGGCCTGCGGCCTGCTGTGCGCGGCGGCAGAACTGACCGACCTGTTCGACGGCAAGGTCGCCCGGGCCCGCGGCGAGGTGTCCGACTTCGGCCGCCTCGCCGATCCCTTCTGTGACGTGTTCTATCGCCAGGCGGTCTTCCTGCTGCTGCTGTTGCCACCCGGCATCGCTGCCGGCGCCGACAATCAGGCCTTCGTGGTCCCCGATCCGGCCAACACCATCCTCCAACCGCTGGTGTTCCTCGCCTCGCGGCGGCACGGACCCGCCGGCCCGGTCTACGTTTCCGGGCTGGTCCCGTTCCTGCCGGTGCTGGTGATGATCCTGCGTGAGATCGTGGCCGGCGCCTTGCGGAGCATGGCGGCGACCAAGGGCCTGGTCCTGGCCGCGCGCACCAGCGGCAAGGCCAAGGCCTGGGCCCAGGGCTTCACCATCATCTCGATCTTCGGCCTGCCCGCGCTGCTGGCGCCCTTCATCGGCTTCGGCGGCTGGATGCTCTACTATGCCACTGTCAGCACCTGGATCTGCGCCGCGCTGAGCGCCGGCAGCATGGTCGAGTACCTCTGGGCCAACCGCGCCGTTCTCGGCGCGCTGGTCCAGCGACGCCGCCCCGGGGAACTGGCGCCGGGCTCCGAGACGCCAACCGACGAGCCGGTTCAGGGCGCGCCGTAGCTCTCCAACTCCTCGCCGCGCCGATCGGTTTCCAGTCGGGCACGGGGGTCGGGCGGCGGCAGGTGATCCGGCGCCTGAGCGATGAGCCGCTCCGCCGCCGCCCCTCGCTGGGCCCGGACCCAGGCCTCATACCAGAAACACTGCTCCGCCGGGTCGAGATCGCCGGGAGCGTCCGCGGCCAACGCCTCGGAGCGCAGCGCGTAGACGCTGGTGGCCACGCTCACCGAGAGATTGAGGCTCTGGGCGAACCCGGCCATGGGGATGAGGAAATGGCCATCGGCCCCGGCGCTGGCGGCTTCGCTGACCCCGAAGCCCTCGCTGCCGAAGACCAGCGCCAGGGGCTGCTCGGCGAGCATCGCGGTCAGCCGCTGCGGTCCGATCACCGCCGTCTCGCTCAGATCGCTGACCAGAATGCGATAGCCGTCGGAGCGCAGCTCGGCGCAGGCCTCGGTGATGTCGTTGTGGACCCGCAGATCGACGTAGCGATGCGACCCCTGACTGACCCGTCGGTTGATCTTGAAGCGGCTGCGGTCGGTGGTCACGTGGACGCGATGCAGACCGAAGCAATCGCAGGTGCGGATGACCGCGGTGGCATTGTGCGGGTCGTGACAGTTCTCGACCACCACCACCAGCCGCCGACAGCGCCGCGCGAGCACCTGACGGAAGACCTGCCGCCGCTCGGGCGTCAGCAGGGCGTCGGCCGGATGCGGCGGCACCGGGCTGGGCAGATCGCGCGCGAAGCGCCGGGGCCTGGCGGTGTCCTTGTATTGCTCGCGGGCCATCCACGCAGCCTAGGCTCGCGCCCGGCCCGGTCCACGCTCCGCACCGGCTCGGTCGAGGGGCCGGCTGCAGAGGCCGCCCCTCGGCATACCTTGCGTCAGACGCCTTCGGCCTAGGATGCGCGCACCCGCCAGTCGGGACCCATCTATGCCCTACCCCCTCGAGCGCATCCGCAACTTCTGCATCATCGCCCACATCGACCACGGCAAGAGCACCCTGGCCGATCGGCTGCTCCAGGCCACCGGCGTGGTCACCGAACGCGAGTTCCACGACCAGTTGCTCGACGACATGGATCTCGAGCGCGAACGCGGCATCACCATCAAGGCGCGCGCGGTGACCCTGCCCTACACCGCCGACGACGGCCAGGTCTATCAGCTCAACCTGATCGACACCCCGGGCCATGTCGACTTCACCTACGAGGTCGCTCGCAGCCTGCAGTCATGCGAGGGTGCGCTGCTGCTGATCGATGCCGCGCAGGGCGTCGAAGCGCAGACCATGGCCAACTATCTACTCGCGATCGACGGCGATCTCGACGTGGTGCCAGTGATCAACAAGATCGACCTGCCCGCCGCACGCCCCGACGCGGTCGCCGAAGAGGTCGAAGAGAGCCTGGGCCTCGATGCCGCGGACTGCCTGCCGGTCAGCGCCAAGAACGGAACCGGCGTCGACGCGGTACTGCGCGCGCTGGTCAAGCACATCAAACCGCCCGGCGGCGACCCCGACGGCCCCCTGCAGGCGCTGATCTTCGACGCCGTCTACGACGAATACCGCGGCATCATCATCTACTTCCGCGTCGTCAACGGCCGGATGAAGCGCGGCGATACGATCCGTCTGCTGCGCAGCCAGAAGAGCTACGAGATCACCGAGATCGGGCGCATGACCCCAGGCATGCGCGCCGAGAAGGACGGCCTGGCCGCCGGCGAGGTCGGCTATCTCACCGCCGCGATCAAGAGCCTGCACGACGTCAAGGTCGGCGACACCATCACCATCGACAAGCATCGCGGCACGGCCCTGCCCGGTTTCCGCGAGATCCGGCCGATGGTCTTCTGCGGCATGTACCCGTCTGGCGAGACGCAGTACGACCAGCTGCGCGAAGCGGTCGAGAAGCTGACCATCAACGATTCGAGTTTCGTGTTCGAGCCCGAGTCGGGCGGCGCGCTGGGCAACGGCTTCCGTTGCGGCTTCCTCGGCATGCTGCACATGGAGATCTGCCAGGAGCGGCTGGAGCGGGAATTCGACCTCGACATGGTCCAGACCGCGCCCAACGTCACCTACCGCGTCCGTCGCAACGACGACTCGACCATTGAAATCACCACCCCCGGCGAGGTGCCCGAAGAAGGCCACCTCGCCATCGAAGAGCCCTACGTCGAGATCAATTTCATGGTTCCCTCGAGCCACGTCGGGCCGGTGATGCAGCTCGCCGCAGAACGGCGCGGCGATTTCAAACGCCAGGAGTACCTCGGCCGCGACCGCTGCGTGCTGGTCTACGACATGCCGCTGGCCGAGGTGGTCTACGATCTGTTCGACAAGCTCAAGACCGCGACCTCCGGTTACGGCACCATGGACTACGACGTGACCGGCTTCCGCGAAAGCGATCTGGTCAAGGTCGACATCCTCGTCCACCACAACCCCTGCCCGGCCCTGGCCTTCATCTGCCATCGCAGCGTCGCGGAACAGCGGGGCCGCTCGATCCTCAAGCGCCTGCGCGAGGAGATCCCGCGCCACATGTTCGAGGTCGCGCTGCAGGCGGCGGTCGGACGCCGGGTGATCGCACGCGAGACGATCAAGGGCATGCGCAAGGATGTGACCGCCAAGTGCTATGGCGGCGACATCAGCCGCAAGCGCAAGCTGCTCGAGAAGCAGAAGAAGGGCAAGAAGCGGATGAAGATGGTCGGCAACGTCGAAGTGCCCCAGAGCGCCTTCATGGCGGTGCTCGGCGGCGGGGAGACCTGATCCTGCGCGGCCCCCATCCGCTCCGGTTCGCGCCCCGCCCCCCATCGCCAACCGCCCGGGGCAAGCACGATGGCTGATCCCGCTCGCCGTATCGCCCTCTTCGGCGGCGCCTTCGACCCCCCCCATCTCGGTCACGTCCTGTGCGCGACCTACGCCCACGCCATCAGCGGCGTCGATGCGGTGTGGATCCTGCCGGTGGCGCAGCACCCCTACGACACCAAGCGCGATGTCCGTCCCTGGTCCATCCGCTGGAGGCTGTGCCAGGCCGCGTTCGCACCGCTCGGTTTCGCCGAACTGCGCGACGACGAACGCCGCAACCCGGACGGCAAGACCTACGACCTGGTCCGGGCTCTCGACGCGGCCCACCCCGGCACCCGCTGGTACCTCATCGGCGGCAGCGACACCCGCGACGACCTGCCCAACTGGCACCGTGGCGCGGAGCTGGCACAGATGATCGAGGTCATCCCGGTCCCGCGCGCCGGCTTCGGCGCCGACGACGCCCACAGCCTGCCGGATATCAGCTCGACCGCGATCCGCGAACGCCTCGCACGCGATGAGCCGGTCGACGGACTGGTACCCGCCGCGGTGCGCAGCCTCATCGTGCGCGAGGGATGGTACCGCAACTGAAGCAGTCCGGATCGCGCCACCGCGCCACGTCGACCACGCGGTAGTCGTCGGCCCACAGATCGGCGCTACGGAAATGGAGCGGCACCGCCTCGGCTCCACCGACCAGGTACCTCAGCGCGTCGGTGACCTCCCACGCCGCGACCATATGGACCGCCGGCGCAATGACGCCCGCGGTATGGCAGGTCGGCTGATCGCCTGGCGCGGGCAGCTCGGCCTGGAGACACTCCAGACAGGGCGAGCGTCCGGGCAGCACCGGCATCGTGCAACCATAGGCCGCGACCACGCCGCCGTAGAAATAGGGCAGCCCCAAGCGACAGCAGGCCGCATTGACCATGTGGCGCGTCGCGAAGTTGTCGCTGCCATCGAACACCAGATCCACCCCGTCGCACAGTGCAGCAATGTTGTCGGCATCGGCGTGGCAGAAGCGGGCATCGAGCCCGGCGCGTGTATCGATTGTGCGCAGCACGCGCGCAGCCGCCGCCACCTTGGGCTCGGCCGCGGCAGCATCTGCTTCCGTGAACAGGCTCTGCCGCGGCAGGTTCGACCATGCCACACGGTCGTGATCCACCATCCGCAGGAAGCCCAGGCCGGCGCGCACCGCCATGTCGGCGATGGTCGTCCCCAACGCGCCGGTGCCGATCAACAGGGCCCGCCCGCCGGCGATCGCCGCCTGCCCCCGTTTGCCGATGGGCGCGAAGCGGGACTGGCGGCTGTAGCGATCGTCGTCCATGGCCGCGCATCATGCGGCTGCCCGCGGCAAGAGCCAGGACCACCGGGCCATATCCGTGGCACTTGACTTCATCGGCCACCGCCCTAGCTTGTCGCGCCCCTGCTGGCGCCGCCATGCGTGCATCGACCTGGCCGTGCCCATCATCTCCAGGGGAAGGAAGGTTTTCTGATGGCTGAACCGAAGAAGCGCCACACCAAGGCCCGCCGCGACAAGCGCCGCAGCCACCTGGCGCTGCGTTCGCCGGGGCTGTCCATCGACAAGCTGACCAAGAGCGTGCATCGCCCGCACCATGTCGATCTCAACACCGGCTTCTACCGCGGCAAGCAGGTGCTCTTCGCCGAAGAAGAGGACGGCGAAGCAGGCGAGGCCTGAGTCCAGCCATGCGCATCGCGCTCGACGCGATGGGCGGCGATCACGCCCCTGAAGCGACCGTCCTCGGGGCCATCGATTACGCCACGGCGCATCCGGACCACGAGGTGATCCTCGTCGGTCAGCGCGAGCAGATCGATGCCGTGCTCACCCGCCAGGGCCACAAGCCGAACGCCAACCTGCGGATCGAACACGCGCCCCAGGTGATCGCGATGGCGGAGAAGTTCTCCGCTCTGAAAGAGAAGCCCGAGGACAGCATCAACCGCTGCGCCCGTCTGGTCCAGGACGGCGCGGCCGATGCCATGGTCCTGTGTGGCAACACCGCCTGCAGCGTGGCCGCGGCGCAGCTCCATCTGCGCCGGATCAAGGGCGTCAAGCGCGCCGGCATCCTCACGCCGTTGCCGACCATCATCCCGGGGCGGCACGCCTGGGTGATCGACACCGGCGCCAACAACGTCGGCAAGCCCGAGCATCTGGCGCAGTTCGGCCAGATGGCCAGCGTGCTCCTGCGCTACTATCTCGACGAAGAGCGACCGACCGTCGGCCTGCTGAGCATCGGCGAGGAAGAGGGCAAGGGCGACGATCTGATCAAGCAGACGACCGAGCTGCTGCGCCAGACCGACGTCAATCTCATCGGCAACATCGAGGGCAACGACATCTTCAACGGCGTCGCCGACGTGGTCGTCTGCGATGGCTTCACCGGCAACGTGATGCTCAAGGCGGCTGAGGGCCTGACCTCGGTCCTGCGCCGCATCATCCGCGAAGAGGCCGAAGCGCAGCTGCGCACCAAGATCGGCGGTCTGCTGATGAAGCCGGCCTTCGAACGGGTCCGACGGCGGACCCACTGGAGCCTGGTCGGCGGCTGCCTGCTGCTCGGCGTCGATGGCGTCACGGTCATCGGCCACGGCCGCAGCCCGGCGGTGGCGATCTACCACGCGCTCGGCCAGGCCGCACGCTGCGTCGACAGCGGTGTGCTCAACCATCTGCGCACCCACATGGGCCGCTCGGCCTGAAGCCGCAAGCCCCCCAGGGCACCCCGCGCACCTTCGGGCATTCCCCCACCTCCTCTGCATGCCTGCCGGGCGAACACAGCCACCCGCCGCCGCAGCGCTGCGGCGGCATCGTGCCAGGCGGCTGAGATGGCACGTCGCACCTTGCCCATTCAGCGCTTGCCCGGCGATGCTCCTGGAGAAAGGTAGAAGCATCATGCGCTCGCCCGCCATCTCCTATCTGGCTCGATTCTGGTATCCCGCCCGCAATCGATGGCGCCAGGAGGATCCTGTGTAGCGCGTAACCCGCACACCCGCTGATCTCGAACCCCTGGTCGTCACCCGACCAGGGGTTCTTCGCTTTCTGGAGCCACCCATGTCCTCGTCTCCCGCCGTCTGCACCGCAATCGCCCCCGGCCCGCTCCCCCTGCCGGCAGCGCTGCAGTGCGAATACCCGCTGGATCCGGCGGCAGCGGCACTGATCGCACGCAGCCGCGCGGCCGTGCGCGCGATCCTCTCCGGTCACGACCCCCGGCTGCTGGTGGTCGTCGGCCCATGTTCGATCCACGACCCCGAGGCAGCGCTGGACTACGCCGATCGCCTCGCGGCCATGGCGCAAGGCCACCGGCAGGAGTTGCTGGTGGTCATGCGCACCTACTTCGAGAAGCCCCGCACCCGGATCGGCTGGAAGGGGCTGATCAACGACCCGCACCGCGACGGCAGTTGCGATATCGTCACCGGTCTGCGTCGAGCCCGACGGGTGCTCACCGGCGTCGCCGAGCGCGGCCTGCCCGCGGCGAGCGAACTGCTCGACCCCCTGATCGCCCCCTACCTCACCGACGGACTCAGCTGGGCGGCGATCGGTGCCCGCACGGTCGAGAGCCAACCCCATCGCTGCCTCGCCTCCGACCTGCCACTGCCGGTGGGACTCAAGAACAGCACCGACGGCAACCTCGCCACCGCCATCGACGCCGCGCTAACCGCCATGCGCCCGCACACCGTGCTCGCCCCCGGTACCGACGGCCGCCCGGCAGTGAGACGCACCCAGGGCAATCCCGATGTCCACCTCGTCCTTCGCGGCGGGCGCCAGAGCCCCAACCACGATCCTGCGACTGTGCGCACCGCGACCGCCGCGGCGCACGCCGCCGGGCTGCGCACGGGACTGATGATCGACTGCAGCCACGCCAATGCGGCAAAGGATCCCGTGCGCCAGGCGCAATTGGTCCGCGCGCTGTGCACGCGGATCGCCACGGGTGACGCCGCCCCCCACGCGGTGATGATCGAGAGCAACATCATAGCGGGTAACCAGGACCCAGCGCATATGCCCCTGGTCTACGGCCGCAGCATCACCGACCCCTGTATCGACATGGCCACCACCGGAGACCTGCTCGCACAACTGGCCCGCTCCGTCCGCATCCGAGGCGAGTGCCGGCGGACCGACCCGGCCGGCGAACCGGTGCTGCACAGCGGTTGAACCGCGAGGCTTCCTGCAGAGGTGGCGCTGCCCCCTCGCGCCGCTGTCGGCCAGTCGCCCAGCCAGACCTGGCTGGGCTCTGGATGCTGCGGATGGGCGGCTTGCGCTATGAGGGACGCGAGCGCAGGCCAAGCCGCACTTGCCGGCCGGGCTCCGCTTTCCATAATGCCGGGGCGCGAGAGTGCGAGGCGAGCGTGGGCCGGTGTCCACGCTCGTTTTGCGTTGTCCTGCAACAAGGAGAACAAATGGCGAACGTACCAGTCACCGTTGAAGGAAAGCGCAAGCTCCAGCAGGAACTCGCCACACTCGAAGCACGCGTGCCCGCGATCCGACAAGCGATCGCAGAGGCACGAGAGAAGGGCGACCTGCGCGAAAACGCTGAGTACCACAGCGCGCGCGAGGAGCTCGCCCACGTCCAGGGCACCATCGGCGAGCTGCGCAACAAGGTCGCCAATGCCGTGGTCATCGATTCGAGCCGCATCGACAAGGACACGGTCGCCTTCGGCGCCACGATCGAACTCGAGGACCTCTCCGATGGCGAGATCGAAACCTGGTCGCTGGTCGGGGAGGGCGAGGACGATCCGCTCGAGAACCGCATTCTCACCTCAAGCCCGATGGGGCAGGCCCTGATCGGCCACCGGGAAGGCGACGAGGTCGCGGTCCAGGCGCCGGTCGGCGTGCTGCGCTATCGCATCAAGTCCATCAGCTACGCCTAGGAGCAGCGCAGTGGCCGACGACCTCGCCGCATGCCGGCAGCGTATCGACGAACTCGACGCACAACTGATCGACCTGCTCAACCAACGCGCCGAGGTGGTGCTGGGCGTCGGCCGCGCCAAGCGTGGCGACGATTCGGCGATCTTCGTTCCCCACCGCGAGAAACAGGTCTTCGACCGTCTCGCCAGACACAACCGCGGCCCGCTGGGGGCGGAATCGCTGCGCGCGATATGGCGCGAGATCATGTCGGCCAGCCTGGCGTTGGAGAAACCGCTCACGATCTGCCATTTCGCCCAACCCGGCAGCTTCACGCATATGGCCGCCCGGCTCAAGTTCGGCCAGAGCGTGGCCTACAGCCCGGTCGAATCGCACGCCGAGGTCTTCGCCGAGGTCGAGCGCGGTCACGCCGACTACGGTGTGGTCCCGATCGAGAACAGCACCGACGGCGGCATCACCGACACCATCGACTGTTTCCTCACCACCCGTTTGCGCATCGTCAACGAGATGAGCATGCGCATCCGCCATCACCTGATGGCACGCTGCTCGCACGAGGAGATCCGGCGGATCTATTCCAAGCACACCGTGTTCGGGCAGTGCCATCGCTGGCTGGCGGCGCACATGCCGCGCGCGGAACTGATCGAGACCGGCAGCACCACCCAGGCCGCCGAACGCGCCGCGGCGGAGACGGGCAGCGCCGCGATCGGCAACAAGGAAGCGGCGAACGCCTTCGAGCTCTCGCTGATCGCCCAGGACATCGAAGACAACACCAGCAATACCACCCGTTTCCTGGTGCTGGCCGATCCCAAGCGTGCAGCAGAACCCAGCGGCGATGACAAGACCAGCATCATGTTCGGCGTCCAGGACCGCCCCGGTGCGCTCTACGAGGCGCTGATTCCCTTCCATGCGGCGGCGATCAGCCTGTCGCGGATCGAATCCCGACCGAGCAAGCGCCAGCCCTGGGAATACCTGTTCTTCATCGATATCCTGGCCCACGAGAAGGACCACCGGGTTCGCGACGCCCTCGCGGAACTGGCGCGCTGCACTTCCGTGCTCCAGGTACTCGGCAGCTATCCGCGCGCCAGCACCCCGCTCAACGACTGAGCCTGGTTGCCCCCCTGCAGTGCACCTGGGCGCTGTCCGCCCGGGCGGCGAGCAACCCAGATACCCTTACAGTAACTACTCAGGGGCTTCGCCCCTACAGTCCCCACTGCGTGAGGACCTACCCCTCTGGCTTTGTCGTGGTTCGCCTGAATCTGCCGGCAGATTCAGGCGTGGGCGGATCGGCTG
>CAZTGE010000060.1:4711-23703 GCA_964612995.1 uncultured candidatus Brocadiaceae bacterium | reverse complement strand
ACAATGCCCCTTGGGGTGCGGGCGGCGCCCGCGCTATGTCTTGGTCACTACGCGACATTGCGCCGGACCCGCCGGTATCGAACATGGAGCCCATGCCCAGCACCACCCCCTTCCCGAGCAGCGCGCTGGCGCCGCACCGCCCTGTCCGCGTCCGGGCCCCAGCGTACAGGCGCAGCCCGCTGCGCTGGCTGCCATTGATAGCAACGCTGCTGCTGGCCGGCTGCTTCGGCGGCGGGAGCGATGACGATGGAACGCCGAGCGTGGGCGTGAGCATCCCACCGCACGCCTGGCTGGTCGAACGCCTGGCCGGCGACGCGGTCCAGATCCACGTGGCCGTGCCCCCCGGAGCGAGCCCGGCGACCCACCAACCCAGCGACGCCGACATGCTCGCGCTCAAGCGCTGCGCGCTCTACATCCGCACCGGCGTGCCGATGGAGCAGGGCCCCTGGTTCGCCTCCCTGGGCGATGGTTCACGCATCGTCGACGCCCGCAGCGGCGTGGAACTGCGCGAGATGGAGCATCACAGCCATGGCCATGCAGACCATGACCACGCGCACCACGACCATGACCACAATCATGCGCATCACGAGCACGAGCACGAGCACGAGCACGCCAACGCGGTGATGGCCGGGGCCGACCCGCATATCTGGCTCGCCCCCGACACCCTGCTGATCCAGGTCGACACCATCGCCACCGCCTTGCGCGAACTCCTACCCGAACGCGCGACGGCGATCGACGCGGCGGCGACGCAGCTGCGCGATGAGCTGCAGGAACTCGACGCCGAGCTGCAGCAGCGCTTCGTCGGGCATGACGACAAGACCATGCTGGTCTACCACCCATCCTGGGGCTACCTCGCCCGACGCTATGGCTTCACCATGCGCTCGATCGAGATCGCGGGCAAGGACCCGACCGACGCCGAACTCGCCACGCTCGAAAGCGAACTCGCCGAGCTGCACACCGACACCTTGTTCGTCCAGCCGCAGATCCATGGCCGCGGCGCGGACCGGCTGGCCGAAGCGCTGGCGTTGGAGGTGGTGCGCATCGACCCGCTACGTCGGGACGTGCCCGCGAACCTGCGTCAGACGGCCAACCTGCTGCTGCGCTCCTGGGGCGACGAATCCCCGTGACTGCCGCGATCCGGGTCGAGGACCTGCGCTTCGCCTACCACGGCCGCGGTCCGACGGTGCTCGACCAGGTGAGCTGGGAGGTGCCTCAGAACGCCTTCGTCGCGCTGATCGGCCCCAACGGCGGCGGCAAGACCACGCTGCTCCAGCTCTGCCTCGGCCTGCTGCGCCCCGACGGCGGGCGGGTCGCCCTGCTCGGCGCTCCGCCCAGGCGTACGCGCCACCGCGTGGGTTACATCCCCCAGCGCGACAACATCGACACCGGTACCCCGCACGACGCGCTCGAGGTGGTGCTCACCGGCCGCCTCGCCCACTCGCGCTGGGGATTCCGCTACAGCCGTGCCGACCGTGAGCGGGGGCTGCACGCGCTCGAACGCGTCGGCCTGGCCGATCAGGCGCGCCGCTCGCTCGCCGAACTCTCCGGCGGCCAGCGCCAGCGCGTGCGCATCGCCCGCGCGCTGGCGGCCGAAGCCGAGATGCTGATGCTCGACGAGCCGCTGACCGGCGTCGACCCTGTCACCGAAGAGGACCTGCTCGGCCTGCTCGATGAGCTCAACCGCGACCACACCATCGTCATGGTCAGCCACGACGTGGCCTGCGTCTCGCGCCACGTGACCCACGTCGCCTGCTGCAACGGCTGCGTGGCGATGCACACCGCCGCCGAACTCAGCGATGTCGACGTGCATCACCTCTACCACGCCCCCGGACAATGCCGCCCGTTGGTACATGAGCACGGCTGCCCCATCGGCCCCGGAACCAAGGACTGACGTGGACCTGTTCGCCGCACTGCCCCTGTTGTGGCCCAGCCTGCTGGCCAGTCTGCTCGCCGCGGTCGCCTGCGGCGCCACCGGCCCCCTGGTGGTCAGCCGACGGATGGTGTTCCTCGCCGGTGCCATCGCCCACGTCGCCATCGGCGGGGTCGGCGCGGCGCTGTTCCTGCGCCATCACCTCGGCTGGAACTGGCTCGACCCGGTCTACGGCGCGCTGGTCGCGGCCACGCTCGGCGCGCTGGTGCTGGCGACCATCCGCCACGTCGCCCGTGACCATCTCGATACGCTGATCGGGGCTTCCTGGGCCGTGGGCATGGCCATCGGCCTGGTGCTGGTCAAACTCACCCCCGGTTACCACTCCGAGCTGATGAGCTACCTGTTCGGCTATCTCCCCGCCACCGGTTGGAGCGACGTCTACCTGCTCGCGGCGCTGGTCGCCGTGATCGCGATCGTGCTGCTGCTGTGCTTCAAGCGGCTGGTCGCCGCCGGGCTCGACCCGCAGCAGCTGCGGTTGCAGGGGCTGAGCGTCTGGGCCACCGACGCGGTACTGCTGGTGCTCGTCGCGCTGAGCGTGGTCGCGCTGACCCGGGTGGTGGGGCTGATTCTGGTCATCGCCCTGCTCACCCTGCCCACGGCCACCGTCGGTCGCTTCACCCGGCACCTCTCGACCACCATGCTCTGCGCCACCGGGCTCAACCTGTTCCTGGTCACGGTGCCGCGGGCACTGGTGTTCGGCTCGCCGATCGCACCAGAGCCGGCGATCGTGCTCAGCGCGGCCGCGGTCTACCTGGCCGCCTTCCCCCTGCAGGCCGGCTGGCGGCGCCTGCGCCGCCGCACCCGGGCGGCCCCGGGGCCCGGTGCGCAGTGATCCCCCTCTTCCCGCGGTGCCTGACCCCTCCTTCCAATCCGGGTGCCTGCCCCCATCTCCCGAGCCCGGCTCCCCATCTCCCGAGCCCATTTCCCGGAGGGAGGGACGCAGGGAGGGACGCAGGCGATGGATCGGCCGCGACCGGGGCCTAGACTTCCCGGCATGGCCCAGGACCCCGCCGATTGGCCGCCCGGACCGGCCCGCGACCGCGCCCTGGCCCAGCGCGCCCGTCACGGACCGCGTTGGGCTCAGGACTTCTCGCGCATGGTCGACCACTGGATGCGCTCGCCCGAGGTCAAGCGCCTGGCCCGGCTGCGCAAGGTCGGCGACGTGGTCGCCAGCGTGCTCACACCGCATGAACACGCGCGCATCGAGATCGTCTCGGTCAACCAGGGCACGCTGACCATCGCGGTCGCCGATACCATGCTGCTCTCGGAACTGCGCAACCACCGGCAACACGAGCTGGTGCACGAACTTGTCGAGCGCGGCACCGGCGTCGGGCGGGTACGCTTCCGCCTCGCCCGCAGCGCTCCGTCGCGCGGCCGCCGGCGCTGAACCACGGCAGAGGCCCGCCCCCGCAGCATCGCCGGCGCTGAGCCGCGGCGGAGGCCCGCCCCCTCGACATCGCCAGACGCGTGGCTAGTTTGATCCGAGCCGCATCGCGTGCAATCCAACCGTCAACGTACGAGGAAACCGATCATGCCGTTCATCCAGAAACCGTCCAAGGGCTCCACCACCGTCGGCCTCTTCGCCCCCTGTGACCCGCGCATCGACGCAGACAGCCGCACGCGGGCGCTGAACATCGTCACCATGACCGGGAACATCCTCAAGGGGATCAAGCTGCCGCTGAAGCAGCGCCTGGGCATCTACGTCGCCAGCCGGGCGGTCGAGGGCGAGGCCGACGCCGATGCCGTCGCCGCCGAGTTCAAGACCAACGGCGTCGAGGCGATCTGCATCGTGCCCGACACCTGGTTCTACCCGGGACGCACCGCACTCGCCCTGACCGCGCATTTCCCGCGTTCGACCCCGATCTGCTTCCTCGCCGGCAACAACGCGCCCAAACCGGGCGTGGTCGGTGTCGACGCCGGCGTCGGCGCCTATGCCCAGACCGGCATCCTGACCCACGCGATCATCGGCAACATGCCCGAGACCGGCATGAACCCGGAATTCGATGACACCACCAAGGGCGAGATCCTCGATCTGGTCTGGGCGATGGTCGCTGCCGTGTGGTTGCGCGGCAAGCGCGTGGTCTGCGCCGATGTCGACTCGATGCAGATGGAGACCGCCCTGAACAGCGTGCACGCGGCGCGGCGCTACCTCGGCATCGAATCGACCCGCGAATCGATGAAGCTGTTCGCCGACATGCTGCGCGACGACAAGGGCTACGACAAGGCGGAGCTCAAGGAGCTCTACGCCTGGGTGACCGAAAAGCAGTGGAAGAACCGGATCTTCACCAAGGCCGAGCAGATCAGCGCCAAGGGCAAGTCGATCTATACCCAACCCGAGAAGCACAGCGCCGACAAGCTGACCAAGGCCCAACAGGAGAAGCTCAAGGAAGAGCTCAAGCTCTACCTCTGCCTGCGCGACTACATGGCCAGCGTCAACGCGATCGGCGGCGGTTGGACCAGTCAGCTGGCCTGGGGTTCGGACCTGCGCGGCACGCCGATGGCCTGTGCCGACATCGCCGAAGCGCTGTTCAACTCCACCTTCGATCACACCGGCAAGAAACCGGTGCTGCCTTTCGGCACCGAGAACGACTTCCAGGGTCTGCTGACCATGGTCTGCTACGCGGCGCTCACCGGCGGCGAGCCGACCCTGTTCGCCGACTACCGCAAGGTCTACGAGCCCTGGGAGATCCAGCGCAAGGCCGACGAACTCGGCGTGACCCTCGACCCGCAGGCCGCCTACATGCAGCTCGGCTGCGTCGACATGGACAACTCCGGTTCCGGCTCGCTCGACTGGGCGACCGACTCCTACCTGTTCGAGGTCTACGGCCACTACTTCCCGGGCGGCGGCTTCTCGACCGGCTTCCTCTCGCCGGGCGGCATCGACTGCCTCGCCGGACGGCTCGCCTACAGCGACGTCAACGGGATGTACACCATGGTCTGCGACGAGGCGATGTCGGTCGATCTGCCTGAACCGATCGCCGAGGCCTTCATGCACGCCTCCAACTACACCTGGCCGCACACCTGGCTGACCTTCAAGAACGTGCCGGCCTCGATCAACAAGTACTGTTGCCCGGCCAACCACATCCACATGGTGCAGAGGCTGCCCAAGCGCCGCTGGCAGTACTTCTCCGACTACACCAACATCCTCAACGCCGAGTGGGAATGCCACAGCTGCGGCTTCACCGAGGGGGTGGACCGGATCCAGCCGATGCTCTACCGCACCGCCGGGGGCGAGACCGCGGCCAAGACCCGGCTCGCCGGGCGCTGATCGTGCCGCGTGCCGCCGGGTGCCGGGTCCATCACGGGCCCGGCCTGCTGCTCGGCATCGTCCTGGCCCTGTCCGGGGCCGGGCTGCCGGCGGTGGAATGGGCCGCCGCCCCGGCGGACACGATCTATCCGCACTACGTCGCCGATCCCCAGCCGCCACAGATGCGTGGCGGCTTGATTGTCGCCTTCGACAGCGACCTCGAGCAACGGTGGGGCGTGGGCTCGCGGCGCTGGATGCTCCACACCGGCGAGCGCATGCCCGTCGCCCGCGCGACCTTCGGCGCGCAGGGCCAGCATAGGATCCAGGTCGACGGCGAGGGCGGGGTCCACGGCCAGTTCGATCTCGAGAACGGTCTCGACAACATCGGCTGGGACGGCTGGCTCGCGCTCCGGCTCAGCTACCGCCGCGTCGACTCGCCGGTGGCGCTCAAACTGTCCTACCGCCACGAATCGAGCCACATCGGTGACGAATTCATCGAGCGCACCGGCCGCGGCCGCCTCGGCTACACCCGCGAGGACCTGGTTCTCGGCGTGGCGTGGTCGCCACGCAAGGAACTGACCGCCTACGGCGCGGCCGGCCTGGGCGTGAACGCCAGCTCTGACTTCCAGGAGGCCGGCTACGCCCGCACCGGCCTGCAGTACATCGACTCCACACCCCGCTTCGGCCCCTGGGGCTACGCCGTGGGGCTCGATGTACAGATGTTCGAGGAGAACGACTGGGAGCCCGGGATCAGTCTGCGCTGCGCCCTGCGCGCCAGCCTCGCAGCCGAGCGCAGCTTCGAGACGGCGATCGAGTTCTACTCCGGGCGCAGCGTCCTCGGCGAATTCAGCCGGGATGACGAACGTTACCTCGCCCTGACCGTGACCTACGATCTGTGACCACGCCGCGTCTGATGCGCGCCGCCGCAGCGAGCGGGGATAGCCTGGAGCGACCGCCCCGTATCGCCGACCATGGACGCAGGCAACCATCTTGGCATGCACGTCCGCATTGCACCGGGGAGGGATGAACATGGCTGATCCGCGACCAGACCGCCGCGACACCCAGCCCTACGACCAGGGCACCGACCTGTTCCGGGGCTGGGATTCGCCGTCGCCAGGCGAAGCCCCGTCCCAGCAGCCAGAGTCACCGCCGCAGGCGATCGACCTGCCCCCCCCGGCCCAGAGCCAACCGCCGCGTCAGGCGCGCCGGCATCCGCCCCCACCGCCGCAATCCGACCCGACCTCGGCGGTCACCCCGGCCCGACCCACCCGCACCGCCGCCAGTGCCGCGATGGGCCAGGGCTCGCGCCCGGATCGTCCGGCCCGCAACACCGGCTCCGGCGATCCGGGGACCCGCGCCCGCCGCCCCGGATCGGCCCGCCCACGCGACTCGCGCGGCGGATCGCGCGTCACTCCCGGGGTCGCCGGCTCGTCGAGCCGGCGCACGGCGATCCCCGACGAGGCCATGTCCGATGACTACGATCGCGTCCCGCCCAAGACCTCGCGCTGGATCCTGCGCTTCGCCGCCGCGCTGCTGGGCATCGGCATCGTTGCCGGGCTCGCCCTGCTGCTGGTGCACGAGTCGGTGCGCAGCAGCTGGCGCGACATCCTCGCCCAGGCCGAGGCGACCGACGCCCGCTTCTGGGGCATCTATGCCGGCACGCTCTGTGGCACCGTGCTCGTACTGGCCCTGATCGCCGCCTTCGGTCGCCAGCGCGCCCTGCGCGCCCTGCTCGCCGGCATGGCCCTGACTACGCTGATCCAGCTCGGGCTCGGGGTCTGGGCCCGCTACTTTCCCGCCAGTCTCGCAGCGCGCCAACCAGCCGTCCGTCTGGTCGTGCTCAGTGCCAGTCCGCGCATCGCGGTCGGGCTCGACGTCCGCGAACGCCTGCTGAGCGAACAGGAACGCATCACCGAACTCCAGGTCGCGCTCGGCACGCAGAAGGAAGCGGCGCAACAGGCCGCCAGCCGCGCCGACGCAGCCGGGACCAAGGGCGATGAGCTCGCACGCGAACTCGAAGCCGCACGTAGCGCATTGCGCGAAGCGAAGACCGAACTGCAGCAGGCCACCGATCGCGCGGCTTTGGCCGAGGAACGGCGCGCCGCCGCCGACACGGCCCGCACGCAGGCCGAGACGCAGGCCGAGCAGCTGCGCACACAGGCCCAGGAAGCCCAGCGTACCGCCGAGCAGGCGGCAGCGCGAGCACAGGAACAGGCTGAGCGCATCGCCGAGCTCGAATCCCTGCTCGAGCAGGCGCGCAAGCGGGCTGCCGCCCTGGCCGAACAGGCGGTGGCCGCTGACCGGGATGGCACCGGCGAGACAACAGAGGACCAGACGCCCGGTCCGTGATCAGTTCCGTCCCTGCGCTTCGCGGCGTTGCCACACCGGTAAGCGCCCTGCGCCGCGCACGTCATGCGCTATGATCCCCTGGCATCGCTCCGCGCGCCGGCGACCGCCTGATGCTTGACTGGAAGGACCGACGCGTGGATCTGCACCTGGGCATCTTCGACAGCGTGGTCTTCCTCGCCTTCCTCGGCCTCGCGTTCCAGGGCCACGCAGTGGCGGCCGGGGCCGTGCTCGCCGTCGCCTTCCTCTGTGCCGCCTGGCGCATCCGGCAGCGTGAGCGTCGGGCCCAGTCGGTGATCGATCATCTGTGCGGCGAACGCAGCCGCCGCGCCGGAACCAACTGAACCCAAAGCGTTCTTGCCCTCGCCGCCCTGGCTGGTGATAATGGCTGCTCTGCCCCTCCGGAGCCGGCCATGCTCAACACGATCCTCATTGTCGATGATTCCCGTTTGACCCGCAAGATGATCCGCCGCCAGGTCGACACCCTCGGCCCCGAAGCCGAAGAGGTCCTCGATGCCGATTCGGGCGAATCCGCACTGCGGCTGTTCGAATCGCAGACCATCGATCTGCTGCTCACCGACATCAACATGCCCGGCATGGATGGATTCGAATTCCTCACCATCCTCAGCCGTATGCCGGAAGCTGCGGATACGGTCAAGATCGTGGTCTCGAGCATCGCCAACGAAGCCTGGGCCCAGCGCCTGGACGAGCTCGGCGTGAAGGCCGTCCTGGCCAAGCCCTTCACCCCCGAGCAATTCACCCAGGCCCTGCACCAGGCCGGCGTCCTCCATGGGCCCCGCGATGAGTAATTCCCTGCATCACTCCGTGAAGGACTCGCTCGATCTGGCGGTGAGCCAGACCATGACCAGCATGGGTTTCGAGAGCGTGCGCGCGGCCCGGGTCAGCAGCGTCTCGAACTCGTCGCTGCCGGTGGCCTGGTCGTGGATCAAGCTGCTCGAACCGACCACCGGGCTGTTCGTCATGCTCCAGCCGATCGAACTCGGGGCACGCATCGCCTGCTCGATGACCGGCTGTGATCTGCTCGATCTCGACGACCCCGATATCCTCGACTCGTTCGCCGAGTGCACCAACGTACTCGCGGGCACCTTCTTGCGTTCGCTGCTCGGCGCCGAGGTCACCCCCGGCCTGAGCCTGCCGCGAACCGGCCGCGGAGCGCCGAGCGTGCGCTCCGGCGAATGGATCGGCAACCTCTACCATATCGACGACCTCTGGGCCGCGATCTTCATCAGTGGGGATGCGCTGCTCCACTTCGACCGGAACGCACACCAGCGGATCCAACGTCGACCGACGGAACAGCTGGCGGGCGCCACCGCCGCAAGCACGACCAGCCATCCGGGGATCTCGCCGCTGGCGCGCCCGCCCTCGGGGCGCCTCGGCGACGAGGAGCGCTCGCGGGCGATCAAGCTCGACGAGGTGCTCGAAGCATTGCCACAAACGGTGCAACAGGCCCCGGACGGCCGCCAGGCCGCACTCGATGGCGACGCCGAACCCGATGTCGACGATCGCTCCCAGCTCGAGACCGAACCGGTATCCAGGAAGCCGGATACCGCGGCCGCGCCGGGCGCCCCGGCGCGCGTACAGAGCTCGGCCGGCGCCGGGGCGGGCGGCTACTCACGCCGTCTCGACCTGCCGCCACAGCTGGGCAACTACAGCATCGTCAAGGAGATCGGCATCGGCGGGATGGCCGGGGTCTACCTCGCCGAACAACAGCCACTGGGGCGTCAGGTCGCGCTCAAGGTCCTGTTCCCGGCACTGCGCGAGAATGAGAGCTTCGCCAGGCGCTTCGTGCGCGAAGCCCGCCTGGCCGCCTCGGTCGAGCATCCGAATGTCGTGACCATCTACGATGCCGGCGAAGCCGAGGACCTGCTCTATCTCGCGATGCAGTACATTCCCGGTGGCGATCTGGGCCGGGTGATAGAGAAGCGCGGCACCCTGAGCGAGATCGAATGCTGCGAGATCGCGATCGACTGCCTCCGCGGCCTCGAGGCGATCGCCGCCGCCGGCATGGTCCACCGCGACATCAAACCCGGCAACATCCTGCTCGGTTTCGATGCCATCCCCAAGATCACCGATCTCGGTCTCGCCCGACCCCAACTCGACGAGGAACAGCTGAGCATGCCCGGGGTGCCCATGGGCACCCCGGCCTACATGAGCCCGGAGCAGGCCGACTGCTGCGACGATCCCGACATCCGCTGCGACATCTACGCACTCGGAGTGACCATGTTCGTCATGCTCGCCGGCGAGAACCCCTTCGCCGGTCGCTCGCTGGTCGAGGTCCTGCGCAACATCGTCACCAAACCGACCCCGGCCATCGCCGCCCACAATACCACCACCACCACCGGCATGCAGCGCATCCTCAAGAAGGCGATGGCCAAGGACCGCGCGGCGCGCTACGAGAACCCCACCGTGTTCCGCGAGGCGGTCGAAAGCCATCTCGAACGCCTGCAGAACGACAATCTCAAACGCAACAGCTGGATCGGGCGCCTGTTCCACAAGTGATTATCGGCGAGGCTGGCTGACGCCACCCATCTGCTGACGCCGACCGGCATCTGCGGTACCGGGTCGGCGAGCGTGGGCATGCCGACGACCTGCAGCCACCGGCTCAATCGAGTACGAGTGCGCCCCCCCTCCACCACCGTGGCCGGGGCATCGGGTCATGACCCCGCGAGTCGACCGTCAGCGACCCGGCCCGTGACCGCCAGAGGCTTCCTTCAGAACCCCCGCCGGCCCGATGGTCCGGCGGCGAAGAGCCAGGAACCTGGCCGCCCCGGCCGTTTGCCGCAATGACGCGATCCGGCCCACGAACGTGTCGAGTGGGCGTGATGGCGCGGGAAGTTCCTGGGAAGGCAGCGCTGCCCCCTCGCGCCTTCGGCGCGTACCCCCCACAGTACGATGGGGACCCGAAAAAGGGCGAGGTAACCACTCATGCCCGTTGGGCCTGAGCAGCTACCTGCAGCATGCTCTCCTCGATGGTGCCGTCGCTGACCAGCAGATAGACCTCGTCGAGGTTGTCGAACTCGTGCCGCCCGCCAAGGTGGATGAGGTGCTCGCCTTCGGGGCCGAGCAGCTTCGCCGCGCGGCGGAAGCTGAGACGGGCGAGGCGATCGCGGAAGGTGATCGTGTCGGTGGTCATCGCACATCCTTCGTGAGCACATCGAGAACGGCTTCTTCGTGCAACGCGCGGCCGCGTGCGCGCAAGCCGGTGCACAGATCGTCGTCCCAGGCCGCCGCCACGGGCTCGCCGACGAGCGGCGGGCCGGGGAGCGCATCGGCTGCACGCAGGTCGGCGGCGGTGAACCGCCAGGGCCGGAAACGCCGGAAACGCCGGGCCAGACCGTTGGCGATGGTGATGCCGGCCCAGTCGAAGTCGCCGTGGTAGCACAGCTCGGCGTCGTTGCAGCGCGCCAGCAACATCAACGCCGCCGCACCCGGCTGCCCGGCGATGCACACCAGCGGGGCGGTGCATCCACGCCGGGCGGCCGCTTCGAGGACCGTCGGGTTCTCGCAGACGAACAGGCGGCCAACCGGCACCGGCACCGGTGCACGCTCGACCGCCAACACCCGGGCCGTGAGCACCAGCGGCTCCCGCACCGCAGCATGGGCGTTCCATGCACCGGCAAGCGGCCCTTGTGCCCAGCGCAGGTTGAGCGTGAGCACGGTGGAGGTGGTTTCGCCCACCACCACGCCGGCGCGTTGCCAGGTCTCGCGCCAGCTCTCGTCGTCTCCGCCGAGCAGGCGCACGGCGAGGCGCCCGAGCGGGGTGCCACGATCGAGGGCGTGGGCATCGCCGGTGACGCGCGCGGCGAGCTCGCCCAGATGCAACCCGTCGCAGCCGACAACGATCGCCGCCAGCGCATCGACCCACGCAGCCGCCTGTTGCGCGTCGCCGGCGCTCATGCGGCGCCACAGCCCGGCGGCGGCGATGGCCGGCAGCTGCGCGTGCGGGTCGGGGATGCGCGCGCGGGCGCGCGCGTCGATGGCCTCCCAGGTGGCGCGATCGCGCGCCGCATCACCAGCGCGGTCCGGGATGGGACCGTCGATGATCTCCAGGGCCTGGCGTACCTCCACGGCCAGACCAGCCTCCTGCAGCGCCGCGGTCAGGGCATCGAGACGCACGCGCACCGGGCCGGTGGCCCCGGGGGTGGCGAAAAGGGCGTTGGCAGCCCGGCGCTCCTCTTCGCTCGGCGCGCGTAGCACGGCGAGCGCCGGCAGCCCGCGCCCCGCCGCCAGGCGCTTGCGCAAACGCGCGCGCAGCCATGTCCACGCCGGCACGCCCAGCACCTTGCGCAGGCGAACCGGATCGACCACCATCAGTCACCGCCCTCCCGCACACGTTCCTTGCCGTTCCATTCGTAGCGCGTGGTAGCCACACACTCGCCGCCAGGGGCGGCGGCGATCTGGTAGATGGCGAGGTGCGGTACCGTATCGTAGCAGCCCCACTCGCGTTCGCTGGTCATGACCACGTCGAGGTCGAAGGCCACCAGCAGGCCCATGCACTTGCGGCGCATGTCGGCGTCGATTCCCACGAAGGCCTCGTCGAGCATGATCAGCCGCGGCGCGGTCTGCGAGGCGCGGTAGTGCGCGGCGGCGGCGGCGAATTGCGGCACCGTGAGCGCGATCGCCTTCTCACCGCCGGAACCGGTGCCGTGCGACCGGCGCGTGAGCCGCGCCCACGTGCCGTTCTGACGCCGCTCGATGCTGATCTGGTGCCACCGGCGGTAGTCGAGCGCAAGCGCGAGTTGATCCTGCCAGCTGTGGCCCGGCAGCGTCTCGCGCGCCGCGGCGATGCCGCGCTGGAGAAAGTCGTTGAGCGCGGCACGGTCGTCAGGAGACCATGCGTGGGCCGGCCGCAGCAAACGATCGCAGGCCTCAGCGCAGCCCGCGGGAGCGTCGGCGGCCACCACCCGACGGAACCGCAGCGCCAGCCCGGTGGACATCGGCCGCTCAGCGAGCTCGCGGTTGACGTCGGCAGTCCAGGTCTCCGCTTCGTGTAACAAGCGATGGAGCTGCTCGCAGGCCTCGTCGATGAGGAAGTTCTCGATGACCTCGCGCTCTCTGACCGTGAGCAGGTGGTGGCGCTGATCGATGTCATCGGCCAGGCGCACCGCGAGTTGTGCGATATCGCACTCGCCGCCCATGTAGGGCACGCGCACTTGCCAGATGCCGTGGAGGTCTTCGATGTGCACGCGGTGATCGTGAATCGAGAGCGCCGTCTGCAGGGTCTGGTTGGCTTCACCGATGCGCGTACCCACATTGCTGACGGCGCGTTCATCGCAGGCCGTGTCAGCGAAGACCTTCGCCAGTTCGCGCGCGCACTGCACCACCTGCGTGTCGGATGCATCGGCGGTGAGTGGAGAACGCCAGCGTTCGCCGAGGCCGGCCAGCAGTTCGCGCGCGCAGACCGCCCGCAACGCCGCCAGCGCCTGGCCGCGGCGCTCGGTGGCCGCGGCCAGCACGCGTTCGGCCTCCTTGCGCTGGCCGTCGGCCTCGGCCTCGTCGCGATTGCGCGCGAGTTCCTCGGTGCGCAGGCGGCGCTCCTCGGCCTCCTGCGCCTCCAGCCGCCGACGCAGATCGTCGAGCCGGGCCAGCAGGGCCTCGACGGCCGCGCCCTGGGTCTCCTCCAGTACCGCCCGCTCGCGTTCGCGAGTCCGGGCCAGTCCGCTGCTCTCCTCGGCGCGCGCCCGTTGCCGCGCGGCACGCTCGCCAGAGGCGGTGGCGTCGGCGGCAATCTGATCGTGGCGCTCGCGGCGTGCCTGTGCGATCTCAACCACCCGGCGCCATTCGCCCAGCGCGCGGTGGTAGCCGTGCACGGCTTCGTCGAGCCCGTCGAGATCGTCGATCCACACACCCAGCCCGCAGTCGTTCGCGCGTTCGCGCAGGGCCGTACACGCCTGCTCGCACTCGTCATGGCGCTGGCTGCAGAGCTCCTGCGCCGCGGCCAGCTGGTGGCGTCGCTCCTGTAATTGCCGCGCGGCATCCTCGCGCGTGCGCCAGGCCGCGCGCGGCCCCTCTGCGCCGGGCGCGGCGTCGCACCACGCCTGCACCGCTTCTCGCCGCGCGCCGAGCCGATGCAGGGCATCGTCGATGTCGGCCTCGGCGTTGGCCAGCTGCAAGAGCCGGGTGGCGATGGCGCACAGACGCCGTTCGCGCTCGGCCGCACGCGTGGCGGCACCGATGTGGGCGGCCGCCGGTTTCGCCGCCCGGCCGCGCAACTCGCCCGCTGCCCATCGCCCCGTGGTATCCACCCATAACGGGGCCGTATCGGGAGCCCCGCCGACGCCGACGAGCGCACGGGCGATGACCGCGGCGTCGATGTCCGCATCGGACGATGGTTGCAGCCACATCCCCAGATGCGGCTCTTCGGATTGCGCCGGTTGCTCGCTGGCGCCCAGGAGCACGTCGCCGGTGGCGGGATCGTGCAGGGCACCCTCAGGGGTGATCCAGGCGTCCAGCAGTTGCGCCCCCTCGAGCGCGGCCTCGAGACAGGCTCGCTCGTCGGCCGACAGGTCGTCAACGAAGTCGCAGCAGGCCCACAGCGGGGCGCCGGCGCGTCCGTCCTCGCGCGCGCGGCGCCACGGCGCGAGTGCGGGTGCGGGATCGACGCCGGCGCGCAAGGCCTCGGCCTCGGCTTCCAGTTCGGCGCGCTCGCGCTCGATGGCCTCGCGATCCAGTGCCCGGCGCCCCTCCTCGGCCGCCAGCTCCTGGAAGACGAGCCGGGCCGCGTGCTCGAACGCCGCGGCCACGGGGTCGGCCTCGCGCGGATCGCGCAGCCAGGCGGCGAGGTCATCTTGCAGCCGCTGCGCGTCGAGCGCGAAACCCGGGTTCTCGGCGAGATGGGCGTTGACGCCATCGCGGTGCGCGGCGCATGCACACGCAAATGCATCGTCGGCGGCTTCGGCCCCGGCCTGGGCCGCGTCGCGCGCGGCCTCGGCGTCGGCACGCTGCTCGGCGGCGAGCTGCTCGCGCTCGCGTGCCGCGGCGAGCCGTCGCGCGTCGGCGCGCAGCAGGCGCACCGCACCGCGCAGCGACTCCGCATCGACCTGCAGGCGCTCCCAGCCGGCGGCATCGGGCTCGCCCGCCCCCGGCTCGCACCCGAGTGGCGCCCCGTCGGCTCGCACCCTCGCGCCCGCTTCGGCCGCCATGCGTTCGGCCTGGGCCAAGGTCGCGGCGCTCTCATCACGGCGTTCCTCCCAGGCCGAGACCTCGGCAACGGCCTGCTCCCACGCCACCCGATCGGCCTCGGCCCGGGCGATCACGCGTTCGCACTCGTCGCGCAGACGGGCCAGCGACTCGGCGCTGCGCATGGTGTCCGACGCGCGCAGCGCCTCTTCCTCGCCACGCGCCGTCTGGCGCGCTTCGGCCACCCGCGTCTGCGCCTCAGCGATCGCGACCAGACACGACCTGGCCGCATCGATGCGTTCGACGGCGGCGCCCAACCGGCGCTGCGCATCGTCGTAGCTCGTGTGTTCGCGACGCACCCGATCGGCCAGCAGCCGCGCACGTACGGCGAGATAGTCGCGGTAGACCCGCTGGAAGACGGTGACCGCTTCGTGCGCCTCGCACGCAGCGCGCAACTCCTCGCGGTCGGCCTCCAGCGCCTGGAAGTTCTCCGCGACCTCGGCGATCACACCCGGATCGATGGGCGGCAGCGCGTCAGAGAGCGCGGCGGTGAGCCGCAGCTCGTCGAGGGTGCGCGAGAGCTGCGGTCGACGTAGTTCGATCAGCAGATCGACGAGACTGCGGTAACGATGCGTGCCGAGCCCGAAGAGCGCCTCGTCCACCGCGTGGCGGTAGGCCTCGGCGGTATCGTAGAGCATGCCCTGCCCGTCGAGCGCCTGCTTGCACTGGTCGCGGTTCCACGGCGTGCCGTCCTCGCGCTTGAGCGGGAAGTCGGGACCGACGCGTTGCGGCGTGACGAAGTACCACTTCGCGCGCAGGCCCTGGTGGCCAGCGAGGGCGCGCAGGCCGCAGCCGATGGTGCAGATGCAGGTGGCACCGGATTCGTCGGTGCGCGCGAATTCGAGCCAGGTGTAGCCGGTGCGCTCGTGGTAGCGGTCCATGAGCAGGTGCCATTCGAAGCGGCGGCTGCGGTCGCCATCGGGTTCGACCCGTGCCGGAGAGATCACGCCGTCGAACAGGAACGGCAGCGTGAGCGCCAGTACCCGGGTCTTGCCACAGCCGTTGTTGCCACGCAACAGCAGGCGCCCGCCAGCAAACCGGAAGACCTCGTCATCGTAGCGGTAGAGGTTGAGCAGACCGCAGCGGGTGGGCTGCCAGCGGGTGGCGACGGTCATGTGTGTTCGCCTCCGAAGAGATCCAGTTGTTCGCCTGCGTCTTCCGTCTCGTCATCGGAGGCTTCCGCGTCGAGGGCATAGCGGGCGATGGCTGCCTGCGGGCGCACCCCGTCGCCGTTGCAGACGACGAGGCCGAGGGCCTGCAGACGATCGAGCAGATGCCGACAGAGCTGGCGCGCGCCCTCGGCAGTCGTTGCGTCTCTGCGCCATTGCGCGCCGAAGCGCTCGGCGGCATCGGCCAGATGGGCCTCGCAGGCGGCCAGCGGCACCGCCATCGCGCCGTCGCGCAATGCGCCCGCGCAGAACTCGGCCAGCAGCAGCGCGGCGTGGCCATCGGTGCCCTCCTGCGGCAGGCGGAAGTCGGCGAGTTCGAACTGGTCGTCCACCAACGCCACCCCCTCCTGCCGCTGCTCGGCGATAAGGCCGGTGGCCTCGCACAGCTCATGCACCAGATGGCTCTGCTGCGAGCGCAGGTAGTCAGCCGCGTCCGATGGCAGCTGCCGGTAATAGACGACGGGTCGTTCCAGCAGAGCCCGCTTGAGCCCCTGGCGCAGGCGTCGCCGTCGCTCCTCGTCGCCACCGCCTGCCGGCTCGTGTTGCAGCGCGCGCAGGCGGCCGTCCATATCCTCGTCCTCGATCAGGCTCGGGCCCTGGCGCACGGCCATGAGCCGCGCGAGCACCTCGCGGTGGATCGTGTAGAGACAGTCCTCGCCGGTGGCGACGAAGCGGTCCTCGTCGCCCTGGACGCGTTCCAGCAAGCGCCAGTCGAGCAGCATCCGCCCCACCGCCACCAGATCGCCGCGGTCGGGCCGCCGCTCGAGGTCGAGACCGATTCCGGCAGCGACGAGCACCGGATCGCCGGCGAGTTGCCCCTGGATATCCTCGGCCAACCGGCCGAGGGTGATCTGCCGGCCGCTGCGCTCGCAGGTGGCCAGCGCCAGACACAACAGCACATAGCGCCGCCGTGTGAACGGCTGGCCGTGGCGGGGATCGCGCGCCGGATGGCTGCGATCCACCGGCAACAGCGGCGAGGGGACCTTGAGCAGGCGCAAGCAACTGACGTGGCCGTGCAGCACCCAGCCGGGGTGGGCCTGGAACCATACGCGCAGGTAGTCCTCGTGGCGCCGGGCCAGCACGAACAGCTCGCGGTCCGCGTCGCGATGGAACAGCGGCCGCTGCAGGAGCGCGCGCAGCGCGCGGCGACGCTCCTCGGCCACAGCTGCATCTACCCGGTGCTGCAACAGGGCGGCACGGGCATTCACGACCACGCCTCCTCGATCTGCAGTTCCAGGTCGGGGCCACTCAGCTCGCCGCCGGGGACGGCAAGGATGACCTCGGGCGCACCGACCACGGGCGTGCAACGCACGCGCAGCGAACCGTCGCCAGAGACGGTTTCGACAGTGGCCGTCGGATCGGTCCGCTCCGCGAGCACCGCGCCGAGGCACGCGAGCAGCACCTCGAAGGCGAGCGGATCGGCAATCTCCAATTCGGAGAGCCGGGTGACGCGTCCGGTGGCGATGGCGGCGCGGGCGCGCGCCAGTGCGGCGGCTTCTTCAACCAGGCGCTGGCGCATCTCGGCCTTGGCCAGACCGTGGTCGAGCACCACCGCCGGCTTGCCGGGCCCCTGGCGCAGGCGCCCGGCCTTGCGCAGCTGCGGGGCGAGCACCATCGGCGGCGCCTCGAGCCAACTCGCGGACGGCGATACGGGTTCCTGCTCGCGCACATCGAGCGTGTCGTCATTGACCATCAGGTGTCGGCCTGGGGCCAGGAGGAAGCTCTGGCGGTAGAGCGCGTGCATCGCCGCATCGCTGTCGGCGGTGGCGAACCAGCGCGCGAGGCAACGCAGGTCGGCAACGCGGTCGCTACGCCGCAGGCGAGCATCGTGGATCGCCGAGAGGGCCTGGAGCAACCCCGTGAGCGCCGATCGGGTATGCGCCCGCAACTCGGTGTACTGTGCCGGGCATTCGCCGTCGCCAAGGAACCACGAGCGCAAGCCCGCCCAGCGCCGCTGCCACTGGGCCTGGCGCGCAGCGCGGGCCTCGGCGTCCCGCCGCAGCTCGTCGGAGAGATCGCGGTCGGCGGCGCGCACCAGCCACGCGGTCATCCCGTCCGCCTCCAACGCGGTAATGGCCTCGACGATGGCGCCGGCGCTGACGGTCAGCTCGCGCAGGAACCGCTCGACATAGCCGACGAGATGTTCCTTGTAGGCGAGGAAGTCGTCCACCCCGGCGCCACGCAGATCCAGACTGCGTCGCAGCGAAGCCAGAAAGGCCCGCGCCTGCTCGGCCAGACCGTCGAAGCGGGCGAACAGCTGACTGCAGGCCTGATGGACCCGCGCCGCGTCGCCGTGCTCACTGCGCACCAACGCGATCAGCGCCTGGAGGTGGTCGACGATGTCGCTCAAGGCCGCGGTCTGCAACGCACCCGGATCGGCGATGCGTTCACGGAAGACGGCCAGCGCTGCCTCCGCCGCTTCGCCCTCGCGTGAGAGCTGGTAGAGAAAGCGCGCGCGGTTGAACTCCTCGACGGTGCGCACCTCGCTGCTGTCATGGGTGGCAATGAGATTGCCCCAGCCCTCGAGCTGGCGCAACTGCAGCTGCACATGCTCCGCTCCGTCGAACAGGTCCGCCATGCCGGCCGCCAGCAGATCGCTCCACAACTCCTCCGGCCGCAGGTGCAGGCGGTAGCGCTCCTTCGCCGCCACGAACCGGTCCAGCACCGCACGGTAACAAGCGCTGTTCTCAGCCGAGAGATGGGCGAACACCCGGGTCATCGGGGCGGATCCTGGTCGTGCCTCGACGCCTTCAAGCGGCACCTGCACCAATTGCACAATGCCTGCGGATCGGCGGCCAGACCGGTCATCGATGCAAACGGACCATGGACGATGACCGCGCGGCGATGGCCCCGGTAAGCTCCGAGGCGGCGGACAGACCGTGGCCATTCACACCATGCTGCGCTCGCCTCCTGCTACCGCTCGCTCGACGCGTATGCCGCCGCGGTACACCACCAGCGCCGCGCGGTCGCGCTCTGCCCGCCGGACAGCCGCAGCCGGGCGCGCCAGCTGGGTCTGCTCGCAGCCTGCCTCAAAGACGCTGGCCAGCCGCTCCAGGCGCTGGACACCGTCGAGCGTGCCCGGGCGATCAATCCCGAGGAC
>CAZTGE010000060.1:0-4611 GCA_964612995.1 uncultured candidatus Brocadiaceae bacterium | reverse complement strand
CGATCAATCCCGAGGACAGCCATCTCGCGCTGCTCGAAGCCGGCTGTCTGGTACTCGCCGGTCGGCTGGAGGCCGGCGACGCTCGTTTCGCCACGCTCGCAGCGCCGCCTGACGTGCAGGACCAGGAGCTGATCCTCCGTGCTTGGTATCACGCGGTCTGCGGCCACCGCGAAGCCTTCTACCGCGCCTTCGAAGCCGCGCTGGCCGCAGCACGCTCGCCCTATATCCTGATCTGGCTGGACCAGGACGGCGATCTTGACCGTTATCGCGACGAGGCCCGGTTCAGACGGCTCGTCAGACTCCATCGGCAGCGCATCCTCGGTACCACCGCCCTCGCGCTGCGTACCGCCACCTCGTCGCCCTGACCCCTGTAACCCCCGGCCGCATGCGGGGTATAATCAATCTGGAGGACGGGATATGGCCCAGACCATCGGCGGCTACGAAATCGTCCGCAAGCTCGGCCAGGGCGGCATGGGTGCGGTATTCCTCGCCCGGCAGGTGGCGATGGATCGCATGGTCGCGCTCAAGATCCTCCCTCCGAAACTCGCCACCGACGCGACCTTCGTCCAGCGCTTCGAGCGCGAGGCCCGTTGTGCGGGACGCTGCGCGCACCCCAATCTGGTCCACGTCCATGACGTCGGCCACGCCGACGGCTACCACTTCTTCTCGATGGAGTACATCGACGGGCGCACGCTCGAGCAGGAACTGCGCGAGCGCGGCGAGCCGGTCGACGAACACACAGTGGTGGAGTGGATGCGCGACGTGGCCCGCGCCCTGAGCGAGGCGCATCGGCAGGGGCTGGTCCATCGCGACGTCAAACCCGACAACATCCTCATCACCGTGAACGGCGAGGTCAAACTCACCGACCTCGGGCTGGCCAAACCAGTCAGCGGCGAGTCGAACCTGACGCTCGATGGCTCCGTGCTCGGCACACCGCACTTCCTCGCTCCCGAGCAGGCCCGCGGGCAGGACGTCGACCATCGCTGCGACCTCTATTCGCTCGGCGCAACCATGTTCCGCGCGCTCACCGGCGCATGCCCATTCCCGGAACCGACCCCCGCGGCCGTGCTCATCGCCCATGTGACCAAGCAGCCCCCGCGTCTGCGCAGCGTCCGGCCCGATTGCTCTCCCGCGATCGAGGCGGTCATCGCACGCCTGTTGCGCAAGCAGCCGGAGCAGCGCTACGCCGACGCTGCAGCGCTGATCGCCGATCTCGACGCGATCGCCGAAGGTCGCGCGCCAACGGTCCTCAACCGCCCGCAACGTGCCGAGCGCCAGCAACGCGCCGAGCGCCAGGCCAGGCGTCAGCCGCGCGGACCTCAGGATCCGTCCGGCTCGCGCAGGCTGCTGATCTCCGGCGCCGTGGTCCTCGCCCTGGCCCTGCTCGGCGGCGGCATCCTCCTCGCCGGTCCAGATGATTCCGCGGACACCGCCGCAAACGCAGACGTCGACGCCTCGACGAACGCGGACAGCCAGCCGGCCCCGACGGCCAAGCCGCCACCACCGCAAGGCGAACCGAGCGGTAGACCCGCGACCGGGCCCGAGGTCGCCGCGACCACGCCTGAACCGGCCGACCCACCGCGTGGAGGTCGACCCGACCGGCGCTCCCCACCGCCGGAGGCGATGGCCCGTGCGCGCCAGGCACTCCAACGCCACCGTACGAATGGTGACCACGACGCCGCCCTCGCCCTGATCGACAAGCTGCCACCGCGCCTGCGTACAGCCGAGGCCGCCTTCTGGCGCGAATCCCGGCGGGAGATCGAGCGCGAGGCCAACGCTGCCCTCGACGCACACCTGGGCACCGCGCGTGCTGCCGCCGAAGCCCAGGACTGGCCGGCGATGAAGCAGGCACTCGACGAGCTGCGCGCGGTCCCCTACGTGGCTGGCCTGCGCGAGCGTGAGGACCGTATCCGCGCGCTCCACGCCGAGGCCAAACGCGCGCGCGAAGCGCAAGCGGCCGAGACTGCGCGGGTGGCCGATGCTGCGATGGAGCGCTTCTGGCGCGAACTCGACCAGGGCGAACCCGATGCCGCGCGCACGGTCGTCACCGAGGCGATCGACAGCCTCGGCGAAGCGGTCACCCCGCTGAACGTGGCACTGGGCGTGAGCGATGCCCTGATCCAGCGCCGCAAGCAGATCATCACCGCGGCCAGCTCCGCCGCCGGCGAGGTCGCAATCGCCGTGGGCAACCATCACCGCAGCGGCACCTATGCCGCCCACGACGATGAGTACCTGCGCCTGAGCCGCGAGATCCCCGGCGGCAACATGGGCCTGGCCGTCCCGCTCGAAGACATCACCCTCCACGCGCATCAGGCCGGACTCGAGCCCTGGGACCCGCAGGAACCCGACGCCCTCATCGCCGCGACCCACTCGGCGATCCGCAACCAGGAATTCGATCTCGCGCGCGGTTGGCTCGACGCGGCCAGCGAGCATCCGCTCGCCGGGTTCCTGCGCGCACGCCTGAACGAGCTGGCTCCACCGCAGCCGGAACCGCCTGCGGTGGCCGATGCCGAAGCCGAAGCCGAAGCCGAAGCCGAAGCCAAAGTCGAAGCCGAAGCCGAAGAACCATCCGCCGTCGACGGACCCGCCCAGGTCGTCATCGGCCGGCAACCAGGCATGGCCGTGCGCCGCTTCACCCCTGACACCAGCGTGACCACCGATCGCAACCTCCCCCCGCACCGGCTGCCCGCGCCGCTGCGCGACCTCGACCTGCTGGCGGTCCGTTCGGGCATCAAGCAGGCGCTCTCCTGCCGGGCTCCCGATGGTGGCACGGTCTACCTGTTCACGGTGGTGCCACTCGCCTTTCACGGCGGGATCCCAGCGCATGAGAAACCCCTCTGGACCCGACGCAGCGAGCTGGACGTGCGCCTCAAGCATGCCGGCCCCTTGCGCCTGCACGCCTACGAACGCACCCTGGAGCCGGAGGGTGGCTTCACCTACAAGACCACCGGGATGATGGGCGAGATCCTCCTCGCCGCTTCTGCGATCGCCCTGCGCTGAGTCCGGGCCACGAAACACCGGTGAAGCGGCCGGCACCTGCGCGCGCAGCGCGCCCGGCTGCACGTGCAGGCGCAACTACACGGACCCCGTGCCATCCGTCGCGATCCGCGGCCAGCGTAACTGCGGCCGCGGTTTGCGCGCTCACACTGCGCCTGCTACGATCACAGCCCCGAAACAGCGCCCCACGCGACGGAGGTATTCCCATGGATGATGTGCTCCTGATCACCTGGCATGGCATCCACGAACTGGATATCTTCCCCGGCCTGCCGGACACCGGCGGCCAGAACATCTACGTCCAGAACATGGCCCAGCAGATCCACGACCTCTACGATTGCCGGGTGACCGTGCTCAACCGCGGCGGCTTCGTCCATCCCTACACCGAGCGCATGCGCGAGGGCACCACCAAGGATCCCGATCGCGAACTCTACGTCATGCACGTGGCCGACGACGTCGCGGCCTTCATGCGCAAGGAGTACCTCACCGGCGCGTTGATCGCATCGGCGATCGACCCGATCCTCAGGACCTTCCCGCGCGACTATCGCCCCGATCTTATCATATCCCACTTCTGGGACGGCGGGCTCATGGGCTCCATGCTGTGCGAGCATTTCCCCGACGCGGTCCACGTCTGGGTACCGCACGAGCCGGTGGGCATGAAGAAAGCGCCGCTGAGCCCGGCGCAGCAGGAGCACCACAGCATCTTCATCCGCGAGCGCTACGAGGAACGCGTGCTCGAGCAGGTCGACATGGTCGGTTCCACCTCCAAGCTGGTGCGCGACGATCTGGTCGACGCCCACGGCCGCGATTGGAGCGACAAGCTGATCGACATCTATCCCGGCGTCGATACCCAGCGGTTCTCACCGCTGGAATATGACCAGATCTCGGGCCGGGCCGCACGCCGCCACGCGGAGTTCCTCAACCTGCCGGAAGAGCTGTTCAAGCGACCCCATATCTGCGAATTCGGCCGGTCCGACGTGCTCAAGGACAAGGACAAGGCGGTCGAGGCCTTCGCCCTGGTGGCCCAGGAGACCGACGACATCAACATGTTCCTCAACCTCGACGAGAAGATGGAACCGGGTGTGGCCCAGCGGATCCATTCGATCATCGAAGCCGAGGACCTCGGCGACCGCATCCACATCTTCTCTCCGCGCGATCTGCCGCAGAGCGGGGCGGGCAGCCAGATCCTGCCCAATATCATCAAGACGGCCAAGGTCTTCCTCACCATGTCGGTGATGGAGGGCTTCGGCATGGCCGCCTGCGAGGCCGCGGCCAGCGGCATTCCGGTGGTCGGCACCGAGCACATCCCGGTGGTCACCGATACCATCGCGCCGGCCGGCGGCGGCACCGTCGTGCGCGGCAAGGACATCCGCGCCGCCGCCGACGCAGTGCTCGACTACCTCAAGCTCGACGACGACGCCTGGCAGGAGGTCGCCAACAAGGCCTACGGCTCGGTCATCCCGCGATACACCTGGGACAACATCGTCACCGGGATGTTCACCCAGATGAAGTCCAAGGGCTTCGATCTGCTCACAACGCAGGAATTCTGAGATTTTTTCAGAGGGGGGCGCTGCCCCCTCGCGGCTTCGCCGCGTACCCCCACGCGCCTCGGTCGTC
>CAZTGE010000059.1:0-23732 GCA_964612995.1 uncultured candidatus Brocadiaceae bacterium | reverse complement strand
GGTAGTCGCCGCTCTTGGCGTGGCCGTGGCTCTCGCAGGTGAGCCGCAGGTCGCCGGTGAGCACGCCGTCGCGGTAGGTCACGTCGAACTGCTCGAAGGTCGGCGTCCAGGTCTCGGCCTGGTCGCCGCGCGTGTAGAGCCGCGGCTCGACCCCGACGCCGTCCTCCAGACGGAAGTCCAGGAAGGTCTGGTGGCCCGGATTCATGCCGCCGTTCCACTCGCGGCGCAGGCGCATCGCGACCGTGGCGTTGCCGCGCACAATACGGCTGGCGCTGCCGCCGATGGCGCCTTCCCGGGCCTCGCCGGTGGCCGCGTCGTGGTAGCTGCCGGTGATCTCGGCGCCGCGCAGGTCCACGTCGAGCTGCGGGTGGTAGGGCAGGCCCACGGCCTGGGCACGCAGGCGCCCCTGCAGGCGACCGTCGGTGAGGGTCAACCCGTCGGTCCACACCTGCTCGGGGTCGGCATGCGCTGGGCCGTAGGTCATCCAGGCCTGGCGGATGACGCCGTCGCGGCTGCGCAGGTGCAGGCGCAGGTCCTCGCCCGGCGGCATCGGCGCGGTCCCGCCGCGCCGGTAGGTGACCCGGCGGTCCTCGGTGGGCTGGCGGATGCCGGCCAGATCGAGACGGATGAGTGCGTTGCGCCAGTCCCCCTCGGCGGCGGTCTGCGGCGTCTCATGCTTGCGCAGATCCCAGCAGTTGACCAGATGCCGGGTGCCGCGGAAATAGACGCGGCCACCGGCGATCACCGGGGTCGTGCACCAGATGTTCTGCACGTCGAGGGTGTCGAGGATGCGCGGGGCGGTGGGATCGGCGTCCATCAGGGTCAGGCCGTAGGTGTTGAGCACCAGCCGGCCGTCGCTCGCCACCAGCGAGGCGTGATCGAGCATCGGCATGCCGACGCAGGCGGTGACCGTCCCGTCGGCCAGGGCGACGCAGGCGAGCAGGTTGCGGAAAGCCGGGCGGCCGTCGTCCGTGAGCAGGGCCTGGCGCGCCTGGTCGGTGAAGGCCTGCGGCCAGCGCGTGGCGAGGTCGTCCCACTGCCCCAATGCCTTCTTGGCGTGGAGCCGCGAGATCCACAGGTGGTCGCGGTAGAGCAGCGGGCTCTCGTAGCCGGAGGCGAACAGCTTCGGCAGCTCCCACAGTTTCTCGGCACCGTCCGGGCGCAGCCGCCAGCAGGCGAAGCCGCCGCCGTCGGGCCCGGTGGCGACCAGCCGGTCGCCGTGGATCGCCGGCGTGTGGCCGTTGTAGCTGCCGCCGCCGCAGGGGGTGGTCCAGCGTTCGGCGCCGGTGCGCGGATCGAGGCAGGCGATCTGCGAGTTGTTGACCGTCACCACGTGGCCTTGGTCGCCGTGGCGCCAGATCAGCGGCCCGCGGGTCGCGGCCAGGGCGCCGCGGCGGCGCCAGCGTTGCGCGCCGGTGGCCAGATCGTGCGCCACCGCGTCGCCGTCGCGGGTGTTGGCGACGACCACGCCGTCGATCACCCGGGTGGCGCTGTCCCAGCCGAAGCCGCGGCTACCGGAGCGCTCCGCCTCGCTCAGCGGCGCATCGGGCGTCGGCTGCCAGTTCTCGAAACCGGGATCGTTCGGCCCCCGGCCGCCGATCTTGCCGACGTCGAGCAGATAGCGCCGGTAGCGGGCGTCCAGCTCGGCGCTGCCGCCGGTGCTCTGCGACCACAGGTGCTCGCCGCTGACGGCATCGACGCAGTGCATCTGGCCCAGACAGCCGACCCAGACCACGCGGCCGTCGGCCACGCAGGGCGCGTACTGGCCGGCGTACATCTTGGCGGCGAAGTTGATGCCGCTCTCGGGGATGCGGGTCTGCCACAGGGTCAGGCCGGTGACGGCGTCGAGGCAGGTCAGGGTGTCGTCGGCGTCGATGTGCTTGACCGCGTCGGGGCTGTCCTCGTCGACGTTCTCCCAGAAGACCGTCGCCAGCGGACCCGTCGGGGTGAAGGTGGCGACGTAGAGGCGGCCGTCGGCGAGCACCGGCGGACCGTAGCCGCCGTTGCCGATCATCCGCTGCGGCCGGCCGAGGCCCTTGTAGTCGTAGGGCAGCGGGTTCTCGGCCTCGCTGGCCCAGGCGAAGCGGCCGTCGGCGAAGCGCTCGACCAGTTCGGCGCCGCTGTCGCGCGCCGCACCGGAGCCATCGGCGCCGCGCCAGGCGGGATAGTCGATCGTGTCCGCGGCCGGCGCAGCGAGCGCCAGGGCCAGGAGGGGCAGGATCATGGACGGTGCGGACAGACGGGCGACGGTTCTCATTGAAGACTCCTTGTGCACGAAGAGCGACTCTGGCCCAAGGAGGGGCTGCGCCCGCAACCCAAGGTTGCGATCGTGGGGCTCCCCCCGCCTTTCCTCTCTTTCATCGGGCGTATCAAGACCTACGCCGGACTGACGCTGACAATGCCGTGCAATACAGCCCACAGCATGCAGTATGGCTCATCATGGACCCCAACCTGCCCATCACCCCCTTCATCTACTTCATCCGCCGCTTCCATGGCGTTACCACACCACTGACACTGGATGGGAAGCCCGCCATGCTGCGCCTGTACGGCGTCTGGCGCCAAAACACCGGGACCACCTCCCTGGCCGGGCCGGCGGGCGCCGTCGACCTGCGTCCCGGCCAGGTGGCACTGAGCGAGCCCGGCATGCGGGCCACCATCCACCCCGGCGCCCAGCTGATCTACGGCGCCTTCTCCCTGCTGCCGCGCACCCGCTTCGTCGCACCGGGCGGGACCCCGATCACCATCAACGACACCGAGCCGGCCGAGCCCGGGTGGCGGGAGCTCGGTGGCCGGCCGCTGCCGATCCTGGTGCCGGAGGCGGTCCTGAGCGAAGCCCGTGACCTGGTCGACGGCCTGACGATGCACTACTGGCGCGGCCCTGTCGAACGCTTTACCGCCAGTCTGGCGCTGGCGACCTGGGTGCTGTCCCGCTTCATCGACGCGGCGCCCGCCGCCGACAGCGAGGCCCTGGCCCAGCGCTGCGACGATCTCATCGCCCTGTGCTACCCGGAGCCGCTGACGGTGGCCGGCATCGCCGAGCGCCTCCGCGTCTCGGTGGCCCACCTCAAGCGCCAGTACCGGGCCAGCCGCTGCTGCGCCCCCGGGGAGGCGCTGCGCCGGGAACGTCTGGCCCAGGCCCGCAAGCGGCTGGTGGAGACCGACGCGTCGGTGGCCGAGGTGGCCCACCAGGTCGGCTACCGTGACGCGAGCTCCTTCGTGCGGGCCTTCCGCCAGCACACCGGCGAGTCGCCGGCCAGCTGGCGTCGATCCCAGGCCACCGGCGGAGTGACGGCGTCCTGTGCCCTGTCCGCCCATCTGCGCATCGGTGCAGACCCGGCGAGAACGCCGTCGGGGGAGGATGTCTGGCGGTAACCACTCAGGCCCATCGGGCATGAGTGGTTACCAGCCATAGCGCAGGCTCCGCCCGCAGCCCAAGTGGCATTGCAGCGGGCGGCGCCGGTCGCTCCAGGCCTCGCCCGGTGGCAGCCTTCTGCCCTGATCTTCGACGTCACCCCCGGGAGCAGGGCGCGCGGGGCGGTATCGGGCATGACGTATAATGGCACATAAAGTGTCTTTTGCAACACAACGACCTCGGTTCCACCCCTTATCAATTGTCGCGCTCTGCTGCCGGAGCGAGTGTCTTTCGCCCAGCCATCACGCGACCACCTAGTACGGGAAAGTTCCATGTCCATTCTACCGATCTCCATTCTGCCGATCCACCGACCACTCGCCTCGATGCTCGTCCTGCTGGCCTGCGGCACCGCCGGCGCGGCCGAGACCGCCCCGGTGGGCCATCAGCCGCTGCAGTACATCGGCCTCTGCCACGACGGCAGCGGGGTGATCCCCGATTGCGAGCCCGTCCTGACCTGGAACGAGACCGATTTCGCCAAGCAGGATGGCAAGAAATACGACAAGCCGGTGGCCGAGAACCACGTCAACATCGTCTACAAGGTGCCGCACTACAACTGGAGCAACGGCGCCCCGATCGTGGTCGGCGGGCGGCTCTATGCGCTCAACGACCGGGGCGGTTTCGGCTACTACGCCGACCGCGCGGCGGAGTTCGCCGGCGTCGAGCTGTTCTGCATCGACCCCGCCACCGGCGAGGAGCTGTGGCGCAAGGATCTCGACCACTGGGACCTGGTGCCCGACGGCGCGCGCCTGCGCGAGATGGTGCTGGAATACAACCAGCTCGAGGCACGCATCTACGGCGCCTACGCACCGATGGGCTCGGCGATGCGCACCCGCAACAAGGTCCCGCTGACCCCGGAACGCTATCTGAAGCTGGCCGAACCCCTGCGCGACCTGATCCCCGACCTGCCGGCGACCCTGGCCGACATCAAGGGCCACGTTATCGATAGCAAGAAATACGAGCAGATCCATTTCTACAAGACAGTCGCCAGGAAGTACTTCCCCGAGATGCTGGAGATGCGCAAGGAGATCCAGCAGGCCGGCTACCTGCGCGATCCCTGGGGTGGCAAGTGGGATCCGCTGGGCATCAGCATGCAGACTCCGGTCTCCGATGGCGAGCACATCTACGTCAGCACCGCTTTCGGCGCGGTGTTCTGCGTCGATCTCGACGGCGAGATGGTCTGGAAGCGCTGGTACGGCGGTGGCTTCACCCGGGCCCCCGCGATCCCTTCGCCGATCCTGGTCGGCGATCTGCTGGTGGTCACCACCCACGATCCCGAGGCGAAGAAGGCCAACCGCGGCGTGGTCCGCATGGGCATCGACAAGCGCAGCGGCGAGACGCTGTGGACCGCTCCCTACGGCGGCGGGTATCAGGCCGAACCGGTGGCGCTGCGCCTGCACGTCGGCGGCGATCCGTCCAAGGCCATGGACGTGCTCTACTACGGCGGCAACGGCGTGGTCCTGCGCGCCCGCGACGGCAAGACCTTGGCCACCAACCTGGCCGGCAACGGCACCGGCCGACCGGTGGCGGTGGCGGGCGACGTCGTGGTGCTGCCCAACAAATCGGCCGACGGTGGTCGCTCCAAGGAGAAGAACCCCTATGAACAGGGCGTCTGCGCCTTGCGCCTGTCGGCGCCGGACGCCGACACGGTCACGGCCGAAGCCCTGTGGCAGGGCAAAAACCTCAACTGGGCCGGCCTGGTCGCGCGCGACGGCATCCTCTATCACATGGATGACAGCACGGTCGAGAGCTTGAACCTGGAGACGGGCGAGCAGATCGCCAGCAAACGCAACCCGGGCAAGAAGAGCCGGCATTACATCCTGCTCGCCGGCGACACCCTGATCGGCCTCAACGACCATGGCTTCAGCACAGCTGCCCGCGTCGACCGGGACGGCCAGATCGGCGAGGTGCACGCCAATCGCCTGGGCACGCTCGATTACGGCAAGGCGCAGCCGAGCCCGCTCGACAAGGTCTTCAACTACGGGGCGGGGTTCACCGTCAGCGGCAACCGCATCTGGACCCGCTCCACCACCCACCTCTACTGCATCGGCGATCCCGAGCAGGAGGCGGTGCTCTCGCCAGTGCACCGCCAGGGGGCCAAGCTGAACCCGATAAGCATCCAATAGGCCGAGCCCGCCTGTGGGAGTCCGTCGTGGTTACAGCAACTATTGGCAAGGATCGGCCGACCGAAGGAGGTGTCGTGATAGCAGTGCGTTGCGTCCTTGTCGCAGGAAGCGCATGAAGGATCCTGGCTAGACCGGATCCCTCATGAGCAACGTCGCGAAAAGTCGTAGCGTGCTGTCAATGCAGGGCTTCGCGATCGAGGCGAACCGGAGCGTAGCAGCGCTACGTGAGGATCCGCCGACCGAGCGAAGTCCTGTAGTGGCGGTGCGATACGGCTTTGCAGCAGTTGTATCGTGAGGGATGCGGGCTAGACCCTTGAGGTTCGGACAGCTCGCGAGGTGGGCATGGCCTGGCCCCGCGCCTCACTCGCCCGTGCGACCCCAGAAATCGATGGCCCGTACACGGTAACGAACCTGTCCGGCGGGCTTGGGCCACATGAAGGCGGTGCAGAGCAGGTCGGCCTGATTGATGCGCTGGTAGGGTCCGCCGTCGACCGAGGCCAGGACCTCGTAGCCGCGCAGCGTGCGACAGGCGAGCCCGGTCCAGAACAGCAGGTGCTCGGGACCGTGCAGACCGGGCATCTCGACCACCTGGAGGCCATCGACCTCGCCCGGCGGCCGCTCGGGCCTGGTGCTGAGCAGCACCAGGCTGACGCTGTCGGCCGGCAGGTCGAAGCGCAGCGGGCCGCCGTCGTAGACCTGCGGCTCGGTCAGATACGGCAGTTCCATCTCGGCACGCATCGCCTGTAGCGTTTCCGGCGACGGCAGGCCCTCCGCCTCGTGCCAGATACGATACGGATTGCCGTGCGTCGCGTCGAGGCGCAGGTGCGAGAGCATCCGCTCCTGACCGCCCAGGCCGTCGAGCCGGATCGCCAGCGCGGTGTCGGCGCGGGTGTCGTTGTAGCACAGCAGCGCGATCTGTTCGCGGTTCTCGCCGTGGGCGGTGGCCAGCACGCCGATGCCCTCGCGCAGCGGCGGGGCGCCGGCCACCGGCAGACGCCGGTCACCGAGCAGGGCCAGCATGGTGAACACCGTATGCGCCGGTTTCTTGATCAGGGCAAAGCCCTTGTCGTCGTGGCCGATGAGCACCATCTGGGTGCGCTTGGTCCACTCGTGCGACCGGCCGAGAAACCCGTTGTCAGTGCTGCAGAAATACGGCTGGCCGAGGTCCTCGATGATGCGCTGCTGCTGCTGGGCGATGGCGTTGGCCATCCAGCTGGCAGCGCGCGGTCCGTAGGCCCAGTCGTGATCCTTGCCCCAGCCATTCCAGGGATCGTGCTCGGTGTTGACGAAGGGGATCTCGGCGTAGCGCGGGAAGGCCTCGCGCAGGCGCTCGATGTGACCAATCTCGCTGTCGACCTGCTCGGTGGCCCCCTTCTTGATGTGGTGGGAGACGAAACCGACCTGGTGCTGCCGCTCGCCGGTGAGGTTGTTCTCGCTGGCCTCCAGCTTCTTGATGAAATCCAACGGGTCATTGCGATAGAGGGCGGCCGGACCGCCGAAACGTCGGGCGAAGGCCGGATCGACATCGGCCAGACCCTGCACCGTCGCGTCCCAGAACACCACGCCGGCATCGTTCCAGGGGAACTGCCCCTCGTTGGGGGTCTCCCACCACCAGGAGGCCACCGTATCGTGGCCGTAGCGTTCGACCGCATGGGTGGCGATGCCGCGCGCCATGGCGCGGTGTCTGGCGGCCGCCTCCCGGCTCGCCTCCTTGATTTTCGGCGCCCCGCGCCCCTTGCCCTTGAGATCGAATTCGAAGTGGTGATGCAGGCCGTAGCGGCGCAGGAGATCGGTGGCGGCGTCGAGGCGCTCCCAGTCGAAGCGTGGTTCGGCGTCCTGCCATTCGACGCCGATGATGTTGACTATGCGGTGCATGCGCACATGGGTCAGGCCCTGGTGGGGCACCGAGCCGGCGTAGGCCATGTAGACATGGTAGGGGTTGCGGAACAGGTCGTAGATCGGGCTGAAGCCGAAGGTATGCCAGAAATTGTGCACCGGGGCCGCGCTCGTGCGGCAATCGACCCGAAGCTGGATCTCGTCGGCGCCGGCGCTCCGGGACGCCGCCAGCAGGATCGTGAGACAGAAGAGCAAACGCATGAAGCCTCCTTGGGCGGATGCACTGGGCCGGCGGTGGATCCGCCCTGGGCCAACGCACCCGCAAGCGGGTGTCTGTGTCTGAGATCCTACGGCGGCAGGGGGCGTGAAATCAGCACCAGTGGGGATCCTTTTGCGTACCGTTGGGGCATGGCGACGCGCATGGGCCTCCTGCTCTGGGCCGAGATCGACTACCCGCGCCGCGCCGCGCTCGGCGCGCGGCGGCTGGCCGAGGAGGTCGGCCCGGTCACCTTCGAGCTGGTGCGGCCGCAGGTCGATCGCCTCACCGAGATCGTGCCGCGCTGCGATGGCCTGATCGGCTTCGCCCGGACGTCGGCGTTACGCGCCGCGCTATGCGCCTCCGGCCTGCCGGTGATCGACCTCTCCGGCGGTCCGGCCGACGGAAGCCTGCCGCGCGTGGTCGTCGACCATCGGGCGATCGGCCGTCGGGCCGCCGAGCACCTCATCGACCGCGGTCTGCCGCGCCTGGTGTACGTCAGCGAGGGTGGCACCTGGTACGCCCGGGAGCGGGGCGAGGGTTTCCGGCTCGCGGCCGAGGCGGCCGGAATCCCGGTGAGCCTGTGCATCGCCGGGACGCCGGCACAGCTGCGCCGCGTCCTCGCTGCCACGCCGCTGCCGTGCGGCGTGTTCGCCGAGCACGACATGCGGGCCCGTCGGGTGCTCGACGCCTGTCTCGCCCTGGGTCTGCAGGTACCCGATGGCGTCAGCATCGTCGGCGTCGACAACAACCCGCTCGTCTGCGAGATGGCGCCGGTCCCCCTCACCAGCGTCGATCCGGCCAGCGAGGCGGTCGGCCTCGCCGCGGCGCGGGCCCTGTGGCGCTGGCTGGCCGACGGCGACCGTCCGCCACCCCTGATCCACGTTCCGCCGGGGCCGGTCGCGGAGCGCAGCAGCAGCGACCACCAGCATCAACAGGATCCCATCGTCGCCGGCGCCTTGGCCTGCATCCGGCGCTGCGACGTCGGCGCCCTGTCGGTCGATACCCTGGCGCTCCAGGTCGGCGTCGCGCGCCGGACGCTGGAGAAACACCTGCGCGCCGTGCGGGGGCGCAGTCCGCACGAGGAGATCCAACGCCACCGCTTCGCCGTCGCCCGGGCCCTGCTGACGCAGACCCGGCGGCCGCTGTACGCCATCGCCCAGTCCTGCGGCTATACCGACCGCCGCCATTTCGCCCGCGCCTTCCGGCAGCTCCACGGTTGCAGTCCGTCGGCCTACCGGCGGGCCGCCGCCGGCGACCACTGATGCAGGCCTGGGCTCCGCCTTGCGTAGCCGCTCATGCGGTCCAGCTGCTGGCTGGAGGACCAACGCGATGGGCACCTCAGCCATGGCCTGCGCCCGGCGCCAGCGCTCGGGCGGCAGGCCGATGGCGAGGCGGAAGGCGCGGATGAAGGCGGCGGTGTTGGATGCGGTTCTCGTTTTCGACTCCGTCGGGAACGAGCTTGCCCCCCTTCCTCACCCCCTGCTTAGTCCGGCCGCTCGGCTGCGAGCCGACCCGGTATCGCTCTACCGTTTCCCCACCCGCAGGTCGAAGCAGTAGAGGTGATTGAAGCCGCGGTAGATCAGGCGACCGTCGATGAGGATGGGGGTGACCAGATAGGGGATGCCGCCCGGGAAACACCAGCGGTCATCTCCGTCCTGGTTGTAGTGCAGCACCCGGTAGTCCTCGGGATCGGCTTTGGCGTACAGAAAGACCGGGCTGAAGCCGAGATGCAGCAGGCGGCCGTCGCCGGCGATGGTCTCGTTCCAACTACCGCCGGCCTGCATGCCCCGGGCGATCGATCCCTTGACGCCGCCGTCGGCGAGGGCGATGCAACTGACCGGTCCCTGCCGCCGGCCGGTGGCCTCCTTGCCGCTGAGCAGTTTATGGTAGATGTGGTCGCGGTAGATCACCCCGGCGATGGCGCAGATGCTGGTCGCGTGTTCGGTCTGTCCGGGCTCGAGCCGCCAGATCCGCTCGGCGCCGCTCGAACTCAGGCGATAACAGGACGGCTCGAGATGCAGGCCCGCGTTCGGAGAATCCTTCAGCTTGGCAAGGATATTATTGTTCATGGCACCGCTGACGAACATCAGGTCGTCCTGGATCAGCATCTGCGCCAGCTCGGGCAGGATGTGCTTGTTCTGCCACAGCACGCGACCGCTCTGCGGTTCGACGCAGATGACCCCCGGACCCGGATGGCGTTTGTAGTGCATCGAACAGAGGATCAGTTCCTTGCCTTGGTGGGTCCAGGTGAAGGCGTTGCCGGTCTCCACCTCGCCCAGCGGTCCCCACAGCTTCCTGCCGGTCTTCGGGTCGAAGCCCACCAGGCCGTGCTCGGCCAGCACCAGGACCCCGCCGATGATGCGTGGTTTGGAGGTGACGATCCCGCAATGCCTGAACGGCGAGTATTTCTCAAGGGGCCGCTCCTTGCCGGAGAGGTCGTGACCGGCCGCGGCCTGGGCCAGGGCCTGGTCGCGCCCCGCGTCGGGGTCCATGCCCGGAACCACCGTCTCCCACACCGGCTCGCCAGTGACGGCGTCGACGGCGTAGATGCGGCCCGAAGAGCCGACCGCGTAGACGCGCTCGCCGTCGGTGCAGGGATGGAAATGGGCCCCGCTGATGTCGGCCCAGTTGAAGCCCTTCTGCGCAAAGCGACGCTCCCAGAGGGTGATGCCCGAGGCGGCATCGATGCACACCAACACGTCGTCGGCCAGGACGCTGAGCTTGGCCTTGGCCCAGGCTTCGCGCGTGCCGAACTGGGCCAATTGATTCCCCTGCTGTTTCTCGTTCAACTCGGACCAGTGGGCGTCGACTGATCTGGCGCCCTTCCACGGCGGCCCGCCCGAGCCCTCGTAGTAGAGGAGGAAGAGCTTGCCCTCCCAGGCGCAGAAGCTGCCGTAGCCGCCGACGGTGCCGTGGTCGGGGGTATGACCGGGCAGCGGCAGCGGCTGGCTCAGCCAGACGAAACGCGCCTGCTTGGGGTTCTCGATCAGGGCCTGGCCCTTGTCGTGGGTGGCCACCCCGCAGCCGTTGCCGCGCCAGGCCGGCCAGTTGCAGCGCGGATCGATGCCTTCGGCCTGACGCAGCCGTTCCATGCCGATCATCTGTCCGGAGACCGCGCCGCTGCGCCCGTCGGCTTCGGCGCAGGTGCCGGCGACCTTGGTGCCGCTGAACGTCAGTTGCAGGGTCCAGCGCCGCGCTGCGCGACGGCGCTTGCCGGGGATGTTCTCGACGACCTCGCCGGCGATCGCCGTGCCCTTCATCGTCAGACCCGAGACCAGCAGTGGCAGCGGGTTGCCATCATCGGCGTCGCGCTGCACCCAACCACCACTGACGCGCGGGGCGTCACCGGCGGTCAGCAGGGTCATCTTCGCGCCATCGGGCAGGAGGATGTGCAGCTGGGCGGATTCGGCGGCCGGCAAAGCGGCGAGCGCGGTCCCCAAGAGCAAGGCGATCAAACAGCCACGAAGCAGCATGGGAGTCTCCTTGTGCAGATCATACGTGACCCCCTGCCCGGCATTCCCTTGTTCTTTGTTGATATTATTTATGATGGATGATATGAGCATGCCGCATCGCTCCGCCAACGACCTCCGCCCGCTGGTGCTGACCTGCCAGTCGACCACGGCCGGTTCGACCGATCCGGTCTGCCTGGACTGGACCGATCGCGACTCCTGGCGCCTGGTCGGCATCGCCGATGGCACGCTCACCACCGGCACGACGGTGGCCCGCGCCAGCGAAGCCCTGTTGGTGGTGCCGGAGTGCGGCGAGATCGCGCTGCGACTGGCGCCCGGCAGCCGGGTGGTGGTGGTGGTCTTCGACGTGGTGCCGGTGCCGACGATCGCTGCCGGCCTGCGCCTGGTCCACCGGCAGCCGGGGCGCCAGCCGACGCCGCAGGCCCTGTGGGGCCGCGATCTGCCGCGCCACCTCACCGGCGCCGCCGGCCGGCACCTGGTGGCCCAGCTCGAGCTCATCGCCAACGCCTTCTGGCGCAGCCCCGGCGACCGGCTGCGCGCCGGCGCGCGCCTGGCGCTGATCCTGGCCGACCTGCTCGACGCCGCCGGCACCGAGGCCGATTGGCGCTCGCGGGTGCCGGACCCGGATCCGATCGCTGCGGCCAAGCAGGAGCTGGTCCGCCGCCTGCCCCGCCTGATGACGGTGGCCGAGATGGCCGACCACGTCGGCTGGAGCCGCGCCCATTTCTCGCGCGAGTTCCGGCGGTGCACCGGCACCACGGCGAGCGCCTTCCGCGAGCGCATCCGCTGGCGCGAAGCCCACCGCCAACTCACCGAGACCCGCACCCCGATCGCCACCCTCGCCACCCTCCTCGGCTTCTCCGGCCCGGCCGCCTTCAGCAGCGCCTGCCGGCGGCACCTCGGCGCGCCACCGACCGCCGTGCGTACGGCCGGTCGGCGGGGAGGCTCGGCGCCTGGTCCGGATCTCCCATAGGCCACGTCGCGCGCGATCGCTAGCCCGCATCCCTCACGGGGAATCTGCTGCAAAGCCGTATCGCACTGCCATTCCAGGACTTCGCTCGGTCGGCGGATCCTCACATAGCGCGGGCGCCGCCCGCACCCCAAGGGGCATTGTAGCGGTCGGCGCCCGCGCGGCTTTTTGTTCGCGGGGGCTCGCTCTGCGCTGCGCGCAATCGCCCCCGCTACGCCCCCATTCCATTCCCCTGGAAAAGTGCACATGATCATGCGCACTTTTCCAGGGGAATGGAATAATGCTGCTATGCTCCGGTCCGCCTCGGTCGCGAAGCCCTGTACTGACAGCACGCTACGACTTTTCGCGACGATCCCCCATAAGGGATCCGGGCTAGTCCGGCGTGGCCCGGAGGTCGTAACACCAGATGCGGCGCGCACCGCGGAGGATCAGGCGGCCGTCGGCCAGGGGCTGGGTGCCGACCAGGGGCCAATAGCCGGAGGTCGGCAGGTGCGGCGCCACCCACTGCCGCTCCCGGAGCTGCAGCCCGCCGTTGGCGGTGAGTGCGAAGTAATGGTAGTCGGTGTGCCCGTGCGAGGGATCGCAGAGCACCAGCAGCCGGTCGCCCATCACCTGCAGGCTGCCGTTCGAGGAGGCGGGCTGCCGGTCGAGCACCCGTCCGGTGGCCGCCTCCAGGGCGTAGACCTTGCCGGTGGTGACGTTGCGGTAATAGAACACGCCGTCGCGATAGGGCGGACAGGTCCGGTTGGCGTGGTAGCGCTCGTCGAGCGCCCAAATGGGTTCGGCGGCCTCGGCGCCCAGGCGATAGGCGAGCATGACCCGGTCGGTCTTCTCGTTGCGGATGATCGGATCGCCCAGCTTGTGCACCGGGATTCCGGCGGGGATCCGTTCGCGTTCCACCTCGACCATCAGGATGTCCTCGCCGAGGGACATCGGCGTGCGGTTGCCGTCGCCGACGGCGTCGATGGTCCAGCGCACCGCACCGGAGGCGAGCTCGACACAGCGGATCGTGCCGGAGGCGGCGTTGGCGAGGACCATGGTCTGCCCGTCCACCTGCCAGCGCAGCGGCTGGCTGACGGTGCCGGCGGCGTTCTCGACGACCCAGCGTCGTTCGCCGGTCTCGAGGTCGAAGGCCTGCAGATCGCCGCCTCCCTTCGGGCCGCCCGGAGCGAGCAATACCCCGTCGATGACCTGGGCCAGTTCGCCGCGCCCGTTGGCGACCGACCAGCGGATCGCGCCGGTCTCGGCATCATGGCAGCGCAGCTGTCCATTCGAACCGGTGACGAAGACATGCCCCGCGCCGCCGCAGGCGAAGGCGGTGTAGCCGCCGCGCTTGCCCTTGCCGGCCCCGTAGACACCGATATCGGGCAGGACCGATTTCCACAGCGTCTGCCCGGTGGCCGCGTCGAGGCACAGCAGCACGTCGTCGCAGCGCTCGGCCCAGAGCTGGGCGATGGTCCGCTGATTCCTTTTCCGGAAGCTCGCCATGATCCCCTGATCCGGGCCGCTGGTGCCGGGGCGGACGTAGAAGAAATATACCTTGCCATCGTAGACGATGGGCGTGCCGCCGCCAGAGGCGGGACCGCGCGCATGCCACTTCCCGATGTTCTTCTCGCCGTAGCGGGCCACCTGGCTGCGTCCGGGCAGGGTCCGTTCGCTGGCCCAGACCAGCCGCGCTGCGGAGAGCGTCGGCACCAGCGCGTCGCCGCCGGTAGATGCGGTCAGGTTCTGGTGCGGACCGGTCCAGCAGGGCCAGGCGTGAGCCGGGGCGATCGCGTCGGTCGCGCGCAGCTGTTCGGCAGTGCGGATCGCCCCGGCCAGGGCGGTCTCGACCGTTCGGGCCTCGCCCCAGCGGCCGGCGTAGGTGCCGCGCACGGTGCCGTCGGCCAGGGTGAGGTCGAGCTCGTAGGTCGCCTGCTCGGTCGCGTCGCGGACCAGGGCCGAGCCGGGGACGAACTGCAGGGTCGCCGCTCCGGTGATGTGCCCGTCGGCGACCACCAGCCGGGAGACGTCGGCCTCGCCGAGCACGCTGAGGTAGCCCTGCACGGCCGCGGCGATGATCTGGTCGCCGTCCAGGGTCAGGATCAGGGTCGGCGTGGTGCGGCCCGCCACCGCCTGCGGCATCCTGGCGGTGACGACGCGCTGGTGCGCCCCGGTGGGCTTGTCGCTGCGGCGCAGACTGCCGTACAGGCCCGGTTCGCGGTTGATACGCTCGCCGTCGCGCCGGCTGACGATGGTGCCGCCCGCGGTGTTGCCCACCAGATCGGCGGTGAGTTCGAGGCGATGCCGCCCTTCGACGACGTGCGTGCTGGTCACGTCTATCTCCAGCACCGCCGTCAGCTGGTCGTCGGTGATGCGGGCGGTCTGGCTGACGACCGCGGCCTCGAAGCGGTCCTTGTTGCGAGGCTCGACCCGGGCGTCGGCGAGTTCGCCATCGTGGAAGGTCAGGATGATCCGGGCCTTGCCCCAGCGGGCCACGCGGGCGTGGACATCGACGATGCGGTGGGTCTCCAGGCTGGCCACCACGGTGCCGGCGGTGCGGGCGCGCGGCCCCACCGTGCCGTCCACCTCGCCGCGCAGCATCTCGCCACCGACGAAGGACCAGCGCAGATCCTTCGGATCGATCACCGCCTGCTCGGGAATCTGCAGGGGCCCGCGTTCGGCGCAGCGGCTCTGCAGGGTCCCGGTCCAGGTCTCCCCGTCGCGCTTGGCCTCCAGGTCCGCCGCGAACAGATAGACCCGCTCTTCGCCGGGATAGGAGACGCTGGCGCGGACACTGCCGCTCAGGTGCGCCTCGTCGAGGCGCAGCCCGTCGGTCTCCACCTGCAGGGCGGCCCGCCCGCAGGAATCCATGACCGCCCAGGCCTGGCGCACGGCGCCGTCCTGGACGCCGAGGAACAGCGTGAGGTCATCGCCATCACGGAGTACGCCGGGCAGCACGAAGCGGTGGCGCTCGTATGGCCCCGGGCGCTCCACCGTGGCCTCGGCCGTCGCCGCGCGCGGCGAGTCGGCGGCCGGCAGCATCGCGCTGAGACCGAGCACGAGCAGCGGGATGGCGATAATGAATCGGTGCATGGTGGACCTCTCTTCTCGTTGGTTCCCGCGATCCCGCACCGTCGAGACGGGCGGATCACCTATCAAGCAGCGATCGCGCCTGCAGGCAAGCGGGTGGTGCGTCCCGACGGGCCTGGTCATTGGGCTTTCTTCTGCGGGCTCTCCGCCGGCCCCTCGCCGGTCGGCTGGTAGTCGGCGTCGGTCGTCAGGATCAGTCGGTCGACCTGCGTGCCGGTCTCGCGCATCCAGAGGTGCACGGTGTGCTGCCCGGTCCGGTCGATGCTGAGCGCTTGCGGGTCGTCGTCGCCGAGGCGGGACCAGGCGAAGTCGCCGCTGTGATCGCCGACCTCGCCGTCGACCTCGCCGTCGTGGCCGAGGTAGAACGAATCGCTGGAACTCCCCCGTCCCCGCCAGCGGACCCACACATGGTAGTCTCCAGCGGCCGGGATCAGCACCGGATAATCCAGCCTGGGACCCTCGGCCGGATCGTATTTCGCGCCCAGGCTGGGGTGCGCATCGACCGCCTGACCGACGGCGCCATCGGCATCGACCGCTACCCAGCCCTTCGGATCGGCCTGCTTCTGGGTGAAGTAGTTCTCGGCCTCCATGACGATACGGCCGTCGGTCGCGGTGAAGGGCTGGCGATGGATCTGGTAGCTCGCGAGCGCCACCGGGCTGTCGCTCAGATGGCCGCAGAAGGTCTTCGCTCGCAGTTCGGCCGATCGGGCCAGGACGAAGGGTCCGGCGTAAGCGGGCGAATCGGCGGTCGGCTCGGAGCCGTCGAGTGTGTAGCGGATCGTGGCGTAGCGCGTCGGGGTGGTCAGTTGGATCGTCAGGTCGCGGGAGTAATCGCCGGGATCGGGCTCGATGGTCGGTGCCGCGGCCCGATCGGCCTCGCCGAAGTAGTAGACCTCGCGCAGCACCCGGCTCGGTCCGCGCTGCGGCACGAAGGCACGGGCCTTGACGATGGTGGTCTCCGCCAGCTGCAGGGGCTCGTCGTAGACCGGCGCATCCCTGGTCGGCCTGGCGTTGTCAACGGTGTAGCGGATGGTGGCCTCCGGCTCGGGGTGGGTCAGCTCGACGGCCACGGGCTGCGCGTATTTGCCGCCCGGCAGACTGGCGCGCGGCGGGACCGCGGCCCGCAGGTCGTAGCAATAGATCCGCGAGTATTCCTTCTCGCGCATGAACAACCGGCCGTCGACCAGCCGCCAGGTAAGCAACTGGAAGGTGCCCGGCGGTTGCCACTGGCGGAAATCCAGCGTCCGGAAATCGGGCGCCGCTTGGAAATATTCCACCAGTCCGCTGGTGAAATTGTGGTGCATGATGCGTCCGTCGCCGGCGATCAGGCTGGTCCAGGTCTTCGAACCGCCACAGAGCTCCTTGCCGACCACCTCGCCGCTGGCCAGCTCGACACAGACCAGGAGCCGTTCGTAGGGCCCATTCTCCTCGCGCTGGGCTTCGAGCATGGCGTAGAGATGGCCGTCGTACATCACCGGAGCGCACATCTTGGTGCCGTTGTTCACAAATCCGCGTAGGGGTAAGGACCAGACCCGCTCCAGACCCTCGGGGCTGAGCCGGTAGCAGGTCGGTTCGAGCACCGCTCCCTCACGATAGCCGCCGCGCAGCCGCTTGTTCTTTTTGCCCTGGCCCGGCACCGCGTTGGGCAGGCCGGGCGAGAACAGGTAGCTGTCGTTGTGGGCGAACTCCTCGCCAAGGGCGACGAAACGGCGATCGACCCAACAGACCCGGCCGCTGCGCAACTCGACGCAGACGATGCCGGCGCCATCGTGCAGACCGTAGACCAGACGACTGAGGACGTAGGCGGTGCCCTGGTGGCGCCACAGGCGGGGATTGCCCTGCTCGACCTCCTTGATCGGCCCCCACAGGGTTCGGCCGGTCGTGCCGTCGATGCCGTGCAGCGAGCGGTCCCCCACCACCAGCACGCCATCGGCGGCCATCGGCTTGCCGACCATGTCGCCGCCGCAGTGTCTGACCGGGTTGCCGGTCTTGGCACCATCGAGGGCCTGCTGTTGCCAGGCGGCGGGGGCGAAGCCCGGAGCCGGCCGCTGCCACAGCGTCTCTCCGGTTTCGGCATCCAGACCAAAGAGCATGCCGGCGCTGCCGAGGACGAAGAGCCGTCCGTCGTCGTAGGCGGGGTGGAAATGCGGCCCGTCGCAGTTGTGCCAGTTGAGCCCCGTGGCGGGGAAGGTCGCCTGCCACAGCAGGCGGCCGGAGGCGGCGTCGTAACAATCGACGATGTCGTCGGCGAGGATCGACCATTTCTCCTTCAGATAACGGTCGAGGTCGCCGTCGTAGTTGCTGTCGATGTAGGGCTGGGCATTGCGCAGCCATTTCTCGCCCTTGCCGCGGTGTTCCTCGCGCATGCCGGCCAGATCCTTGCCGCCGGGGAAGTGCTCGCCGGTGCCGCGGTAGTAATTGACGAAGACCTTGCCGTCGGCGACGGTCACTTCGCCGTAGCCGCTGAGCGCTTTCCAGTCGGTGTGGCCGGGCATCGGCAGGCGTTCGTCGCTGGCCCAGACGAAGCGTGCATCGGCCATCCGTTCGATCAGGACGTTGTCGTCGGTACCGGTCGCGACCCCGGCCTGCGGCCCGCCCCGCCACCCCGGCCAGGCGGCATCCGCAGGCAGGCCCTCGCGTTCACGCAGCGCCGCGAGGTCGAGGGCGCAACCGACCACGGCGTCCTCCTGCTGTTGGCGGCGGTTTTTCGACGGCCGGTCGTAGGTGATCTGCACCGTGCCCCGGGCCTGGTCGCCGGTCACCTGCACCGCTCCCGCGAGCTGATAGGTGATGTCTTCATCCACCGCAATGCTACCGCTGAAGGTCAGCTTCGGCGCCTGCCAGTCGCCATCCTCCAGGGCCACATCGCGCCAATGGTTCCGGTAGGTGATCCAGGCCCGCGCCGGACGATCGGGGATGCCGACGTCGAGTACCAGCAGCCCGGGCAGCCAGTCCCGTGGCTCGGCCCGCTCGTCGACCAGCCGCGCATGCGTCAGCGGCAGTTCCACGCGCACGAGCCCGGAATGGTCGACCTGGAGCAAGCGGTGTTCGGCACCCCCTTCGGCGGCCACGAGCGTCATCAGGCCCTGCAACAGCAACACCACGCATAAGCCGGTAATGCCGGGTCGCAGCGCGGCGCAGCGCAGCGGCCGTCCGATAGATGGGCGGTTGTCCACCATGATGGCCCGCAGGGCCGCCGAAAACGGGGCCGCGGACTGCGAACCACGACGCAGGAGCGCACAACCTGCTCGGCGGACCGACTTGCAGATCGCAAGGGCCACAGACCTGCCACGGGAAGAGTGGAAGAGTCGTCGGCGAGTGGACATCGGGAGACCCCTTTCGGCAGAACTGCTGAGGAAGGTGGTACCCGGTCGAGAAGGCAGACGTGGTCTTGTTTTTGCAGGATATGTTTTTCAACAGAGGATATCCTTGGCGGCGCCCGCTGAAAGCGCCGTCATCTCTCCTTCGGGCCACCGAAGAGTCAACGTCCGACCGTGGAAGGTGGGTGTCCGTTGAAGAAGTCGTAGCCGTGCACGTCGTCGACGTAGCCGTTGTCGTCGTCGTCGATGCCGTTGTCGGGGATCTTCCCGGGGTTAGTCCAGATGTTGGCGGCCAGATCCGGGTGCGTGTAGTCGATGCCGGTGTCGATCACCGCGGCGAGCACGCTGTCGCTGCCGGTGGTCTGGGCCCAGGCCTCGGGGGCGTCGATGTCAGCGTCGTCGGTGCCGCCGGACTGCCCGGTGTTGTGCAGGCCCCAGAGAGAATCGAAGTGCTCGTCATCGGGGATCACCGGGTCGGCGTCGATCGTGTAGACCACATCCGGCTGCTACGAGGCGACGGTGACCGCCGCGGCCTGGAAGCGTTTGATCGCGGCGCGTACCTGCGCTGCGCCGCCGCGCGCCAGTTCGAGTTCATAGACGGCGCCGGGCACGCGCAACCGGCGCACGATGCGCGCGCCATGACGCTGCGCCAGACGCTCCAGCGCCGGGCGAGCGGCCCCGGGCCGCAGACGCACCAGCACGCGGTCGGCGATGATGGGATTGCGCACCATGCGCACCCGGCCGGTGCGCGGATCACGCTCCTCAATCTCTTCGACCACCACCGCGCGGTCCCCGACACGCTCCGGGATCCCGGGTGGCAGCGTCGTAGGCGCCGATGGCGCGCCGTCCTGCTGCACGTCCTTTGTCGCGGCCGCGGCGGCCCTGGACGTGATTCTCGCTCCATACCCATCCCATTGCCGCTCACGGACGGATCTTACACACTTTCGCGCCAGTGCCCACAACCGACAGGCCGGAACGGAGGCGTAAGTTGACGGCGCCGTCAGGCGCTATAGGGGAATAGGGCTATAGGGGAATAGGGACGCAGGTCCGACGTTGGTACGGACTTCGCAAGCGTCTGGTGCTCATCTGGTTATTTTCTCATGTCGTCGCGTGTCTGATTGCGCAACCCTATTCCCCTATAGCCCTATTCCCCTGGCGCCCTCTGAGGGCGCCGTCAAGGCTGAAAGGCTGAGGGGCGTCGGTCCAACACCGTTATGGACACGCAAGTGCTTGGTTTCCAATAGGGTATCTTGTCAAGTCGTCTCGTGTCCGATTTTGCAACCCTTCAGCCCTCAGCCCTCAGCCCTCACCCTTCACCCCATGGCCTGCGCCCGCCGCCAGCGCTCGGGCGGCTGGCCGACGGCGAGGCGGAAGGCGCGGATGAAGGCGGCGGTGTCGCGATAGCCGACCCGGCCGGCGATCTCGGCCAGGCCGAGGTCGCCGGCGAGCAGCTTCTGGGCCTGGCGCAGGCGCTGGCGTCGCAGCGCCTCGCCGGGGGCGCAGCTGCGATGGGCGCGGTAGCGGCGCGTGAGATAGGCGGTCGACACGCCGAGGTCGCGCGCCAGGCCGGCCACGGTCACCGGATCACGGTAGCGCAGCACGACCAGATCGTCGTAACGTTGCGCGAGATCATCGCTGCGTCGGTGGTCGCCGACGTCGGCCAGGCTGCAGACCCAGCCGGCCAGCCGCAGGCTCAGCTCGAAACGGCGCGCCGTGCTGCGCCAGTAACCCAGCTCGATCTCGTCGAGCAACTCGCGCCCCCGCTCCGCCGCCGGCTCTGGCACCAGGATCGGCAGGTCGTGACCGAACAGCTTGCGCCAGGACGCTTCCGGCGGTTGGGTGTCGTTGATGGTCACTTCGCCGTTGGCGCGCGGCTGGCGGATGCGCGGTTCCAGCGCGAAGGCGGTATAGCTCAGGCGGCCGCCGACGAGCAGACGGGCGCTCATGCCGGGCTCGTTCAGGGCGACGCCGCCGGGCCGCAAGCTGAACTCCCGTCCGTCGCGCTCCAGCGTGGTGGTGCCGACGTGCTGCCGCCAGGCGCCATGGAGGCAGCGCAGGCCCGGCCGCCCGGACAGGTCGACCGGCTCGTCCACGGCCCGCAGACGCTGGCAGAAGAAGATGAAGGGGGTGATCAACCGGCGCGGGTCCATGGTTGATATCCTGCATGTCCAGGATGATCGCTGCACGCAGTTCCCTACGCCCAGGCACCTGTGCAGGTGATACGCATCGTCGACATCGCCAACGATATCCGGCCTCCGGTCACTCACCCTGGTCTGGGTCACGGACACGGCGATCCTTGCCTGGTTCATATTCTGCATGCGATACGCTACTTTGCATTCGAACGCCGGGGGTCTTCGGGGACTATAATCCACAACAAAGTTATCTTCAGGAGATCCCATGCCCCCATCCAGCCACCGCCCGGTCCTCCCTGTGTTCTGCGCCATCCTCATCGCCCTGGCCCCGGTCCTGCTGCCGGCGGCCGACGAATTGCGCTACCCGCCCTATCTGACCACTGACGCCCAGCGCGAGGCCTGGCGCATCGGCTGGCCGCAGTGGCACGGGCCGCATGGCAACGGCACCGCCATCGACTGCGGCCTCACCCTGGCCACCGCGTTCAAGGACTTCCGCCTGGTCTGGGAGAGCGAGGAGGTCGTCCCCGGCTGGACCCCGGGCCGCAACTTCAATGTCCGCAATGGCTTCTGTACGCCGGTGCTCGCCGCGGGGCGCGTCTATGTCGCCAACCCCTGGCCCCACGGTCATCCCATGGACGAACCGAAACAACGGGAGGTCGAGCGCGCGGAGGCCCAGCGCATCAAGAAGGCGATGCCGAAAGTGAGCGACGACATCATCTACTGCTTCGACGCCCTGACCGGCGAGCTGCTGTGGAAGCGGGTGTTCGAGAAGCGCAGCCCGACCCTCTTCGGCAGCGGCAAGGAGGGCGGCCACTTCACCATGTGCGTCAGCGATGGTCGCGCCTACGCCTTCGGTGGCGGCAACTGGATTTACTGCCTCGACGCCGTCACCGGCGAGACCGTGTGGGAGAACGACGAGAACACTGGGCGGGACAGCCCGAGCAACGCGACCGCCGTGGTCGCCGATGGCGTGTTGATCTACCATAATAACGGCCATGTCTTGGGCTATCATGCAGCCACCGGCAAGCGTCTCTGGGATATCACGGGCCTGGCTACCAACTCCCGCCGATCGGCAACCAACAAGATCTGGTACCACGGTGATCGCGAACTGGTTCTGCACGAGACCACCTGCATCGATCCGCGCAGCGGCAAAGTGCTGTGGGACATCCCCAATTGGCGCAATACCGGCAATACGACGGCGGTTCACGGCAACTACCTGGTTTGCGCCGGCACCGAGGAAAAGATCGGGCCACGGTGTTTCCGCATCTCGCCGCAAGGTTATGAACTGCTCTGGCAGCTCGACAGCGACAAATATCGGGCCAAGAGCTTCTCCACCCACTGTTTCTACAAGGGGCACGCCATCATGCCGTTGATGGCGCCAGACAAGATCCCCGGCAAAGACAAGCGTCATTGGTATTTTCTGGCGGTCGACCTGGAGACCGGCGAGATCAACCAGGGCGAGGGCATGTACAAGGACTGGAAGTACCAGCCCATCCTCGCCGAAGGGAACTACTATTACTTCGCGGGGCGAGGTTTCACGGTCATCGACCCCGGTCCCGAGAAGCCACGCGTCATCGATCACGCAGACATCAAACATTACGACGGCAAACGCTGGACCCAGGACGCCTCGCCGGCCTACGCCTGCGGCCTGATGTACATCCGCACCAACGACAGCCTGCGCTGCTACGACCTGCGGGCCAAGCGTTGAAGCACGAAATGACGTGCTACGACTGACAGCGCTACCTGGACTACGCGACGCACCCCTGGGAGCCCACGTCAGAGCGGCGACGGCGGACACTCCGGAGCGGAGTAGCGCTGGCCTGCGCACATCTACGCCCAGATGGCTCCCCGCGCTTCAAACGCGCTTGCTGAGGCATGCGTCTGCGTAACCACTCAGGCCCAGCGGGCCTGAGTGGTTACAAGTGCGCATGATCATGCGCACTTTTCCAGGTGAATGGAATACCCGGCCATGTTCGCATTTCTGCACGCCTGCTTGCCTTGCGGCGGATCGCCGCAGGCTGCGACGATGGCCGACTACCGCCAGGGTGAATGCGTGACCTGTCAGTCGCAGCTGCCCGGATGCCCGGTGCTGGGGCGGGTACGGTGGCGCCGCGCGTGGAAGCAGGATGTGCACCGGCATCCCGGCCTGCACGAAGTGCATGTCTTCCCCCGCTCGGCGCAGCGGTTCCGCATCGACGAGCACATCGTCGATGTGCCGGCGAACCACGCCCTGGTGATCGCCGCGGGGCGAGCCCACGGCCCTCTCAGCGGTGCGGTCAACGCCGGCGAGTGCCTGTGGCTGCAGCTGCGGCTCGATCCGCGGTCCTTCTGCACCGAACTGCCGGACACCGATCGCCGCCACGTGATCGCTGACATCAAACGCTGCGCCCGCGCCGGGGTGCTGCCGCTCACCGACGCGGGCATCGCGGCCTTCCGCAGCCTGGTGGCCTGCCACGACCGTTCGGGCGTACACCAGCGTCATCTCGCCCACGCCGCCCTCATCGAAGCGATCACCCATCTGTGCATGGCCCTGGCGCCGGTCGAGCAGGAGGTCGGCCCGGGGTTGAGTGAGCCGATCGCAGCCGCGGTGATGCGCATGCGCTGCGAGGTCGGGCAGGAGGTGCCCCTGCCCGACCTCGCGGCCGCGGCCGGCCTGAGCCAACGCGCCTTCCACCAGCGCTTCGTGCGCGAGACCGGGTTCACCCCCGGCAACTTCCGCACCCGCTGCCGCATCGACTGGGCGCAGGAGGTCCTGCGCGAGAGCCGGGCGAGCATCACCAACATCGCCCTGGAAGCCGGGTTCCCCTCGAGCCAGTATTTCGCGACCGTCTTCCGCCGCTACGTCGGCTGCTCGCCGCACGAGTTCCGCCAACGCGGCTGAGCCCTCTCGGGCGCTACCCATGGCTGATGGTGACTACTCAGGCCCATCGGGCATGAGTGGTTACCTCGGCCTATTTCGGGGCCCCATCGTACGCGATGGGGTCTGGCGCCGAGTGGTGGGCGAAGCGGGTATCGCCGCAGGCGATAGCTGGCCCCAGTGGGGCCAGCGGCCCGTGGAGCGCAAGCGCAGCCCCGCAGGCCGTCAGGCCGTCAGGCCGTCAGGCCGTCAGGCCGTCAGGCCGTCAGGCCGTCAGGCCG
>CAZTGE010000058.1:0-24007 GCA_964612995.1 uncultured candidatus Brocadiaceae bacterium | reverse complement strand
CCGGTTCACAGCGGGGAAGACGGCCATCCGGCCGTGGCCGCCCCGGTCCGGCCCATCGCTACACAACCGTTGATTACTGCAATCCGGGGCTTCCGCTCCGGCGCACGCAATCCAGTTCCCAGCCCTGGATCCGCGGCCCCGGAACCGGCTCCGGGTCGTCGCCTGCGAGCGCGCGGACGATGCAGCGGGCCTGGTGCTCGGGGTTGTAGAAGCGCTCGATGACCGCGATGCAGTCGCGCCGCACCGCCGCGTGATCGACCCCCGCGCCGCACCAGCGATCGATCGCCACGGCCAGCGCGTCGAGGTCGCCACGAGGGAACAGGTCGCCGGTGCGCCCGGGCACGATCGCCTCCCATTCGGGCATCTGGTCGTCGCCTGCGGCGTGCGTGATCACCGGAACCCCGAAAGCCAGCGCGTGCATCGCGGTCAGACCCACCTTGCCCGGGGCGACGCAGGCGCGCGCGGCCATGATCAGCTCGCCGAGCCGCCGCTCGACGTAGCAGGCGCCGTAGAAGTGGACCTTGAGGCCCGACGTGGCGGCCTGGTCTTCGAGCGCCTGACGTTCGGGGCCATCTCCGACGAGCAGAATGCACGGCGGGTCGGCGAGCCGTGCGGCGGCGTCGAGCAGCTGGTCGAGCCGTCGCTGCGGCGTCAGCCGGGTGGTGCAGATCACCACCCGCGCCGCCGGGTCGCCGAACAGCTCCGCGCGCAGCGCACGGCAATCGGCCTCGTCGATCCGCTCGCGGGCCGCCTTCTGCGCACGGTAGTCGAGCGCGTTGTAGATCACGTGCAGCCGGCGCGGCGGAAAACCCTGCAATCGGGCGAGGTGGTGCGCGCGCCGGCCGTAGAGCAGCACCGCGTTGGCGAGGCGGAAGTAGACCTTGCGCATCAGGCCGGAGAGTCCGCGCGATCGGCTGCGCCAGGCGTGGGCCCAGAAGAACACGCGTTTGCCGCTGAGCCGAGCGAGCAGCGCCGTGACCCAGGTGCTGAGGAAATGGGTATCGGCGACAAAGATCAGGTTGGCCACCGACGGCGAGAGGGCGAGCCGCCAGCTGCCGGCCTGCCACCACAGTCCACGCGGCAGGCGGCGCATGCGCAGCGGCACGAAGCGACCGGTGGGGGTCGGATCCCAGGAGGCGATACTCGGTTGGATCCGGCTGCTGTCCGGCTCGCTGGCCATCCAGAAGGCGATGCGATCGTCGGCCAACAGCCGCTCGAGCACCGCGACGCGGTAATGGGCGAAGAATTGCGAGCAATAGACCGTGCGCCTCATCACCCCGCTCCCGTCGGCGTCGCGACATCGCCCGCGATCGGGCGATGGAGCACGGTGAGCATGCCGCCGAGCCAGACCAGCATCTCGGTCGCGATCGCGCCGCTGAACTGCGCGCCCACCAGCCCGATGACGAACAGGCCGAGGTAACAGAGTCCCGCGGGGTCCTGCCCGGCTATGCGTGCGCCACGCACACCGACCGCGACGCAGAAGCCGACCAGGCTCAGCAACAATGGCACCCCCCCGGCAACCAGCGCCTCGATCACGATGTTGTGCGGGTAGTAGAGGCCGTGGCCGTAGCCGGCGCCGGTGACCAGCAGCGCCGGGTCGACGTCGACGATCGCCAGCCACTGGCGGTTGAGCGCGACGCGCTGTATCGCGCTGCCGCCATCGGCGGTGAGCGAGACCAGGCGTTCGAAGTCGGAACGCACCCCCGCCATGTGCCACAGCACGAAGCCGACGATCGCCGCAAGCACTACGACCAGCGCCACGCCGAGCACCGCACGGCGCGAGACCTGGACCCCGAGCTGGCGCAGCCACACCGGGCCGGTGAACAGCAGCACCGCGCCGAGCGCGACCCAGGGCCCGCGCGCGTTGGCCACCACCATGATCAGGGCCGCGGGCGGCAGGGAGGCAACCGCGAGCCAGCGCACCGGTGTGGAGAGACGGCCGCGAGCGGCGAGCAGAGCGGCGAAGCAGATCCAGGCCGCGATCGCGGCGTGGCGGGCGGCGCGGATCGCCTCCAACGACTCGCCCGGGTGCCACCGGCCACCATGGTAATATCCGCCACGGGCGAGGTAGTGCCCGGTCAGCCCCCAGACGTAGGCCGCGGCGACCAGGACCAGGGCGCTGAGCAGACGACGGTGGTCGAGCCGGTGATGCACGGCGAGCACGAACAGCAACGGCACGATATTCCACAACAACGCATAGACCGGCATGGTGCGCATGGTCCCGCCGCCGGCAGGCCGGAGCACGGCGACGAGCAGATAGCCGCACCAGAACACCGCCGCGCAGGCCACCGCCACAAGCGCCGGTCCGCGAAGGGCGCCGAGCGCCCGGAAGCCCACGCCGCCCACAGCGACCATCAGGCCCATGGCCCCCAGCAACAGCAACGTGCCACCGAAGACGATCGTGAAACTGCGTCCGTCGGCGGACCACACCCCGAGCAGATTGAGCAGCGCCGGGGAGGCGGTGAACACCGCCAGCGCAGCCAGGCCCAAGGCGTCGATCAGCGGGTGGGCGGTGGCCTGGGCCATCTCACGCCGGGGACTGGTCGCCGCGATGCTCATGCCGCCTCCGGCCACAACTGCGCCCGCACCCGGGCGATGAAGGCGGGTACGGTGTGTCCGGCGAAGCAGGCCCGCGCGCGCGCGCCGCAGGCGCGGCGGTGGTCGTCGTCGGCGAGAAACGCGGTGAGCGCGCGCACCCGCGCATCGATCGGCACGGAGGGGTCATGGATCAGGCCCAGACGATGACGCCGGGCGTACCACCCGATCAGCCCTTCGGGGCAGGCGACCACCGCGCGGCCATGGGCGCCGGCCTGGACCAGCACGCCGGACATGCCGTGATGCCCGCGGTAGGCGACCCAGACCGCGTCGGCCGCGGTCATCAGCACGGCCGCCTCTGCTTCCGGCACCACGCCCGTGCGCAGCTCGAGCACCCCCGCGGCCCTGGCCTGGGCGGCGGCGGTGCCGACGAGCAGCGTTTCGGCGTCGGGGGTCATCGGTCCGGCGAGCAGCACGCGGTGCGAGGCGGGCCAGTCGTGGTGGGCGACCAGCGCGATCAGCTCGGCCAGGCCCTTGCGCCGGGCCAGCGGGCCGAAGTAGAGCAGCAGGCGTTGGTCGCCTCGGCAGTCGAGCGTGCGCCGCGCAGCATCGCGGTCGACCGGCGGCGGCGTGGGCGCCGGATCCCCATAGACCACCAGCTTGGGCGCCAGGCCCGGATGCGCGCGCGCGATCAGCCGCACCAGCGGCGGCTGGTTGCTCAGGTAGCGCCGACAGCCGGGCGCGGCGATCAGCCGCAGCAACGCGCGCCGGCGCAGGGCACGCATCAGCCGGGCACGCCGGCCGAGCCCTGGGGGCGGTGGCTCCCAGTCGCCACGCATGCCCAGGGCGATCAGGGTGTTGGCGCCGAAGGGCCGGCGCAGAGGCGCCAGGCCGAAGAGCGCGTCATCGACATAGGGGATGAACACCACCTGGTCGGCCCTCTGGCGCACCGGACGCAGGGCGCGACGGTAGGCGCGCGCGCGACGCAGGTGATGTCGCAGCAGGGCCAGCGGATCGCGCGGATCGCCGACCGGGGGCACCGTGATCCAGGCCAGGCGCAGGCCCGCCGGTCGCTGCGTCAACAGCTCGCGCAGCGCTGGGTGTCGCGCCGCCGCGCGCGTGGTGTGCAGGACCCACTGCCGATCGCCGGGCGGGTCACCGAGCAACCAGCGCAGGAACCAGGCGCGATGGCCATCAGGGTTGGGCTCGATCAGATGCACCGTCGGTCGCGTGCTCATCCCCGCCCCCCGTGACGCAGGCGGTTGAGCAGGCGGTAGCCCGCCGGGCTGCAGCGCATGAGCCGGAACAGCGCGCGTTGCCCCGACGGCAGTTGCGGCAGGGCCTCGGCGTAGGCCGCGGCGCGCTCGTCGGCCTCGCCGAAGGTCAGCGCCTTGGACAGTGCCCGCCGGGCCGCCGCGCGGATCAGCGCGTCCATGCCGTGCGCGGCATAGGCCTCGCGGTTGCGCACCAGGGCGCGCAGGAACCACAGCTCGCGATCGGCCAGCGCGCTGCTGATGCTCCCGGGGGTGTCCAGCTGGTAGACGCTGGTCGGGCGCGGATCGAAGGACCAGGTCTGGCCGGCGATCAGCCGCAACCACATGTCGATGTCGTGCCGCCGCTTCTGCGCCGGCTCGAGACGGCCGACCTCCTCGAGCCGGTCGCGCCGCACCACCGTCGCGCTCATGTAGAACGCCGAGGTACCGGCGAACCAGTCGAGGAAGGTGCCGGCAGCGATGCCCGTGCGGGGAGCGTCGACGGGGAAGGGCACCGACACCGGGCGCTCCTCGCCCTCCACGCTGACCACGTCGCGCTGGGCCATGTAACCGACATCCCCCTCGCCGAAGCTCTCCGCCGCCTGGGCGAGATGACGCGCGCGCCAGTAGTCGTCGGCGTCGAGGAAGGCGACCCAGTCGCTGCGCGCGATGGCGATGCCGCTGTTGCGTGCGGCGGCGCCATTGCCGTGGGCGGTATGGAGGATGTCCGTCGGCACCCCGGTATCGGCGGCGATGGTGGCGGAGTCGTCTCTCGAGGCGTCGTCGATCACGATGACCTCGTCGGGGGCGTGGTCCTGCGCCGCCACGCTGCGCAGGGCGCGACCGACCCACTGCGCGGCGTTGTGGCAGGGCATGATCACCGCGATGCTCATCGCTTCACTCCCCGGCGCAGGATCGCCGCGACCTCGCTCCACACCTCCGCGAGCGCGCTTTGCATCGCCGCGGCGCGCGCCCGCAGCCCATCGGTGGTATCGGTCTGCGCCAGCACCGCGTCGATCAGCCCGGTCAGGTGCTCCGCCCCGGCCGCGGCCGGATGGATCCATTCGGGATGGCCGAAGTCGGCGAGGATGGCCTCGTATTTGTGTGCCCACCCGATCACCAACGCCGGCACGCCGGTCGACAAGGCGGCGAGCACGGCGTGGAACCGCGAGCCGACCAGGATCCGCGCACCGGCGATATGCCGTTTGAGCACGCGCGGATCCGGGTCGGTGAAGGTGCTGCAGCCCGGTCCCAACCGCGCGCTCAACTGCTCGGCCAGCGGCCGGTCCTGCCCACCGCCGGCGTGGATCACCACCGAGATGTGCATGCCGAGCGCATGCAGATGGCGACCGGCGGCGGCCAGGCGCTCGATGTAGCCGGTCGCGCCACCCCACTCCTGCGCGCGGTGGTTGAGGATCTGCTTGTTGACCACCAGGCAGGCGTAGGGCGCGGAGTCGGCCGCGGGCGCAGCCACCACGCGATGCAGATCGTTGATGGTGATGTCCGGCGCCGGGCGCAGCCGCGCACCGGGCACCGCGAGCGCGCGCAGATGCTGGTGCGAGACCGGGTCGCGCGGGCAGACCAGCGTGGCGCAACGCAGGGTCCGCCGCATCGCGGCGCGTTCGCGCGGATCGCAGAACGGCCCGAACATCTGCGGCAGCAGGATCACCGGCCGCCCGGTGGCGGCGTAGTGGGCACAGCGCTGCGAGAAATTATGCATGATCCGCGGCGGTCCGGCATCGCCGAAGGCGAAGCCGGAGATATCGACCAGCGCCGCGGGATCCTGCCGCCTGACCAGGCCGACCGCACGCAGCGGAGTGCGCGGCAGATAGTGGCCGGCGATGGCGGAGAGCCGCAGCATCCGTGCCTGATGCCGCGGGCGCTCGATCGGCGCGGGCGGGAACAGGCGTTGCAGGCCGGCACGGGCGCAGTGCGCCGCGGGATGGTTGCGCTCGAACTCGACACAGCAGTCCGCCCCGAGCCGCTCTCGCAGCTGCGCGCAGGCGGTAAGCAGCATCAGCTGCGCGCCCTTGTTGTGGAAGCCGCCGCCGTGGAGTTCGATCAGCATGGCGCCTCCTCGGGTGGTGGGCCGGCCATGCGCCCGGCCCACATCGCCCGCAGGTGGTGCAAGGGGCCGGCGCCGGCGCACCATTCCCAGACCAGCAATGCGCCGAGGTAGGCCATCGCGGCCACGCCGAGGGCCACGCCCAGCGCGGTGCCGGCGCCGACGAGCGGATCGGGGGTCAGCGCCTGCGCGGCGAACACCGCCAGCAGCGCGGCGACCACCGGCGCGCCGAGGGTGGTCAGCAGCCGCAGCCAGCCGATCGCCAACAGGCGCCGGATATGGACCATGCGCGCGAGCACGCTCGCCACGCTGGTGATCGCCAGCGCCAGGACCACGCCCTCGCCCCCGCGCCCACCGAGTGCGAACAGCAGCGCCCCCAGCGCCACCGCCATCGCGACCTGAAACACCACCGTCAGCGCCGGGCGACCGATCGCCTGGTAGAGGGTGTTGGCATTGGCGCCGAAGGCGCGACCGCAGCCGACCACCACCAGGCCGGGGATGAAGGCGATCATCGGGTGCCACTCGGTCCCGAGCGCGAGATGGACCAGCGGTCCGCCGCCGGCGACGGTGAGGCAGGCGCCGAGGCCGAGGATCGCCCACAGCGCGCCGACGCTGGCGAGGTAGGTGCGGGCCAGACGCGGGCGGTCGGTCTGCACGCTGCTGTAGGCCGGCAGCAGCACCGTGTTCAGCGCGCGGGTGACCTCGCGCGCCGGCATCGAGGCCAGCTGGTAGGCGAGCTGGTAATGCGCGAGCACGGTCAATGGCAGCAGCGCGCCGATGACCACGTCACCGCCGCGAACCAGGATCATCGTCAGCACGGCCGAGGCCAGCACCCAGGCGCTGAAGGCGAAGATCGCGCGGCAGGCGGACGCCGAGAAGGCGAAGCGCGGGCGCCGGCGCACCACCACATAGGAATAGCCGCACTGGTAGACCGCCGCCGCCAGCCGGCCGACGACCAGGGCCCAGGCGGTGGGCCAGACCAGGGCGTAGGCGATGGCGACGACGGTCTCGAGCAGCACCGCGCCGGTCTCGTAACCGAAGATGATCCCGAAGCGCAGGTCGCGGTTGAGCGCGACCATCGCGGTGTTGCGCAGGCCCAGCAACAGCGGCGCGCAGGCGAGGGCACGCAGGGGAGCGCGCGCCTCCGGTGCGTTGAAGAAGTCGGCGATCGCACCGGCAGCGAGGAACAGGCCACCACCGAGCAACAGTCCGCGCACCAGCTGCAGCACCCAGGCGGTGTCGATCAGGGCGTCGATGTCGTGTTCGTGGCGGATCAGCGCCTGATCGATGCCGAGGCGCGAGACGCTGTCCAAAGCTGCGGTGGCCAAGGCGGCGACGCCGAACACGCCCATCTGCTCGGGTCCGAGCAGAGCGGCGAGCACCAATAGCCGGCCGGCAAGGCTGACGGCGCGGGTGCAGAGCACCGAGCCGCCCATCCACGCCGAACCGCGGATCACGCGTCGGCCGAGACCTTCCACTACTGCTCCTCGTCGGTAGGTGATCCGGCCGGACTCAGAACCGGCTCTCAGGGACCGACACCGTGTCGCCCGGTTGGAGTACGGGGTCACGGGCGTCCTGCTTGCCGGAGAGCAGGGCGCCAACGTCGATCGCCTCGGACTCCGCGCCGGGGCGCAGGATCTGGACCGCGTCCTGGCGCGCGAAGCGGGTGAACCCACCGGCGAGACTGATCGCCTTGGACACGGTCAACTGCTCGTCGGAGGGCAGGTCGACCGCGCCGGAACGGGCGACCGCGCCGAGCACGTAGACCCGATCGAGGCGCGGTACCAGCAGCAGGTCACCGGGTTGCAGCAGCACCGCACTCCCGCGGCCGCCCGGATCGATGCGCGGAACCGGAAGCGCCTGCCGCTTGTCGGGCTGTTCGGCGTCCGCGCGCAGCACCACCGTCGCCTCGCGGTTGGCGTCGTCACGGAATCCGCCGGCCTGCCCGATCGCCTGGTTGGCGGTCAGCGACACGAAAGGCGAGAGCTCGACAACGCCCGGCCTGGCTACCCGCCCCATCACGAACACGCGCCGCGGCGCGAATTCGCGCACGGTGACCGTGACCGCCGCGTGGTGCAGGTAATCGCGCTCCAGCGCGGTGCGGATGCGCGTGGCGAAGGCATCGCGTTCGAGTCCGGCAACCGCATCGATCTCGCCGATCAGCGGGAAGGTCACCGGCCCGGTGGCGGGCACCCGCAGCTCGGTCGAGAGGTCGTCGTGGCCGTAGACGCTGACGGCGATCCGATCGCCGGGGTAGAGCCGATAGGTGTTGGACGCGGCCTCCTCCTCGGCGCTTACACGGCCGACGACGGTCAGGACCATCAAGCAGGCGACGAGCAGGCGGTGGCGACGGACCGGAGCGGAAAAGTGGAGCATCGTGTTCCCTCCCGAGGCGATGGATGGCCGGCAGCCGGCACACCGGCGCGCCGGCCGTGGCCCGCGCACGGATGGGCACGCGCGGAACTCATTCATGACCGGCCCCTTACAGCGCCAGAACCGCGCATCCGCAGCGGCCGACAGAGGAACGGTTTTCTGCAAAAATGGCGCGTAGCGCCGCAGAAAACGCCAGCGCAGCTGGCGAGTGACGACAGAGGCGCGTGGGGGTACGCGGCGAAGCCGCGAGGGGGCAACGCCCCCTCTGCAAAAAGCCTCAGGCATAGCTGGCCCTCCTGCCGCGCGCCTCGCCGTTGAACACGATCCGCGGTTCGGTGCCGTGCTCGGCGAGACGTTCGACCACCTCGCGCACCGCTGCGCGGCTGGTGCGATCGCGCCGGATGACCAACAGCAATTCGTCGGCGAGGCTGGCGAGCACCACCGCGTCGCTGACCAGCGCCAGCGGGGCGGTGTCGAAGATGATCAGGTCGTACTCGCCGGTCCAACGCTCCAGGCTCTCGGCCAGACGGTCCTCGTGCAGCAGCGCCTGGGCGTTGCCGCTCGAGACGCCGAGCGGCAGCACGTCGAGCTGATCGACCACATGGTGCTCGGGCGCGATGTCGTCCTCGCCGGCGAGCAGGAAGCTGAACCCGCGTTGGCGCTTGAGGTCGAAACGCCGTTGCAGCGCCGGATGGCGGAAGTCGGCATCGACCAGCAAGGTGCGGTGGCGCGCCTTGGCCGCTGCGAGGGCGAGGTGCGCCGCCACCGTGGTCTTGCCATCGCCAGGACTCGGCGAGGACACGACCACGATGCAACCACCGCCGCGATCGGCCTGGCGGTGGCGCAACATGATCGCGGTGCTCAGCCAGGCGAAAGCTTCGTCCTGCGCCGCCTGGGCCGGGGTCCACGGCTTGCGCGGACGGTGGTGCAACGCCCGCTTGATCGGCACGCCCACCTCCACGTCGTGGCCGGCGAGACGGGTGAGGTCGTCGCGGTTGCGCACCCGGGGGTCGACGGCTTCGGCCAGCAACGCGGCGATCACGCCAGCGATCAACCCGAGAAACACGCCGGCGCCGAGAAACAGCCGGGTGTGACGGTTGACCGGGTAGGGGCTGACGAAGGCCGGATCGAGCACTTCGAGTACCGGCGGCACCATCTGCCCGGCGATGACCTGACGTCGGCGCTGCTGATCGAGTTCGCGCATCAGCTCGCGCTGGTCCTGCTGGCGTTCGCGCAACAGGCTCAACTCGATCAGGCGGCTGCGGTAGTCGGCGAGCTCGGCCCGCTCCTCGTCCACACTGCGTTCGAGCTCGGCGACCTGACGCCGCAGCGTCTCGCGGGTGGTGGTCAGACCCGCAACCACCCGCTCGACGCCGGCGCGCAGCTGATCGCGGATGATCCCGAGCTGGCCGTCGGCCTGGCGCAGCCGCGGGTGGGCCGGCTTGTAGGTCACCGCCAGCGTGGCGCGCTCGCCTTCGGCCGCGAGCAGGTCGCGGTGCAAATCGCGCACCAGGGGGTCTTCGGCCACCCCCGGCAGGCTGAGCCAGTCGCCTCCATCGAGTGTGACATCCGCGTCAGCGCCCTCGCGGATCGCGTCGGCGCGCTCGACGAGCAGTTCGGCCGCGAAGAGCTGTTGCTCGAGGCGGGTCAGCTGCGGCAGCAGCTCGGCCAGCCGCCGGGCATGGCGGTTGTCCTCGGGGTCGAGGGTGACCAGGTCGTGTTCGAGCTGGTAGTCGCGCAGCGCCGCGCGGGTGGCGTCGAGCTCGTCGCGGGCGGCGTCGATGTGGGCTTCGAGATGGGCCGCGGCGGCCTCGGCACGTTCGCGCTGGATCGCGGAGCGGTTGCGGCGATAGGCATCGATCAGGGCTTCGAGCGCGGCGTGCGCGTACTGTGCCCGTTCGTCGCGCAACGCTACGCGCAGCATCCAGCTGTCGGGCGAGGTCTGCACCTGGACCCGACTGCGCAGCAGGCTGACCGGTTGGCGGCTGGCAACGAAGGGCGGCTGCTGATCGAGCTGCGAGGCTTCGAGCGCCGCGCGGAGGTTCTCGGCCGCCAGCAGACGATCGCGTTCGGTATTGAGCACCTGGGCATCGATGCGCGGCGCCGCCGCTCCCGGCACTGCCGCCACCCGCCGTGAGCGGTTGACGGCCAGGTTGGCGCGGGCCTCGAAGATCGGGGTGCGATTGCGCCCGAGCAGAAACACCGCCACCGCCACCGCGATCGCGGTGCCGGCGAGCGCGAACCAGCGTCGCCGCAGCACCCGCAGCAGATCGCCGAGCGTGAAACCCGCGCCGGAAGCGGCGGTGGGGTTCGATCGAGGCATGCTGGTCCCTCCCTGAACTGGGCTCAGAAGGCCACCACCGCGGACATCCGCAGCAGCACCCGTTCGTAGGTGTCGGCGTCGTATTCCGAATCGTGATCGCGCCATTCGGCCCCGAGTCGGGCATCGAAGCCGCGGCGCAAGCGGAACGCCATCCGCGCACCGAGGGCGAGGGTGGTGGTGGTCCGTTCCTTGCGGCCGACCGGAGCGCCGCTGTCGCGACGATGGCTCAGACCCGCCTTGGCCGCGATCGCCCAGCGGCGATTGAGATCGCGGCCGAGGTCGACGCGCAACGCGCTGATGCGCGCGGCGTTGGCGGTATCGGAATCGCCGAGGCGCGAGAACAACGCCACCCCCAGGTGCCCGACCGGCTCGTCGCGCCAGGCCCAGGCGACTTCGACGTTGGGGCCGATCATCGTCTGGTCGTAATAGCCGTCCTGGCCAGCGTAGTCGTCCTCGTGGAACCGGCCGGTGAGCCCGGCCGATAACTCGATCCCGGTGTTCTCACCCAGCGGCCACCGGTACTCGGCGCCGAGCGTACCGACCCAGCCATCCTGGTAGGGCGCGTCGGCCTCGTCGTACAGCCGATGACGCACCACCAGCTCGAGCGCCGCCGGGCGCAGCCGGGCGAAGCGGTGGTCCCAGCGGCTGCGTACACCGTAGTCTATATGGTCGCGTTCGCCCGCGGCATCGCTGAAGCCCGCTTCGAGGTAGGCGTCGCGCCGGGCGAACAGCTCCAGGCCGAACTCGTCGCGCTTGCCCAACAGACGGCCACGCAGGCTGCCGTTGAAATACTGGTGTCGCTGGGCGCGCCCGGTTTCGGGCAGGGGATCGTCCCAGCGGCCGTAGGCGCCGGCGACATCGATCCGGCCGCCGGCGCGTTCATGGGTATAGCGCAGGTCGGCCTGGCCGCCGTAGAGGTCGCTGTCGTCCTCCTGGTGATAATCGCGCAGCTTGAACAGCAGGTCGCCGACGAAGCGGTCGCTGCGGCTGCGGTGCCAGCGGGTCTCGAGACCCACGGCGAAGATGGTGAAGCTGTCGGAGACAGGATCATCGGCCGCGAGCGCCACGTTCGAATCCCAGCCGAAGCCGAGCGCGGCCTTGGGGTGAAGTTCGAGCGCGCCGTTGAGGTAGTGCAGCCGCGCGGCGCTCCGCAGGGCGATCCCCTCGAACTGGACCTGCGGTGCCGGCTCCTCGGCCACAGCGGCGCTCGCCGAGGCACACAGCCCGACCGCGATCAGACGCTGACCGTGGCCGGGCCGGGCGAGGACGCGCAGCCAGCGCCTCATCGACGCGCCCCATGGCTGCGACCGATGCCATTGCTGATCAGCTTGCGCGACCGCCGCGACAGGCGCTTCCAGCCATGCAGCCGGCGGGGTTCGGCCGCGCGCCCGCTGGCGATGACGCAGTGCCGGCCGTGGTCGTGGAGCAGGGCGTGGGCGTGACGCCAGGCGGCGCTGATCGGCATCGCCCGGACCGCGGCGAGATCGACCTGCAGCAATCCGCCCTCGGCGCAGAAGCGTTCGATGTCGGCACGGCTGGCGGCCAGCTCGGCGTTGGACTGGGCGTGGGCGATGATCGGTTGCAGGTCATGCCGCAGGATCTCGAAGGCCAGATCCCAGGTGTTGCGCGGCAGATACTCGTCGGGCAGATCGATGAGCACGCAGGACCCGTCGGCCAGCGGCCAGGCGCGTTCGAGGAAGGCGTCTATGCGCCCGCGCCCGGACCAGTGGTTCTCGCCGCCGATGGCCAGGCGCAACGGGATGTCGTTCTCGCGCACCGCCGCGACCAGATGCTCGAAACCATCGAGGGCGGCGTCGGCATCGAGCCGATGGGCCGGGTGCAACCATGGCACCGTGGCCACCACGGCGATCAGCTCGCCGGCGACCAGCTGGCGGCAGCAGGCGAGCGCGTGTTCGAGCGCTGGCGGTGTGGCCAGACCGTCGGGCAACAGCCGGCAGTGGATGTCGGTCGGGCCTTCCGGCAGACGCGCGGCCTGATCGCGCAGGGATTCCGGCAGTTCGGGCGCGGCCGGCAGATCGTCCATCTCACCGACCAGGACCACCGGGTCGGCGTCGGCGCTGAGCACCGCGGAATCGGCCGGATCCTGGTGGCCGCGGTCGGCGGCGGTGGGAACCCGTGGCGGGCGCTGGGGCGCGGGCGTCGCGTCTTCGCTGTCGGCATCGGCGTCTGGTGGCGCTTCCGCCGCTGCGGCGGCGGCGCCATCGTTGCGCGGCGGATGCTCGTCCGGGACCTCGCTGTGTGCGTGGTACTCGGGGATCCCGGTCGGGTCGGTCGGCGCTGGGGGATGATCGGCAGCGGCATCCCGCAGCGGAGCGCTGCGAGGTGCGACCGCGAGCAGATCGGCCGGGTTGGCGTAGCGCGAGGCCGGATCCATATGCAGCGCCTGGGTCAGCACCGGGGTCAATTCCTGCAATCGCGGGTCGGCGCTCCCAGGCTGGAAGTGCCCTGGCGTATCGCCGGTGAGCAGGTGGTAGCCGAGTCCGCCGAGTTCGTAGACCTCGCTGCGCGGACTCGGGGCCCCACCCCCGCCGCGTTCGGGCGCGGCCCAGTTGCCGAGGTCGAAATCATGCGGATTGTGCCCGCGCCAGTCGCGGCGGCTGAAGGGCGGCACGCAGAGCCAGGGATGGTCGTCGTCGTCGTAGATCACGTTCCACGGCGCGAGGTGGCCATGGTGCAGGCCGAACTGGGCCAGCCCGGCCAGGGCGTGACCGAGGCGGCGCCAGAGCTCGACCACCGCCGCGGTCGATCCGGGTCCCTCCTGGTCGAGGTAGAGGGTCATCGAGCGACCGGAGACGTAGGCGGTGACCAGGCAGAGGCAGTTGTCATCGTCGCCAAAAGCGTCGAGCACCCGCGGCAGGTACGGCAGCGAGCGATCGCGCAACTCGCGCCAGCGCGCCTCCCAGCTGCGCGGGTCCTGTTCGGCGAACAGGCCGGCGTGCATCCGCCGCAGCACACCCTGGCGACCCACGTCGTCGATCACCAGCCAGCTGTCGCCCAGGGCGCTGGTGCCCAGGCGCAGCTGCTCGACCCACGGATCGATCGTCACCGGCTCGCTCGGCAGCAGATCGAGCAGGCGGCGGCGGTCGGTCGGTGGGGCGTCGTCACGCCCGGTGATCGCCGCGCGCAGCCCGGTGATGTCGTCGGCAACCGATTCGAGCACCTGCATCCAGTAGGCCAGACGCTCGCCGTGCAGCCAGCCGCGTTGCACCGCGACGCCCAACAGGGCGGAACGGCAGCTGCCGTCGTCAGAATGGCGCTTCGCAGATGACATCCTCAGTCGACCTCCAACTCGAGGATCAGCGGCTCGCCATCGCTGGCCAAGGGCCAGCGCAAGGCGCGGATGTGGCCGCGGGCCGCAACCAATGCCGCCGTGAGTTCGGGCTGACGCCCGTCGGTCGCAGCCCAGCGTAGGGTGGTACCACCGACGGAGAAGACCGCGGCGCCATCGGTGAGTGCGAGCTCGTGGTCGGGCTCGACCACGAATACGGGCAGGTTGACACGTGCATCCTCCATTTGCACAGACGTGAGGCTCACGCGCATGCGCAGGCTGTCACGGTCCGCCTGGTAGTCCCAGCGCAGGCTGCCGCCGGTGGCGAGCGTCTCGTGCACGACCCAGCTGTCGCTGCCAGTACGTTCCAGCTGCGCCGGGTCGTGGCCCGAGGCCCAGAAATCGCCATCGGCGGTGTTCGCGATGACGCAGGCATGGGTCGCATCGGCCGCCTCGCGCACCGCGCCCCACGCATGGGTGGTGCGCCGGCCGAGGACCGCCGGACCGGTAGCCGCGGTCCACAGCGTCGCCGGTCCACCGCCGAAGTGGCCCGGCGGCGGACGCGCCGGATCATGGCCGGCGACGGTGTAGAACACGTTGCCGTAGAGCCGACCGCGCTTCCAGGCGATCATCCCCGGCAACTCGAAGGTCGCATCGCCGGCGCGAGCGGGCAGCGATGCGGGTTCGACCGCGACCGGATCGCCCCAGGCCTCGTGCAGCTCCCACACCCATTCCCCGCCGCCGACGGTGCCGGCATCGTAGGCGCTGGCGCCCTGGGGCAGCAGCTCGTGCAGCACGGCGCGAGCCCAGTCGTCGTCGTTGGCGAGATAGGCGAACAGGTTGGCAATACCACCACCGCTGCTCGGCGCAGCGGTGAACAGGTAGCGCGCACGAGCGAGCGGAAAGGTGGCCTGGGCGAGATGGTCTGCCGGCCAGCCGGCGCTCGAGAGCAGGCCGGTGGTCCGGCAATTGAAGGCGTTGGGCGCGGTCAGGCCTCCGCCCGGGCGCGGAAGCCAGTGCAGCGATTTGAAGTGGAGGTTCTCGCTGATCGCCGTGCGCAATGCAGTGAGCAGTCCGGCGTCGGGGTCTTCGAGCCGCTGATAGGCGTGCCAGGCGGCAGCGACGCAAAAACCGTTGAGGTGATCGTAATTCCCGTCTGGACCGTACTGCTCGAGATAGTAACCGGCTGGATGCCGCCCGTGTTTGGCATCGGGTCCGAACGCCCCGGCGAGATAGGCCCGCATACCGCGCTCGAAATAGCGGCGGAAGCGCGGCTGGCCGGTGGCGACGTGGGCGTGGAGGTGGCCGAGCAGGACATGGGCCCACTGGTTCGATTGGTAGCCACGCCAGTTGGCGAGGCGGTCGCCGACGGCCTGGACCGCCTGATCGTAGATCGCGCGGGCGGTGGGGTCGAGATGGTCGCGCAACAGCAGATAGGCCTTGGCCAGGGCGGCGGGATAGATGAAGAAGGCATGGGTGATCGGCGTGGAGCGATTGAGCAGGGTACGCTCACGCAGCAGGTCGTCGCCCTGGCTCGCGACCACGTGGTAAAGACCCGCGAGTGCAGCGCGACGGGCCAGCACCGCATTGCCGTGGGCCGGATTGAGTTCGCCCTCGGCGGCCACCGCGGTGGCCAGGGCCGACGCGGCGAAGGGCGAACGCACGCCGGGATAGAGGAAGTTCTGCCAGGATTCGACCGCGGGGTCCGCCGTACCGAGCGAACCGTAGGCCGGATCGTGCGGATCGAGCACCTGGGCTGCGAGTCCCGCGGCGAGGGTGGAGAGCGGGGCGTAGCGGCCGTAGAGCAGGGCCTCGCGGCGCGGATCGGCAACGGCATCGATCCGTGCGGGATCGGGGAAGCTCAGGTCCACGTCGAGATCCTGCGCCCGCTGGGCGACCATCCACGCCCGCGCCCGCGCCTGCAGCGGCCCGGCGACGGTCATGCCGGCGACCACCCGCGTGTCGCCCTGGAGCGCACGCGCCGCGGCCGGAGTCGGGCAGAGCAGGCCCGGCACGCCGTCGACCGCAATGACCGCGTCGTCGGGCAACTCCAAGTGCAGCACCGTGTCGCGTGGCGGCGTCTCCACTACGGCCATCCGCCGCCCTTTGCGGTCGAAAGTGGTGGCCTGACACAGCGCAGCGCCCGCGTGGCAGACCACGATCGGCGTGGAACCCGCGAGCTGCTCGATCATGATCTTGCGCGCCGCGCCCGGTACGTAGAGGAAGGCTCCTTGTTCGCCGAAGGGCCAACCCGCAGCCGCAGCCAGGGCCATCTCGCCGCGGATGGCCCAGGTGTCGGTGGGTGGCAACTCGATACAGGCACGGTCGTTGTGACGTCCGCCGATCACGCTGATGCGCCAGGTACCGGCGCAACCGGGCTTGCACGGCACATTCAGCACGCCGGTGGCGGTGCCGTCTTCAGCCACCGCCGCGAGGTCGATCAACCCGACCAGCTCGCCGTCGGGGGCGACCACCCGCAGCAGGCAGAAGGGCTCGATCGCCTCGTCTGTCGGCACCTCGCTGCGCCAGGTCACGCCGATGGTGCCCGGACCCCCCGGGCCGAAGCGGCCCAGAACCGCAAAGCCGCGCAGCCCGCCAGCCATGGTGTACAGGCGGCCGCTGAGGCGGATGCCGGCGGTGGTCGGGGTCAGGGACTCGGTCGTGGTACCGGTTCCACGCCAGCGGCCGAGGTCGGCGGCTTCGGCAATCTCGGCGGCGGGCAGCACTGCCAGGCAGGCACCGAGCAGACAGACAAGAGCGAAAGGCAACATGACCGCTCCCCGGGCAATCGTTCTCTTCGCGTACGCGCCGCCGCGCGGTGTGTGGGGCTCCGGTGACGACCCTGCACGGTCGCAGGGCCGGGCCTGCCCCTTCACCCCGGTTACGATCGCAGATCGTCGCGCGATAGCCTGCCGATAGCCTGCGGTGGTGGGGAATCTGGTGTCGGTGGCGCCGCGAACCAGCGCTGCGGCGCGCCGAGGTGGCGGCGCGGGCAAAGCGTGCCAGGATCATGGCACAGGAGACATCACATGAGCGAATCTGAAACCCTGGTCGTGGCTTCCAAGCTGAAGCAGTACATCAAGGACCAGTCGGGCATGAACACCTCGGCCAGCGTGATCACGGCGCTGTCGGACTGCGTCCGTCGGCTGTGCGATCAGGCGATCGACAAGGCACGCGCCGATGGCCGCAAGACGGTCAAGGACCGCGACATCAGCTGTCCGGTCGATCCTCTCTGAGCAAGGCGCCCCCGTTGCGCAGCCCATGCCGCCAACTGGCGAATCGGCGCCGGGGCCCAACGACCGGGTTCCCGGCGTCGTAGGCCCGTCAGGCGACACCCTACATCCGGAGACACGCATGATCCGCAAGGCACTGATCACCGGCATCACCGGCCAGGACGGATCGTATCTGGCCGAGTTGCTGCTGGAACACGAGTACGAGGTCCACGGCATCATCCGTCGGGCCTCGGTGTTCAACACAGAACGCATTGAGCACCTGATGGCCAACCCCCGGATCTACGACCGGGCGCTGTTCCTGCATCACGGCGACCTGACCGACGCCGCCGGGCTGCACTCGCTCATCAGCCGCATCCGCCCCGACGAGGTCTACAACCTCGGTGCGCAAAGCCATGTGCGCGTGTCCTTCGATATTCCCGAGTACAGCGGCGATGTCGACGGCCTCGGCGTTTTGCGGCTGTTGCATGCGGTGACCGAGCATCAGGCCAATGCACGGATCTATCAGGCTTCGACCTCGGAGATGTTCGGCGGTCAGGTGGACGAGATGCCCGAGAACGGCTTCAACGAGGAGTCGCGGTTCCATCCCCGCTCGCCCTACGGAGCGGCCAAGCTCTACGCCTATTGGATCACACGCAATTACCGCGAAGCCTATGACACCTTCGCCTGCAACGGGATCCTGTTCAATCACGAGTCGCCGCGCCGTGGCGATACTTTCGTGACCAAGAAGATCACCAACTGGATCCGTCGCTATCGCGATCGTGGCTGCACCGCCGACCAACCGCTGCTGCTCGGCAACCTCGACGCCCGACGCGACTGGGGCCACGCCAAGGATTTCGTCCGCGCCCAGTGGCTGATCCTGCAACAGGATCAGCCCGATGACTATGTCATCGCCACCGGCAACATGTACTCGGTGCGCGAATTCGTGGAGGCCGCCTTCGCCTGCTGCGACAAGCAGGTCGAATGGGAGGGCGAGGGTCTGGACGAGTGCGGCCGCATCGACGGCACAGTGGTGGTGCAGATCCACCCGCGTTACTTCCGTCCGGCCGAAGTCGACGTGCTGCTCGGCGATAGCAGCCGGGCGCGTGAGCGCCTGGGCTGGAGCCCCGAGTACGACTTCGAGGCCCTGGTTCGAGATATGATGGAGGCTCCCCATGGCGCATGATGTCACCTGCGTCCTCGGCGCGCGCGGGATGGTCGGCCGGGCGCTGACCCGCGCGCTCGCCGCCGCGGGCGACACCGATCCATTGACCCCCTCGCATGCTGAGCTCGACCTGCTCGACCCCCGGACCACGGCCGACTGGTTCGCCGCGCACAAGCCGGCACGGGTCTACGTCGCCGCGGCACGGGTGGGCGGGATCATCGGCAACAACACGCGCCCGGCCGAGTTCGGCCGCGAGAATGCGCTGATCGCGATCAACGTGCTCGAGGCGGTGCACCGTCTCGGCGACGATGCGGGCAAGGTCCTGTTCCTCGGCTCCTCCTGCATCTATCCCAAGCACGCCCAGCAGCCGATCGCCGAATCGGAGCTGCTCGCCGGTCCGCTCGAGCCGACCAACGAGATGTACGCGCTGGCCAAGATCCTCGGGCTCAAGCTCTGCGATGCGTACCGCCGCCAGTACGGCCACTCGTTCATCTCCTGCATGCCCTGCAACCTCTACGGGCCCCACGACAATTATCATCCCGAGTACGCCCACGTCATTCCCTCGCTGATGCTGCGCTTCCATCAGGCGGCAGCGAACGACGCATCGGAGGTGGTCTGCTGGGGCGATGGCACGCCGATGCGCGAGTTCCTCCACGTCGACGATCTCGCTGCCGCCTGCCTGTTCCTCATGCGCCATTACGACGAGGCGGGCACCATCAATGTCGGCACTGGTGACGAGATCACCCTGCGCGATCTCGCCGGATTGATGGCCGAGGTCACCGGTTTCACCGGTTCGATCCGCTGGGACGCCAGTCGCCCCAACGGCACCCCGCGCAAGGTGCTCGACACCTCGCGGATCAACGCTCTGGGGTGGCGACCCCGGATCGACCTGCCCACCGGCCTGCGCACGACCCATGCCTGGATGGTTGACCATCTCGACCGGCTGCGTGCGATGTGAGTCTTTGCTTGTACCCACCGGGCGATAGGATCGCCGCCCTGGCATGATCCCCTGTCGCAAAGATTCCATGCCCGATTCGTCCCATCTTTCCGCCGGACGTCCGACCATCGCGCCGTCGCTGGGTGCAGGCCTGTTCGCTGGCGCAGTGCTGCTGACCCTGCTGGTCCTGCACCATCACAACTACCTGCTGTTCCACACCGCCGCCGAGCTCGGCTCCACGGTGATGGCCGGCGGTCTGTTCATGGTCGCCTGGGCCACCCGCCGCACCTGCGACAGCGGTTCGCTGCACCTGATCGGCTACGTCTACGGCTTCGTGGGCCTGATCGACCTCATCCACGCCATGTCCTATACCGGCATGGAGCTGATCCAGACCCGCGGCGGCGACGAGGCGACCCAGCTGTGGATCGCGGCTCGCTATCCCGAGGCGCTGGCCCTGGCCGTGGCACCGCTCCTTTCGCGCCGAGCGATCCCATCAACGATCCCCTTGCTGCTGGGCACTCTCTACACCGGGCTGGTCTTGCTGGCGATCTTCAAGTGGGACATCTTTCCCGCCTGCTTCGAGCCCGACAGCGGGCTTACTGCCTTCAAGATCGGCAGCGAGTATCTGGTCTGCCTGCTGATGCTCATCGCCGCCGGTGGCCTGTTGTGGCGCCGGGCCGACTTCGACCGCCGGGTACTGGTGCTGCTGCTCGGCGGACTCGGCCTGCGCATCGCCTCCGAGGTCCTGTTCACCTTCTATGCCGGACCGAACGATATCTACAACATGCTCGGACATGTGGCCAAGATCTTCGCCGTGGGTCTGTTCGCCTGGGCGCTGTTCCAGACCACCGTGCTCGATCCCTCGCGCACGATCTACCGCGGTCTGGCCCACACCGCCACCAGCCTGCGCAGCGAGCGCGACCGCCTGTGCCGGATCCTCGACAGCATGGTCGAGCCAATGTGCATCATCGGAACCGATCACCGGCTGGAGTATGTCAACGCGGCAATGATCGAACGCTTCGGCGACCGATCCGGCGAGGTCGCCTGCCACAGCTACATCCACGGGCGCGATGCGGTCTGCCCCGGCTGCCAGATCGAGGCGGTTTGCGCTGGCGCCACTCAACGGCGCAAGGTGGTGATCGACGGGCGGACCTACGATGTCATCGAGACGCCGATCGATGCCGCCGACGGCACCGTCGCCAAGCTCGCGGCCTATCGCGACATGACCGAGTTGCACCGCACGCTCCGCGAGCTGCGCACCCAACGGCGGGAACTCGCCCGTGCCAACGAGAGCCTGGCCAGTTTCACCTACATGGCCTCGCACGACATGCGCGCCCCTCTGCGCCTGGTGGCGACCTACCTCGACCTGCTGCTCGAGACCCTGCCCGAAGCGACGCGAGCCGATACCGCCGACTACGCCAAACGCATCGCACAGGCCTGCCAACGCATGCAGCAGATGATCGACGCCTTCCTCGACCTCTCTCGTGCTCGTCGCACCAGCCTCGCCCTGCGGCCGACCGACCTTGGCGGCATCGCCGATGAGTGCATCGCCGAACTGCGCGAGTCCAATCCCGATCACTTCCCCGAGATCACCATCGACCACCCCCCCACGGTACCGGCCGACCCCGGCATGATGAAGCTGGTCCTGGGCAATCTGCTCGGCAACGCTTGGAAATTCGCCCGTCGCACCAGCCCGGCCCGGATCGCATTCCGCGCCGAGCAGCGCGAAGGAGGCACGGTCTACTGCGTCTGCGACAACGGTCCCGGTTTCGATCCCGCGACCGCCAGCGAACTGTTCCTCCCCTTCCGCCGCCTGTCCACCACCGCCGCAGGCATGGGCATCGGCCTGGCGATCGTCGAGCGCATCGTCAGCCGCCACGGCGGCGAGGTGTGGGCGGAGACCGACCCGGGAGAGGGCGCCCGATTCTGCTTCACCATCGGCCAGCCGCCTGCGAACCAGGCCGCGGGACAGACCACGGGCTAGCCCGGATCCCTCATGAGGATCGTCGCGAAAAGTCGCGGCGTGCTGTCAATGCAGGGCTTCGCGATCGATGGGAACCGGAGCATGGCGCAGGCTCCGCCCGCAGGCCCAAGGGCTCATCATAGCGATCGCAGCCTGCGCGGATCGGCTGCGCCGGAACGTATCCGCCCATCACCACTCGGCGCCAGACCCCATCGCGTACGATGGGGGCCCCGAAAGGGCGTTGTAACCCCGCATGCCCGATGGGCCTGAGTGGCTACAGCAGCGTTACGTGAGGATCCGCCGACCGAGCTGAGTCCTGGAATGGCAGTGCGATGCGGCTTTGCAGCAGATTTCCCATGACGGATCCGGGCTGGCGGTCTGCTTCCATCGGGCCGATGTGCAGGGGATCCGCCGGAGACGTGGGCGTCTCGGCCGCGGCATCGGCGTCACTCCCGGCGCACGAACACCAGGCGCTGCGCCGGCCGGACCACCGGCAGCGAATCGTCTGGACCCAGGCCGAGGAATTCGGCCCATTCCCCGGCGATGATCACCTCCGGGCCCGGATGGGCGACCCAGGCCACACGCTCGTGACTGGCGACATGGTAGAGTGGCAGGCGACGCCAGCGGTCATCGGGCCGCGGCGATGCGTCGGTATGGTCATGCATCATCATCTCCCCCGAAAGCGCGATGCGTGACAGCCCGCCACGTCATCGCGCACGGCGATGGACCATCATGCGCGCTCAGGCGCGATCTGCCGGGTAGATCTCACCGATGGTGTTATCCGTCAGCAAGCGTCGGATAACGCCACGGCCATGGGCGCTATCCGACGCTCTTGGCGCCGATGGAATTATCGCTGTAACTACTCAGGGGCTTCCAGCAAGCCGGAGGACGAACAACATGGCCGACAACCTCGACGGTAACCACTCAGGGGCGAAGCCCCTGAGTGGTTACTCCGCAAGAGGCGGATCAGCGCATGAAGCGGCGTTCGAGCTCGTTCCAGTCGAGGTCGAGGGTGGTGGGGCGACCGTGGGGGCAGCGCTCCAGGCCTTCGACGCGATAGAGCAGCGCGACCAGCGCACGCATCTCGGCCGGGGCCAGGCGTTGGTTGGCCTTGACTGCGGCGTGACAGGCGCGGCGGTGGGCGCGGCTCTCGATCAGGCCGGCAAGCGGGTCGCGCTCCTCACCGCGGGTGGCGAGCTCGCTGAAGAAGACCTGCCAATCGAGGCGGTCGAGCAGCGCCGGGACCGCACGCAGGACCAGGCTGGTCGGGCCGAAGACCTCGGCCTCGATCCCGCGCTCGCTCAGCAGCGCGAGGTGCGGCTCGACCGCGGCGATCTCGGCCGCGGCGAGTTCGACCGTGCGTGGCAGGAGGAGTTCCTGGCGTCCGCCTGCACCCAGGTCCTCGCCGCGGCCGGCGAGGTGGAGGATCAGCGCCTTCTCGTGCAGGGCGTGCTGGTCGATGATCCGCAGGCCCTGGTCGGTCTCGACCAGGATGTAGGAGTCGCCGAGCTGCACGATCTGCACCACACCGGGCAGGTCCGGTTCGCGATCCCAGTCGGCCGCCTGCTCGGCCACGCGCGTTCCGGCCAGCGGTGGCGCCGGGGCGTCGTCAGCGTCGTCGGCCTGCGAGCTGGACTCGATGCGCGGGCTCGACGGCAGGAAGCGCTCCTGCAGCGCGGGCGTCTGCGGCGACGGAGGTGGCCTCGGCGCCGCGCCGGACGCCGGTAATGTGTCGGGTGCGGCGAGCAGGGCGTAGCTGCCGCCGTGCTCCTCCAACGCGGCAGCGACGGTGCGGCGGACCAGGTCGAAGACCTCGCGCTGGCGGCGGAACCGGACCTCGGTCTTGGTCGGATGGACGTTGACGTCGACCAGCGATGGGTCCATATCGATGCGCAGGTAGACCGTCGGCTTGAGCCGTGGCTCGACGAAGCCGCGGTAGCCTTCGCGGATCGCCGCGACCACGGTCTTGTCGGTGATCCAACGACCATTGAGGAAGACGAACTGGCGCCGGCCGGTGGGGCGGGCCTCCTGCGGGCCGGCGATGAAGCCAGTGAGCTGGGTCGCGTCGGCGTGGGCCGCGACCGGGACCAGCGCGGCGGCGAGATCACGGCCATGGATCGCGCGGATGCGCGCGCGCAGATCGTCACAGGGCGGCAGGTCGAGCACGGTGCGGCCCTCGGCCTCGTAGACGAAGCCGATCTCCGGATGGGCGAGGGCCAGGCGGATGACCATGTCGGTGACGTGGCCGGTCTCGGTGCCGCGGGCCTTGAGGAACTTCAGCCGCACGGGCACGTTCCAGAACAGGTTGCGCACGCTCACCCGGGTGCCCGGCGGCATGCCGCAGGTCGCCGGCTCGCCGCGATCAGCGCCGGCCATGCTCACCCGGGTTCCCGCCGGCTGATCGGCGGGACGCGAGGCGAGCTCGAACTCGCTTACCGCCGCCATCGAGGGCAGGGCCTCGCCGCGGAAGCCGAGACTGGCGACCCGGAACAGGTCTTCGGCGCCGCGCAGCTTGCTGGTCGCGTGACGATCGAGCGCCCGCACGAGGCAGTCAGGACGGATGCCATGGCCGTCGTCGACCACCTCGACCAGTCTGCGGCCACCGTCCTCGATCCGGACCACGATCCGCGTGGCGCCGGCGTCGATACTGTTCTCGACGAGCTCCTTGACCACGTTGGCCGGGCGTTCGACCACTTCGCCGGCGGCGATCTTGTTCGCCACCACCTCGGGCAGCTGGGCGATCTCCGGCGGACCCTGGGTGCGCATGCGCGCAGGCTAGGTCGCAGCGGCTGGCGTTCAACGCCGGCCGCACCGCGTTTCACAGGGCGACTCAAAGCTCGCCCCGGGAGCGCCGATCACCAGGTCGGCATGCCTTGCGTCGCCCCCACCTGCGTC
>CAZTGE010000057.1:13219-24150 GCA_964612995.1 uncultured candidatus Brocadiaceae bacterium | reverse complement strand
AAGGCGCCGCGTATCAAAGTCGGCCTTTTCAACAGTAGAGCGTCCTGGGTTTTCCATTTCGTCGGCCTCTGTACAAGCCGCGAAGCGCCTACGGGCGCTCCAGCGCAGTGCGGATACCAGGTGGACTCAGTGCAGCTCGAAGGAGCGCAGCAGATCGAGTCCGACCACGTAGAGCATCAGCGCGAGGATCAGCGCCACGCCGACCGCGTTGACCACGTCGAGCAGCCGCGGGGGCAGCGGGCGCCGGATGATCGTCTCGATGCCGAGGAACAACAGGCGACCACCGTCGGCCACCGGCAGCGGCAGCAGGTTGATCAGGAACAGGTTGAGCCCGAGGATCGCGAGCAGCCTGAGGAAACCGGCGATGCCGGCGGTCTCCACGCCTGAACGCAGGGTGCGGAAGATCCCGATCGGGCCCTGCAGCGACTTGGAGGCGTCGACGCCGCCCTCTTCGGCCGGCTGGAAGAACTTGGGGATCAGCCGGAATGTGGTGCCGAGGATGCGCTGCGACTCGTTCCAGGCCACGCCGAAACCCTCGTACCAGGCGTCGAGCGGATAGTCGACCATGCGGTATTCGTTGAAGCCGATGGCCACGCCCGGGTCGGGCAGGGCGACCTGGGCACGATGGGGCTGCTCGGCGGTGTTGCCGCGCACGATCTCGAGCGCACGTTCGCCGTCGCCGTCGCCGTCGCGGGCGAAGGCGCTGGCGATCCAGTCGCCCGGCCGCAACGCTGCGCGCAAGGACTCAGGCACCCGATCGGCGGGGATTGCGTCTTTGCCGTCGCGACGGCCGTCGACATCGTAGCCGCCATGGCGCTCGACCACCACCGCCTCGGGCGTCAGCTCGATCACGCGCGCTCCGAGCAGGCGCAGAGTGACCGGGGTCGTGGGGCGGGCGAAGAAGATCTTGGCCAGCGCGCTGGGTTCGTGCGCGTCGTCGAGCACTTTCCACGCCGACTTGTCCAGAGCCACCAGCACACGCTGACCGCCCCGCAGGTACCGCAGCCGGGCCTCGCCCGCGTCATCGACATGCACCGCGAGCAGGACGTCCCCCGCCGCCAGGCCGGCCTCGCGCAGGGCCGATTCGCTCTGGCGCAGGCCGGGGACGAGGTAAGGCAGGACGCCCTGGCGCCGCTGCGAGAGCTGGATCCCGATCAGCAGCTGGCCACTGGCCGGATCGCGTTTCGCCGGCACCGCGGCCTGATGGGTGGTCCAGCCGCCTGTGGCATCGGCCCGCCAGTAGCTCATCGCGACCGTGGCCTCGGGGTCGGCATCGAGCGCTCGGCGGATGAGCGCACGCAGATGCATGGTCGAGGCGACGGTCTGCCCCCCGACGCTGTGGACGAAGTCACCCGGGCGCAAGCCGGCCGCTGCGGCCGGCATGTCGTCGATCACGCCGGAGATCTGCACCGGCAGACCGAGCGCGCTGGCCCACAGCCCGCCGCCCTCCGCCGGATCGCCGGCATAGGCGATGGCGACGGTCTCGCGCGTGCCGTTGTGCGCGACGGTCAGCGGCACCGGCTCGGCGCCGAGGCGCGGCAGCAGCAACTCCTCCTGCAGCATCTGCGCCGGCATGTCGCCGGCCTCCTGCCCGTCGACCGCCACCACGTCGGCGCCCACGGGGATCGCATCGCTGCCGGCGATCGCGGTGACCCGCGTCGCCACCGCCGGCACCAGACCGAGCCGGGGCCGGCCGACCGCCGGATCGTAGACCGGCGGCACCCCCGGCCCCTCGGCCGGCAAGCGGGTCACCGTCCCATCGCGGCGCACGCTGACATGGACCGGTGCGGTACCCGTGTCGATCACGCTCAGCTGGATGTGCTCGAAGGCCTTGATGCTGCGGCCGTTGACGCTGAGCACGTGATCGCCCATGCGCATGCCCAGTTCCATCGCCGGGCTCGCGACCACGTCGCCGTGCTGGTCGACCAGACGTGGCTGGACCTGGCCGACCTGCGGCGGGTGGATCGGCAGGCCGTACCAGGCGAGGAACAGCAGGATCAGCAGCGAGGCGACCAGGTTGAACACGACGCCTGAGCCGAGGATCAGGGCGCGCCAGCCGGCGGAGACGCTTTCAAAGGCGCGCCCGCGCTCCTCTTCCGGCGCCTCCGGATCCTCGTGTTCCTGAAAGGCGACGTAGCCACCGAAGGGGAACATGGCGATGCAGTAGTCGGTCTCGCCGACCGTCTTCGACCACAGCGGCTTGCCGAAGCCGATGGAGAACACATCGACCCGGACCTTGGCCCATTTGGCGAACAGGAAATGGCCCAGCTCGTGGATGAAGATGACGAACCCGATCCCCAAGATGGCGAGCAGGACGAAGAAGCTCTTGGCGATGGCATCCATTGAGGGGACGAGTGTGCGCTGGGGCGCCGGGGAGCAAGAACGGTTGGCCGGACCCGACCTCCGCCGCGCAGTCGTGCGGCGGTCGCCGGCTCAGAAGCCCGCGCCGGGGTTCTCCAGGTCGAGGATCCGCCGGCCGGTCTGAGGGCTGCGCACTGCCGGGGCGCGCGGGTCGTGCATGCGCTCGAGCTCCCAGCAGCAGTGCATGCCATAGATATCGGCGTAGTCCATGGTCTCGGGGTCGACCTCGCCGAGCAGGGCCGCGGTGACCGAACCGACCATCCCGATGAAGGTGGCGCGCTCGTCGACCTCGGGGAAATCGTAGACGAAGCGGACGAGGAAGACCTCGATCTCGCGATTGAGCGGCGGCCAGAACAGACGGCGACGATCGACCACCGCGACCTCGGCCGGCGGCTGGCCGAATTCGCTCGGATCTGAGAGCCAGGCCACCATCGCCACCTGGGCTTGGAATGCCGGATCGTAGACGTCGATCGGCAAGCGATCGATCGAGTCGAGCTCCTGGAGGTAGGCGATCGCGGTACCGGCGTCGACGGGATTGGCGGCGTGATGCGCTAGCACCTCGAGCGCCTCGAGATCGCCCATCGCCGCGGCCGCCCGGGCCGCTTCGAGGCGGACCTCGGAGAGCGGATGGCACCGGGCCATGGTGATCAGTTCGATCTGGTCGGCGCCGCCGACGAAGGGCAGGGAGCCGGCGGCGCTCTGCGCGTACCAGACGTCCTCGGTGCTCAGCAGCAGGTCGCGCAGGCGTTCGCGCCCCTCGGGGGTGTCGTAGGGATGTTCCGGCAGGGCGCCCTCGCGCATCAGCGCGTTGGCCATCTCGAGATAGGCCACGCCACAGTAGCCCGCGGGCACGCAGCGGTCCAACGACTCGACCACCATCAGCGCCAGGGAACGATTGGCCAGCAGCTGGTCGAAGATATCGCCCCAGAGATACCCGTCGCGATGCTGGCCGCGGCGGATGGCGCTGAGCATCTCCTCGACCCCGCCGATGTGCTGGGCGGCGACGAACAGCTTGAACAGATAGAGCGCGGTCTGCTCGCCCATCGCCGCACCATGCTCCGCGACCAGATCGACGATCCGCGGCAGCGCGTCGTTCCAGACCACCCCCAGCGCCTCGTCGCTCGAGACCTCGCTGATCGCGGCCGCGATCGGCGCGAGGGTGTCGAGGCCTTCCGGAGCGGCCGCCTCGATCGCTGCGAGGCGGCGGACCAGGCAGCGGGCGGCTGCGGCACTACCGAGCGCCGGACCGAGCTGGATCCGGCTGCCGGGAATGAAATCGGGGGGAGGCTCGCTGTCTTCCATGTGTAACCTCTGCTCGATCGACTGATGGCTCAGCCCCAAGTAGCCGCGGCAGCGTGCAACGGTAAAGCGGAAACTGCCCGCCGTTGGGCATCGGGCATCGTTTGCACCGTTTCCTGTACAAGGTCGTGACCGCCCAAGCGGATCGTTGAAACGTCTGCAACGATTCGCTGCCGGGGCCTGCAGGTCCGGCCGACCCTACTCTGCCAGTGATAGTTATGTGGCAGAAACCATCGCGTTGGTGCTAGCCAGGTCGCTCGCTCAGGCGTCACCACCGAGCGCGGCGCGTTCGACGGCCGAACGGGAGCGCCCACGGTAGGGGTCGCGCGGATTGGCGTGCTCGTGGAAGGCGCGGCGCAGCAGGTGCACCCCTAGCGCGCGCGTGTCGTCGACACAGACCTGCGCGTTGCGCGCGGTCTCGCCGAGCCCGACGCTGACCATGCCCGCGGCGCGGATCGCCTCGACCCCGGCCTCGGCGTCCTCGATCCCGACGCAGTTCCACGGCAGCACCCGCAGCCGCTGTGCCGCGAGCAGGAAGACCTGTGGATCGGGCTTGGAGGCGGTGACGATATTGCCGTCGGCGACGGCATCGACGAAGTTGTCGAGCCCGGTGCGCTCGAGCACCAACGGGGTGTTGCGGCTGGCCGATGCGATCGCGATGCCGATGCCTTCGCGCCGCAGTTCGGAGAGCAGCTCGACCGCGCCGGGGAGGATGTCGGCGGCGGTCATGGTCGCGACCAGACTGCGGTAGTGGTCGTTCTTCTGCGTGCACTGGGCGGTGAAGGCCTCGTCGGCGGGCGGCTCGCGATGGTTGTGGGCGTAGATCCGCCGCAGGCTCTCCTGGCGCGAGACGCCGCGCAGGCGATGGTTGACCGACTCGTCGAAATCCAGAGCGAGCTCGTCGGCCAGCTCCTTCCACGCCAGATAATGGTATTTGTCGGTGGTCACCAACACGCCGTCGAGGTCGAACACCACCGCCTCGAGGCCCTGCTCGCGCCAGACGTGACGATACGCGACCTGCTGCTTCGCGCCGGCATCGATCCGCGCCGGTCGTCCGGCCACGCGCAACTCCACCGGCTGCGCACCGTGGTTGGTCACCTGGACCCCGCCCGGGGTCACCCGTACGGCCAGCTCCTGGCCACGATGGAGGAAACGGTAGTCGAGCCGTTCCCAGGCCGGCGGCAGCGCGGGGGCGATGTCCACGCCGGTGGCGTCTACCTGGAGCCCGCCGTAGCCGTGGATGGTGGCGGCCCACAGCGCGGCCTGTGCGCCGCAGTGGATGCCGCGCCCGGTATCGCCGTAGGCGTCGGCGAGGTCGACGGCGAGCGCGGCGCCATAGAAGCGGGCGGTGTCGCGCGGCAGCCCCAGCCGCGCGGCGAGCAGCGCGTGCACCGCCGGGGCGTGCGCCGCGAGGTGATGGCACAACGGCGCATGCGCGCGCCAGGTCGCGCCGAGGTCCTCGTCGGCGACCGCATCACGTGCGAACAACCAGGCCAGCAGGGTATCGGGCTGCTCGGCGCTGCGGTCGGCGCGGGTGCCATCGTCGGCCGCAGCGGTCTCGTCGGGCTCGGCGAGGTCCCTCCAGCCGGCGAACTGGGCCAGCGCTGCGCCGTCACGCGGCAGATGGAGCCCGGCGGCGATCTCGGCCCAATGCCCCCGCTCCTGCGCGTCGGGCAGCTCCAGATCCGGTTCGGGCGCGGCCCCGGACCCCAGGCGATCGAGCTCGTCGCCCAGGCGCTGCAGCAGCGAGCGGATCATGAGGTTGATCCAGGCGACGTCGTCCACCACCGGGTGCGACCGGTCGGGGCCGGTGATCGAGCGCACATGCCAGCTGCCATCCTCGGCGGCCGTGCAGCGCGCGGCCCAGAAGCGAGCCGTGGCCAGATGCACCGGCAGGTCCTCGCGCACGAAGCGCTCACGATCGCCATCGAGGTCGAGCTGATGCCAGCTGCAGCTGGCGAGCACCAGCGAAACGAACTGCCGTTCATAGAGTTCCCCGGGCAGCGCCGGTGGCTGCTCGAAGCCGGAGGCGTAGCTGTGCCAGGGGTAGCGGGCTCCGGGATAGCCGTCCTGGGCCGCCAATATCTGCGCGGCAGCGAGCCGGGCACGACGATAGCGCAGCTGGTTCGCGCCACGCTCGGGATCGAGTGCGGCGAGCAGCGGCGCGTGGAAGGCTTCGGCGGTCCAGCCAACCGCGCCGCGATCGCGATCGCCGGACAGGCCGCGCAGGGCCAGCCCGGCGTCCGGATCGCCGGCCGGAGCGGCGATGCGCGCCGACCACACCGCGAAACGGACCGCACGTTGGGCTTCCGGATCGCCGACGATGTCGACCCGCCCCAGACGCCAGAAGCCGTCGATCGCCTGGCGATGCTGCCGACGGGCCCCCTCCCAGCCGGTGGCGCCGAGCAGGGGCCGCCCGGCACGCAGCTGGTCGCTGGCATTCGGTCCGTGGGCCACCTCGGTCGCCAGCAGCACCAGTTTCTCGAACACGTAGGTCCGTTCGCGCTCGGCAGCGGGGATCGCGTAGCGGATCGCCACCGTGCCGGCGTCGCGCTCCGGTTCGCCGCTGAGGGCCGGGCCGTCGGCCTGGCGCACCCGGGCCAGCGCGCCGAAGCGGTGATCGTCCTGCGGCGCGTGGCGCATGATCTCGAGCCAACCGTCGCCGGCGGCGCTGTGGCTGACCCGGGCCAGACGGATCCCGTCGGCACAGCAGTTGGGCAGGGCGCCGGGGCGATAGTGGCCGGCGAGGTGGTTGGCCACGTCGCCGTCGAGGCCGAGGAGCAGACTGACCCCGTCGACGGCCGACGGCACGCTCACGCTCACCCGCTGCGCGACCAGCTGGGGATCGGCGAAGGAGGCGAAGCGTTCCTCGACCAGGGTGACGCCTTCGCCAAGCAGGGCCTCGCGCCGGAACAGACCGCTCTCCAGATCGAGCTGGCGATTGGCGCTGGCCACCGGCAACAGCTGCCCGGCGCGCTCGGCCCGGGCCGGCAGCCAGTCGGGACCCATGAACGGATAGGGCAGGCCGTAGCCGGCGCGAACATAGGCGCCGGCGTGGTAGACCCCGCGCGGCGCACCCGGGCCGGCGTCGGCGGCGGTGCCGCGGGTGCCGACAGTGCCGTTGCCGATGGTGAAGATCGCCGCGAGCGCGGATTCGTCATCCACGGACAGCTGCTGCTCGTCGATGATCCAGGCCATGGTGCTCCTCACCGGCGGATCGGCCGCCGGTCGGCAGCCTACGGCTGGGCCGGCGCTGGCAATGCCAGCCGCCCGATCGTGATCGCGACCGGGGCTGGCGTCACCGACCGCGGCTCGTAGGCTGCCGGACCGAACCCGGAGCCTCGTCATGCACCGTTCGCTCTCCTGCGTCCTGCTCGTTGCCCTGGCCCTGGCCAGCGCGTCTGCGGCCGACGACCTGCGCCTGACCTACCACAAGGGCAGCGAGGACTTCACCTTCGCGCCGCCCTCGGTCGGCGACGAGATCGAGAAGAACTGGGACGATTCCACCCGCTACGAGGTCGGCCTGTGGAACGTGGCCATCGGCAGCTCGTCGTGGGGGATCGCCGGGATCAAGCACGAGGCCGACTACAGCGACGAACGCTTCACGCTCGAGTACGAAGCGATGGGCGGTCGCCTGTACTTCGCCCAGGCCTACGCCTTCTCCCAATCGCTGCAGCTCGAGTTCCAATCCTTCCTCGGCTGGTCGCGGACCGAGGCCGACGTCTACGGCGGCGGCACGAGCCACGAAGACAACAGCTGGATGTACGAGTATGGCGTGATCGCCGAGGTGGTGTTCTGCTCGAACCCGCGCAGCGGCCTGCTGGTCGGCGCCGGCGGCGGATACTCCTTCTGCGAAAGCGATTTCGAACTCGACGGCGACCGCGAGATCGGCCAGGAGGGCTGGAGCTTCTGCGGCACGGTGGGATGGCGCTTCTGAGCACCCGGCGCGCCCGCGCCGCCCGCCACCGACTGCGCCGAGCCACCCTGCGCCGCCCGCTGCGCGCCGCGCGCGCACCGCGGCTCTCGGCGGTGGTCCCCTGCTACAACGAAGCCGACGGCCTGGCCACGCTGCATCGGCGCCTGAGCGCGAGCTGCCGGACGGCTGTCGGCGACGAGTACGAGATCATCCTGGTCAACGACGGCTCGGCCGACGCCACCTGGTCGATCATCTGCCAGCTGTGTCAGGACGACCCGCGGGTGGTGGGCGTGGACCTCTCCCGCAATTTCGGCCATCAACACGCACTGACCGCCGGGCTGTCGCGCGCGCGCGGTGCGCTGGTGTACATGCTCGACGCCGACCTCCAGGATCCGCCCGAGTTGCTCGAGCAGCTGCTGGAACGGATCCACGACGGCGCCGACATCGCCTACGGTCGCCGCCGCCTGCGCCACGGCGAGTCGTGGTTCAAGAAGTCCACCGCCTTCGTGTATTACCGTCTGCTCGATCGGCTCTCCGACACCCCGATCCCGCTCGACGCCGGCGATTTCCGCTTGATGACCCGCCGCAGCGTCGACCACCTGCTGGCGATGCCGGAACACGACCGCTTCATGCGCGGGATGACCGCCTGGATCGGCTTCCGCCAGGATCCGGTCGACTACGACCGTGACGAGCGCAGCACCGGCGCTACCAGCTACCCCCTGGGCAAGATGCTGCGCCTCGCGATGACCGGAATCATCGGCTTCTCCGACCGCCCGCTGCGGATGGCGATCCACCTCTCACTGTTCTGCGCCTTCCTCGCCGTCGGCATCCTCTGCTACGCCATCGGCAGCTGGCTGCTGGGCTACGCCCATCGCGGCTGGCTGAGCACGGTCGGCAGCATCCTGTTCGTCGGCGCCGGTGCGTTCTTCTTCATCGGCATGCTCGGGCAGTACATCGCCCAGATCCATCGCCAGGTCCAATCGCGGCCGCTGTTCATCATCCGGGAATTACGCCAGCATGACGGCAAGCAGTGACCAGCAACCGCGCGAGCGCGGGGGGCACCTGCGCCAGATGCTGACCTACGCCGTGGTCGGGGTGATCAACACCCTGGTCGGCGGCGGAACCACCTTCGCCACCATCCCGTTGCTGGGCGCCTACTGGGCCAACGTCTGCGGCTATGCGGTCGGGCTGTGCGTGAGCTACCTGCTCAACAGCCGCTTCACCTTCACCGGGCACCGGGCGCCGGGCGCCCTGCCCCGCTTCTGGGTCGGCTTCGCCCTCGCCTACACCCTCAATTTCGCCGTGCTGCGCCTGCTCGCGCCGACCTTCGGCGCCTACTGGGCCAACGCCGGCGGCATCGTCACCTACACCATCGCCTTCTTCCTGATCCAGAAGTTCTACGTCTTCCGCCCGCCGCCGCCGGAGGCCGGACCGCGTACCTGGCTTCCCGACCTCGGCCGCGCCGCGCTGCTGCTGCTCGCCTCGCGTGCGTTGATGCTCGTCGTGCTGTTGATCCATGGCCAGGTCACCGGCGCGGACTGCTGGTCGGCCTGGTTCCAGTTCGACGCCAACTGGTACGCCGACGTCGCCGCCCACGGCTATCTCATCGCCCCGCGCTTCGGGCTGGGCGGTCAGGCGAACTGGGCCTTCTTCCCGCTCTACCCCCTGCTCACCAGCGGCCTGGCCCGCGTCCTGGCTCTGAGCATCCCGGTCGCCGCCGTGATTGTGACCAACGCCTGCGCCCTGGGCTGCGTGTACCTGCTGCTGCGCCTGGGCCGCGATGCCACCGCCCGCTTCCATCCCCGGCTGGCCCTCGTCTTCTTCCTCTTCGGCCCCTACGCCTTCTATCACGCCACCGGTTACACCGAGCCGCTGTTCTTCCTGCTGCTGTTGCTGTCCTGGATGCAGCTGCGCGCCGGACACCCCCTGCGCTCGGCCCTGTTCGCGATGCTGCTCTCGGCCACCCGGGCGGTCGGCGTGTTCTTCTGCGTCGTCTACGCCGCGGAGATGGTCCGCACCGTGCTGCGCCTGCGCCGCGAGGGTCGTGGCGACCTGCGCAGCCTCACGATCGCGCTGATGCCATTGATCGCCGCCGGTTGCATCGCGCCGCTGGGCCTGTTCGCCTTCATGCACCACCAGCACCACGCCCTCGGCGACGCGATGGCCTTCAGCCACGTCCAGGTCGCCTGGGGCCGGAGCATCGGCAACCCGCTCGCGGTCCTGGCCGAGGGCCTGACGCTGTTCCCTTACAAAGAATTCTACTTCGCGATCTGGTACCTGCTCGGCGTCTGGGCCTGCATCCACCTCGCCCGCCGCGGCTGGATCGGCCTGGCGCTGTTCTTCCTCATCGCCACCACCATCCCTCTGAGCACCAGCCTGATATCGATGCCGCGCTACGTCGCCGCAGTCGGCCTGATCCCGCTCGCCCTCGGCGCGCGCGAACACCCGCTCGGCCGCTTCCGCTTCGTGCTGTACACCGCCCTGCTGCTGCTGTGCAATCTCCCCCTGCTGATCATGTGGTGCTGCAGCATCGAATACATCTACTGAGGAGGGCCTGCGCCCACACCCCACGGGCTGCGAGCACCGGGCTCCGGCTCATCGTTCCCATCCCCGCATCCAGGGGCCACGCCCGCTGGACCGCCCATCACCTCGCCGTTCACGGCCGGTGAGCATTGGATGACCGACACCGACAGGAACGCCCCCGCATGACCGGCACCGGAATCGTTTCTCGCGCGCCACTGACCGCCTTCACCCGGCTGCGGCTGTGCGCTCTGGCCGTGATCGCCCTCCTCGCCCTCGGCTACGAGCTCTACGTGCTCTCGCTCGCCGCCCGGCCACGGATCAACTGGGAACGCCAGCTCTACTACCTCGACCACGCCAGCCCCTGCTACGTCCCGCCGGGCGCCCTCGACGTGAACCCGGGGGAACGATTGACCTTCGAGCCGGACACGGCCGCACGCTGGCGAGCGCGACTGGGTCACGGGTGGCAGGTCGAGCAGGGGCACGCGGCCCTCGCCGGCACGCTCCCGGCGACCATCCACCTGCTGATCCGGGCCGAGCCGGCGGTCCTCGGCGCCGGCGGCACGATGCGACTGACCTTCGCCGCAAGCGCTCAACCACCCCGGCTCGCCGCGCGGGTCAACGGCCAGCCGACCGTCGTCACCGGATCGACCGACGCCGCGGGCCGTGGCGTGCTGACGATCGAGCTGCCGGGGCGGCTACTGCGCCCCGACGGCCGGACCACGATCGAACTCGAAGCACCGGAACCCGGCGAACCGCCCCCACAGCTCCAGACGCTGGAACTCGATTTCGCCGACTGAGCCGGAGCGACCGGAGCGACCGGAGCGACCGGAGC
>CAZTGE010000057.1:0-13119 GCA_964612995.1 uncultured candidatus Brocadiaceae bacterium | reverse complement strand
CCGGAGCGACCGGAGCGACCGGAGCGACCGGAGCAACGCCGCGGTCCGGCAGGCCGGATTTCAGTCCAAGGCCTGCTTGGTGCTGGGAATGCCGGTGCCGGTGATCGCGATCGCCTGACGCAGCGCGCGGGCGCAGGCCTTGAACGCGGCCTCGACGATGTGGTGGGAATTCTCGCCGCAGATCTGATGCAGGTGCAGCGTGATGCGCGCGTGATCGCACAGCGCGCCGAAGAATTCCGGCACCAGTTCACGATCCCAGCCGCCAAGCATCGGCGCGGCCGGGCTGAGCGCGTAGACCAGACAGGGGCGCCCCGAGAGATCGACGCTGGCGCTGACCAGCGCCTCGTCGAGCGGACACGCGATATGCCCGAAGCGTTCGACGCCTGCGCGCTCGCCGAGCGCCTGGCGCAAGGCCTGGCCGAGGGCGATACCCACGTCTTCAGAAGTGTGGTGGCCGTCGACGTGGAGGTCGCCGCTGCAGGTCACCGCGAGGGTGGTGCCGCTGTGCTTGGCCAGCGCGGCGAGCATGTGATCGAAAAAACCGATGCCGGTCTCGATCGTGGCCTCGCCGGCGACATCAAGGTTCCAGGAGGCGGTGATCGCAGTTTCGGCGGTGCGACGTTCGACGGTGGCGCTTCGGGTCATGATGCGCAGAGAATAGGGATCCGCGACGGTGCGGCAATGCGTGGCCCGCCGCGCCGGGCTCCAGCGCGGACACAACGCCGGAGAATTCCATTGCCGCGCCGATGCGCCATCGGACAGTCGACCGGATGTACGCCCTGGTCCCGCATCGCATGACATCGACGCGCGCCCTGATGCTGCCGCTGGCGATCGCGTTGGTGCTGGTCGCCGGCCGTCTGCCGGGCGGGCCGGGGCCGGTGGCCATCCTGGTGATCTGCGCCGCCCTGCTGCTGGCCATCGCGGCGATCGGCGCGCTGTGGGCAGGGGCTGCGGCCCTGCCCCTGCTCGCGTTGATCGGCGGCGGCGAGCTGGCTCTGGCCGGTTGGACCGCGGCCGGCTGTGGGCTCGGCGCCTGGCTGCACGACCTGATTCCCCGCTGCTGGCGCACCCGGCGCGAACTGCGCGAACAGATCGAAACCTGCACCCGCGACCGCGATCTGCTCGCGGCCGATCTGCGCCGGTACCCGGACCTGCTCGAGGCCTGCCTGTGTCTCGCCGGTGTCGGCGGCTACGGCGACCTGGCCAACGAGCTGTGCACCGAGATCCGGCGCGTCCTGCCGGAGTGCGTCGCGATCCAGGTCCACCTCGGCAGCCGCAGCGGCCTGCGTTGCCATGCCGAGATGATCGACGACCGGCGCATCCGGCTGCCCGATCCGGACCGTGAGGTCGTCTACGTCGCCCGCGAGCAACGCTCCTACACCTACGCCGCCGGCGAGTGCCTCGTCGCCTGCCTTCCCCTGCGCAGCGATCGCCGCGGCACCCGCGGCAGCATGCCCGATGCGACCGAACGCAAGGACCGCGGCGTCCTGGTGGTGGCAATCCCCGCCCGTGGCGCGGCCGACGCCATGCGGCTGGACATGGTCGAGGCGCTGGCCCGTCTCGCCGGTCTGACCCTTGCCTCGGTCGACCTCCGGCTCCAGGCCCGGAGCCTGGCCCTGCGCGACAGCCTGACCGGGCTCTACGGCCAGCACGAGTTCCTCCGTCGACTCGACGAGACCATCGCCCGCACCGGAGGCGAGGGCGTCGGACTGATCATGTGCGACCTGGACCGCCTCAAGCAGTTCAACGACAATTTCGGACATGCCACCGGCGATCGTGCGCTCTCCGCGGTCGCCGCGGCGGTGAGCGCCGCAGCGCCGGAACCCGCCATCTGCTGTCGCTACGGTGGTGAGGAATTCGCCGTACTGTTGCCGGATGGCGATGGCGAGGCAGTCGCTGCGGTCGCCACCGACATCCATCAACGTATCGCCGCGCTCGCCATCGCCCACGGCGATCAGCAGGTCCAGGTGAGCGCCTCGCTCGGCTGGGCGGTGCACGCTGCGGGCGAGAGCGCACGCGACCTGCTCAACCGGGCCGATGCCGCCTGCTACGCCGCGAAGGAAGCCGGCCGCAACCGGGTGATGGCAGCCCCATGAAGACCGGCACCGCGCTCCAGATCCTGATCCCGCTCGTCGCTGGTGGCGGCACCTGCGCCGGGGTGCTCGTCGCCGGGCATCCGGCCCTGCCGGCGATCCTCATCGCATGCGCGGTGCTGCTGGTGACCGCCGGCTTGGCCCGCGAACTGACCGGACGCACGCAGCCTGCAGCCGGTCCGGCCGAGTTGCGCGAGCGCCGCCGCGCGATCCAGCACGACACCCGCTGCCTGCAGGTGCTGCGCGGTCTCTACCAGGGGGTGTTCGAAGTCAGCGCGGAGCTCGTCGGCTGTGTCGAGGAGACCGACCTGCGCGAGCGCGTGCAGAGCGTCCTCGGACGTTACTGGCGCTTCGCTTCGCTCGATCTGCTGCTGTGGGAGCGCGGGCAGTGGCGCAGCGTCGGCGGCACGGTCAACGAGGAACCGCCGCAGCCGGACGGCCCGACCGCCTTGCCGGCGGAGAGCGGCGGCCAGCTGCTCCTCGATCTGAGCACCGCCGTCGAGGGCCAGGCGCTGCTGATCCTCGACGACGCCCGACCCCAGCCACCGCTGCTCGAACTCGCGCGCGACGACCAGCGCTACATGGCCGAGGTCCTGCGCGGCCAGCTGGCCCTGGCCCTGCGCCGGGTGGTCCTGTTCCGACAACTCCAGGAACTCGGTCGCAGCGATCCCCTGACCACCACCTACCGCCGCTGGTACGGTCGCCGCCGGCTCGAGGAGCTGGTCGAGGACCGCCGGGTGGTGGCGATCGCGGTACTCGACATCGACGATTTCAAGGCGGTCAACGATGCCCACGGTCACGAGGCCGGTGACCGGACCCTGGCCGCCGTCGGGCGGCGGCTGCGCGAGGAGTGCCGCGCCGGCGACATCGTCTTCCGCGATGGTGGTGAGGAATTCGTGGTGGTCATGCCGGAGACCGGTCCCGCGGGCGCGCAGGGCGTGGCCGAACGCCACCGCAGCGCCATCGCCGCGCTGGCCGACCTCCCGCAGGCGGTGACCGTGTCCGTCGGCGTGGCCTCCTGCCTGATGGACGAGACTGCTGAAGAACTGCTCGCGCGCGGCGACGCGGCGATGTACGCGGCCAAGTCCGCCGGCAAGAACCGGGTGGTGATCGCCGAAGAGGTGGACGGCCCGGCGAGCTCGAGCATGATCCGGGTGATGCACAAACCCCGGACCGAAGCGCTGCAACGCCTGGAGCCCGACGAGACCGAGGAGCCCCAATGACCAGCGTCCTTCCCGCCATCGCCTTCATCGGCGGCGGCAACATGGCCAGCGCGATCATCGCCGGACTCGCCACCCTCGACACGGTACCGCCGCTGGGGATCTGCGACCCCGACCACGGAGTCCGCACCCGTCACAGCGCTGCCGGCCACCTGGTCACCGACGACCCGGGCGTGGCCATCGCCGAGCGCGAGGTCATCGTCCTCGCCGTCAAGCCGAATCTGCTCGCGACCGCCGCCGAGGCGGTCGCCCCGCACCTGCGCCCCGACCAGCTGGTGGTCTCGGTCCTCGCGGGTACCCCCACCGCCAGCCTCGAAGCCGCACTGCCGGCCGGCACCCGGGTGGTGCGGGCGATGCCCAACACCCCGTTGGCGATCGGCGAGGGGATGGTCGGCCTGTGCGCCGGGGCCCACGCGACCGCGGCCGACCTCGCCCAGGCCGAACGCCTGTTCGCCACCTGCGGCCGGGTCCTGCGCGTCGACGAAACGATGATGGACGCCCTGACCGCGGTCAGCGGCAGCGGACCCGCCTACGTCTTCCGCTTCGCCGAGGCGCTGGTGGCCGGGGCCACCGCGCTCGGCTTCAGCGATACCGAGGCGCAGCTGCTCGTCGGCCAGACCCTCAAGGGCGCCACCGACTACCTCTTCGCTCAGGAGGGCTTCCCCGCCGGTCGCCTGCGCGAAGAGGTCACCAGCCCCGGCGGCACCACCGCCGCGGCCCTGGGCGAACTCGACGCCGGCGACTTCATGGCCGTGGTCGCGCGCGCGCTGGTCGCGGCCCGCGACCGGGCGCAGGAGATGGCCGGTTGAGCCGGACCCGCTCGACCATGGCCAGCCCCGCCCAGCACGGTATATCTGCCGCCACATGAGCCGGGCCGCGCACCCCGCCGGGCGTCGCACGGACGGAACCCCAGCGCCGGAGGCGTCGTGATCGACTGGCAGGACAAGGTCATCCGCCCCACCCTCCGCTGCCATGCCACGCAGCGCGAGATCCAGCCCGGCGAGGCGTTCTACTCCGCGCTGTTGATCGCGGAGGACCGCTTCGTGCGCTGGGATTTCTGTGCCGAGGCCTGGGAGGAGCACAAGGACCAGCCGCAGTTCATCAGCTGGTGGCGCCTGCGCCGGCCCCCGGCGCAAGAGGACAGCGGTCCACGACTGGTCAACAACGCCGTGTTGCTGGGCATCTTCAACGACCTGCGCGAATCGCGCGACCGCCGTCAGCAGTGCTTCGCCTGGCTGCTCGCGCTGCTGCTGATGCGCGCCAAGCGCCTGCGCTACCGCGACCTGATCCACGAGGGCGAGGAGGCCTTCCTGATCCTCGAGGAGAAGGAGGCCAGGCTGGTCCACCGCGTACGCGATCCCCGGATGACCCCCGACGAGGAGCAGCAGGTCCAGGAGGACCTCGAGGGCATCTTCGAGCTCGGCTAGCAGGGCCAGTCGGGCGAATTCCGGCAGGAGCCGGTCCTGGTCACGACGATCACGCGCACGATTGTCCCATCAGATCCGGCCGCGGCTCCCTTGTGCTGCAGGGAGGGGCCGATGGCCGAGTCCGATGATGCCAGCCTGCTGGCCCGTTTCGTCGACGACGGTGACGAGGAGGCCTTCCGGCTGATCGTCGAGCGGCACGGCGGCGTGGTCTACGGCGTCTGCCGACGCCTGCTGCGCGACAGCCATCTCGCCGAGGACGCCTTCCAACAGACCATGCTGGCCTTGGCCCGTAATTGGCCGTCGGCTCCTTGCTGTTGGTCGGCTTGCTGCAACAGGCGGCGGCCGAGGTCCCCCAGACGCTGGTGCACCGCACCGTCCACCAGGCCTGCGCCTGGCGATCCGGCGCGGCCACCAGCACGGCGGCCGGCCCTGGGCTCGGGGTCACGCTCGTCGGAGCGGTGATGATCGGCGCCCTGGCCGTCGGCGCGGCCGTGGCCTGGGGACCGCGCACCGCCGCGACCACCCCCGCCACCAGCGAGCGGGAGCCGGTCGCCGTCGATCCCTACGCCCGTTCGTCGTGGCGGGTCGACCCCGGCCTGCCCTGGGCACTCACCACCATCGACATCGACGGCCAGGAGCACCGGGCGATCCGACTCGGCCCCCCGAACGGGGGCGCGGCGACCGCCCACCTCGCTCTCAGCGAGCATCTGCCGCGATCCTTCCGCTTCTCCTATCGGTTCACCTCGGCCGACAGCGCCGACGGACTCGCGCGTCAGGCCGCTGGCGCATGGATGCATCGCGAGTTGACCTACCGCCTGCTCCCCGACGCCAGCGGGTACGCGGTGGCGATACGACTCAACGGCAAGCGTGAGGAGTGGCGCGACACTCTCGATTTCGCCATCGGCGATCCCTTCACCTTCGCGGTCGGGCAACGGGTGTGGCTGCTGGTGCGTGACCTCGAGGTGGAATTCCTGCCAGACTGATCCGCCGGCAGCCGGCTCACCGCTCCGCCTCCGGATCCACGTGCACGATGCGCAGATCCGTGAGCGTGACTGTGGCCGGCTTGCTGCTGGTGACCTGGAAGGCCATACGGTCATGGCCGACGAAGATCCAGCCGCTGAACAGATCGACCCCGGCCAGCCGCTTGCGCACCGCGTACCAGCTGCCGGTCGGCAGCACCCGGACCCGTTGCCACAGGAGCTGGACCGTGGTCTGACGCGTGGTCAGGTTGATCGATTCCTGCTGGCCAGCATCGGGGCCGGCTGGTTGGCTGAAGGAATCCGCCAGGTCCAGCACCACGCGACCATCGCGGAACACCCCGGGGCGGTCGGTATCGTGAGCGGTGATGTCCCAGCTGGCCTCGATGCTGCCCGCATCCCATGCCGGCAGCGGGATGCGGAAATCCTCGCCGCTATCGTCCAGGCTCAGCGTCAAGGGCGCGGCATGCTCGAGCCCGACCAGCCGGCCGGTCGGATCGGCCGCGTGGACGGCGAGCGGCCGCCATGACGCCGGCAGGTCCGCGCCGTCCCAGGCCGCGAGCGCCGGCGGCCAGTGGGGCTGCAGCTCGGTGGCCATCGCCGAGGCCGCCGCGCGATTCATGACCAGACCGGTCGCGCCCGCAGCGATGATGCGCGGTTCCGACCCATCCGGGCGTCGGCGCAAGCGCACCCGGCCCTCCGTGACCGCCACCCGGGTGGCGATCGGATCGGTGGAGACCGTCAGGCGGGTACCGAGCACGCGCACCTGTGCCTGCGGCGTGACCAGACTGGCCGGCAACGCCGGAGCCTGTGGCGCCACGATCGCCTCCAGGGTGCCCGCGTCGACCTGCCAGCGGCGCTGCTCGGCCCACTGCTGGGCAAACCGACCCGGACCGCGAAGCACGAAGTACGAGGTGTCGGCGCACCGCAGTTCCAGGCGCTCGCTTGCAGCGAGCGTGATCGCCGTACCCGGCGGACAGGCTGCGCCGGGGCGCAACGCAGTCTGCCCGGCCAGGACCCGACCGACACAGGCCTCGACCCGGACCGCCGGCCGGTCCACGGCCGCGTACCACCACCAACCGCCGGCCAGAGCGAGACACAGGGCAGCGGCGACGACGAAGATCGGGCGCCAGAGCATGCGGCGGCGCAGGCCACTGCGCTCGATCACCCGGCTCGCGAAGCGTCGACGCTCGCCGCACGCGGCCGCAGCCCGCAGGGCCAGAACCCGCTCGGCCACGGGCAGCGGCGCCCCGCGACCCAGCGCCGTTGCCAACAGCAGGCGCATGCGCCGGTGCTCGGCGGCCCGCTCTCGCAGCTGCGGATCCTCGCGCAGCCGTTGCAACAGCCGCGCAGCGTCCGCCTCGCCCAGGCTTGCCTCGGCGTGGCGTTCGAGCAGGTCGTGGAGCTCGTCGGCGGTCATGCGCTCACCCCTGGAGGCGGCGTTGCCAGGCCGCGCCACCGGCACGCACCGCCACGACCGCGCTCAGCTGCTTTCGCGGCGCTCATGACGCGCGCGCCTCCTGCTCCATGCACCGGCGCAGCCGGCCGACCGCGCGCTGCAGGACCTTGGCCATGGCGTCGCGGGTGGTGACATTGCGTTCGGCGATCTCGCCGATGCTCAGGTCGTGGCGGTAGCGCAGGTCGAGCAACCGACGCAGACGCTCCGGCACCTGGCCCAGGCACCGGCGTAGCCGCGTGAGATGCTGGAGCTGGCTCTCATCCTCCATCCGCTCACGTTCGAGCCGGTCGAGGTGGTGATCACAGAACCACTGGTCCAGCTCGCCGAGCGGCGTGGCGCGGGCGCGGCGGCGACGCCGCAGCTCGGCGAACAGGGTGTTGCGGGCGATGCCCTTGAGCCAGCCCAGCAACGAACCTTCAGCGCGGTAGGCGCCGATCTGCTCGAAACAGACGACATAGGTGGTCTGGAGCACCTCCTCGATCATCTCGAGGTCGACGGCATAGGTGGCGATATAGGAGCGCAAGGGCAACTCGGTGGCATTGATCACGGCGCGGAACGCCCGCTCATCGCCACGGGCCAGGCCCGCGACCACCGCTTCCTCGTTGTCCGGTCGCTGCGCCATCGCGTCCAGGATACCAGCTAGCGGGGCAACCGCAGGGGCAGTTGCGGGGTGAGCGGCCCGCCCGCCATCCAGGCGATCCCCTTGGGATCGGTGAGGAAACTGATCGCCGCCGCGCCCTGCGGATCGAGATCGCCGAAGCTGGCCTGCGGTTGATCGGCTGCGATGTCCACGTCGATACCATCACAGGAGACCACGCAGGGAACCACCGCCGAGGCTTCATCGCGTACCGTGATCGTGATGGTCCGACGCGGACCGGCGTCCCCCGGGATCACCGCGATCGCCCCGATGTGCGGGTTCTTGTCGCTGTCGGCATTGGCCGCCAGCCGCACGACCAGATCGCCGCCGGCATGCTCGACACTCCAGTCGCCCTGCCAGGCCACCCGCCGACCGCCGGCCTCGACGTACACATCGAGCGCCTCGGCCACGGTGGTGTCGTTGATCGCGATGTCGACCAGCCGGGTGCCGGCGGAGGTAGACTCGAGGTCGGCAGCGAGCACCTGCACCGTGTACCGACCGGCATCGAGCGGGAAACGATACGATACCGGCTTGTCGCCGCGCAGCTGGAGGCAATGACGATAGAGATCCGGGTCCGCGGTGCCGGCGATGGTGGCGTCCTCACTCGCGTCGCGACTGTCGCCGGTGCGGCCGTAGGTGCCGGCGGCATGCCACTGGTCGTGCAGCCACAACGTGCCGTCGGCGGCGACCAGGTCGGCGTCGTCGGGGTCGGTCAGTCCAGGGCCTGCGTCGGTGCCGGGCCAATAGCCGCAGTTCACTCGCAAGGCCTGGTCTCCCGGCGGGGTGACGACGATGGACGAGAGCTGTTTCCAACCGAAGGCGCCGTAGCTGTCTTCGACCAGCGCGAAGGGGCGATAGACATGCGGCCGCTGATAGGTCACCGTGAAGGTCTCGCCCGGGTTCGCCGTCAGCCGCTCGCTCTTGCCAGAGTACCAGCCCTTGGGATGCACGTGGATCGCGCCGATGGTATCATCGGGATCGCTGCCGGCGACATCGATCGCCACCGGCTCGCCTTGGCCCACCACGCTGCGATCGCTCGTGGCGCTGGTGCAGCTCGGCAGGCGGTTGTCGGCATGGGCTGTGACCCGCACCGTCAGGTCGCCATACTGATGCGCGCTGTACTGCCAGTCCGGATCGCGCTCCAGGATGATCCGCCCCACTGGCAGGCCTTCCGCGATCGCTTCGCGCCAGTTCAGCCCTAAGGCGATATCGCCGGCGCCGGCCCAGAGCACGGCGCTGTCACGACCGAACAGGCTCTGACTGTCCATGTTCCCCAGCCCGTTGACGTGGCATGAACCGTTGACCACAAAGTGGAACATGCAGGGCTGGCCGTGGAAGAACCCGAGATTGTGGACCTGGGTGCTGGTGCCGTTCTTGTAACCATGCGACAGCTCCATGAAGTACTCGCCGCCATCGCTCAGACCGTTCGCTGCGTTTTTGCCGACGAAGATGTAGTCGGGCCACACCTGGGTGCAGTAGAGGCCCCAGACCTCATGGCGCGGCAGGGGCTCTTCCATCCCCAGATCCTCCGGGCCGTACAGATCGATGTCGAACTCATCGGTCATCGCGGTCACCGTCTGATGCGGCAGGCGCAGGGCTCCGGTGCGCCAGCGGTGCAGATGCCGGAAGTACCGCGCGATCAACTCGCCCTCGTGCCCGATGGAGAGTTCCCGACCCTTCCTGTCGAGCGCGTCGACCCGGCTGAGCCAGTGCTCCGGATCCATGTTGCCGATATAGGGCGAGAACGAGTCCAGGTGCAGGAAGGCCTCGTCGGTGCGGTCGTAGTGCTTGCCGTTGACCTCCCAACGCGGATGCGGGAAACGCCCGACCAGGATAACACCATGGAGTGGTGCCTCCGCCTCAAGCTCGCAGATCCGCTCCCACAACGCGATCGCGTCACGATTGTCATCACGGATCTCGGTCTGTGCGCGGGGCCAGGTACGGATGACCGGGTCGTAGCCCTCGGCGGTGAGATCGCTCTGCCACACCGCCAGCTCGTCCTCCACCGCCGGCAACAGGTCCTCGATCACCAGCGCGACCACCCGGTTCCCGCCCTCGAGCTCGAGCGCCGCGGCTGGCATCACGGCGCCGACAAGCAGGCAGATCAAAGTGAGGGACCGTAGCGGGGCGACAGACATGGAGGCGGCCTTTCCTTGGCTGCAGACCGATTGCCCGGCCTGCGGGACAGCGTCGACCGGCGACCCGACAGGCTCACCCGGCCCACGCACGGAGCACGATGCCGTCACACGCGGCATCGTGCTTGGTGTGCGCCGGTGCTCCGCCGGGACGCTTCGACCGGATGGCGGATGGCATGGTGTGTGATGGACCCGGACCGGGAGCGCAGGGGCCGATGCGGTGCATGCCGCGCACCGTCGACCGCAAGCGCGCCGGGGTGGGGCAGAGGCTTCGGCTGCTCCAGGCGATCGCGGCAGCGCCGGTGCGCCGGGCCGCTCAGGCGACTCAGCGCGAGCGTAGGACCACGACCTGCCCGCCGCGTATGCTGTAAACCCGGTGCCGGTCGCAGGCCTCGAGGTAGTTGGTCACCGTGAAGGTGGACGCATCGGCGCCGTCGATCACCTGATCGCGGAAGTAGACGTGCCCGGCGTCCTTGCTGAAGTTGTTCGCGAGCACTTCGAAGCTCGCCGGATCGGCCCCCGGCAGCGGGCTCGCGAGGAAGTAGACCGCCTGCGATGCGACCAGATAGGCCGCATGCGGGAAGGTGGCGTGCTCGGGGGCGACCGGCAAGGGCGTCTCGCGCTCGTAGACCCGGTGACGATCAACATAGTAGAAGGGCGTCATGCGGGTGAAGCTGGGCGCATCGATCCCGGGCTGCGGCTCGCTCCCGAACCACACCCGCGTCCGATCCTTGCAGAAGAACGCGTCGACGATCGTGAAGCTGGCCCGGTCGCAAGCTTGCGCTTCGCCGTAGTGGTAGAAATGACGATCGTCGATCGCGATGCGGTCATCGAGTACCTGGAAGCTGGCCGGATCCGCGCACTCCACCAGCCGGGCCTGGTAATACAACCGTCGCTCATCGCGGGACCAGCCGTAGCCGATCACCGCGAACGTATCCGGATCCGCTCCGGGGATCGGCTCCTCGGCCACGTAGACCCGTTCGCGGTCGCGAGCGTAGACACCTTCGATCACCGCGAAGCTCCCGGGGTCGGCCCCGGCCACCGGCAACAGGATCATCATCCGGGCGTCGTGATGGAACACGGCGTGGCGGTCCCGCACGAACTGCGAGCTGATGATGGTGAAGCCCTCGGCCGTCAAGCCCTGCACCGGCTCGGCTTCGAGGTAGACCCGGTGCCGATCGTGGCTCCACCCCGCGGGGCCGATGGCGAAGGTAGCGGCGTCGGCTCCGCTCAAGCGCTGACCGTCGTAGAACACCGACCCGTCATCGCGACAATAACCCAGACCAAGATCGCGGAAGCCGGCCGGGTCGCAGCCCTGGACCACCGTGCCGTGGTAGAACACGGTCTGGGCATCGCAGGCGTAGGATCCGCCGAGATGGACGAAGGTCCTCGGGTCGGCGTTCAGCCGATGGTGCAAGCCGCTGAAACCCTCATCCGCCAGCGCGTGGATCGCGCCATCGTAGCGGTAATAGACGGCCGGTTCGAACTGGACGCGATCGCGCGTCAACGGCGCGATCACGGCGAAGTCCGCGACCAGCGGCGCCACACGGTGCTGTCGGAAGAAGATCGCCGCGTGGTCGACGCCGAAGCCCTCGGCCTCCAGAGTGCGGAAGCTCGCCGCGTCGGCCGCCTCGACCCGGTAGCCGAAGTGGTAGACGTGCGCTCCGTCGCGCGCGTAGAACCAGGGCAGGACCTCGAAGCGTTCGGGGTCGGCATCGGTGATGATCGCAGCGTCGTGATAGACCCGATGCGCGTCGGCGGCGTAGCCCGGCGACCCGGAGACGTCGCTGATGATGCGAAAGCTCGCGCGATCGACCGCTGTCAACCGTTGCCCGTTGCAGAAGAACCCATCACGGTCGCGCGCGTAGCGCTGACCGAGCACGGTGAAGCTCGCATGGTCGGCACCTTCGACGGGATGCTCGAGATGGTAGATCGCGTGCGCATCGCGCAGGTAGTGCTCACCGAGCACCGTTGCCGTCGCAGGATCGGCACCCGGGATCGGCCGCCCGTAGATGAACACCCCCGTCGCGTCGCGCGCATAGGCGTGCGCCAGCGGCGCGAACGATTCCGGATCGACGGGGATCGCGCTGCCGTGGAGGTAGATCCGCTCACCATCGGTGGCATACCCGTCGCGCAGGTGACGCAGCCGTTCAGGGCAGCAGTCGTCGATGATCTGCCCCTGCCAGTAAGCGAACCGCCGATCGCGTCCATACGCACCGCCGATAGCCACGAAAGTGGCGGCGTCGATGTAGGGCAGGGCCACGCCCCGGTACCGCACTTGTGGTCCGTCGTGCGTCGCGGCGATCGTGAAACCAGTTGATTCGTGGCCGGTGTCCATTCTCTGAATATTCGTGCCACCGCTGAGCGGTAGGTCAATGGCCAATTGCGCCCTTCCATCCACGATCTAGGCTCCGGCATGGAACATGCCGATTTCTCCATCGGGTGCGAGTTCCGCTGTGGCGGCAAGCGCTGGCGCTGTACCGACCGCGGAAAGCGCACCGTGACCGCGATCTGTCTGAGCGATCACGCAGACGACCCGAGCTGGTTCAACGGCCCACCCTACGCCGTCGTGGAGAGCGTGTTCGACGAATACGATTTCGCGGCCTGCAGCCCTCTCGATGCGGCCAGCGTGGACAACGGCCGACCGCAGATCCTCACCTACCTGCAACGCCGCGACGCCGAGCTCACCACCGCCGAGCTGCGTGCCACCGTCTCGCTGCGACATCTCGACGGCTCGGTCCTCCTGCTGCACCACGCTTGCGTGGAACGGCACGACGACTGGATCTGCGTCTTCGCCGAGCACCACCCGCCGCTCGTCTACCACGCGGAGGATCTCCATGGGTGGCTCAGCGTCGACCCGGACGCGACACCGCAGTCGGATGACCGCAGCTGGCACTATCAGGTCTACACCGACAGCGACGGCGAGCACCGCATCTACGAGGACTATCGCGACGAGACCGGCGCCCGGAGCGATCGCACCCGCGATCCGGTCGCTCCGGCCGGTGCGACCCATGACGAGCTGATCGCGGACCTGTGCTACATGCTGCTCGATGCCACGCTGTATCCGGCCGAACCGCTGGACGGACAGCCCGCCGACCCCCACTGACCGGATCGCGCTCCGACGGTCGCCGGCTGTTCGATCACCGAAGAGGTCTCTCACGGAGGCGCGGA
>CAZTGE010000056.1:2505-24716 GCA_964612995.1 uncultured candidatus Brocadiaceae bacterium | reverse complement strand
GCTCTCTGTGTTCTCTGTGGTTTATGTGAGCACAGGAATAGGCCTGAGTAGTTACCGCAGTTTTTCGTTCGCGGGGGCGACTGCGCTGCGCGCAGTCGCCCCCGCTACGCCCCCGATTCCATTGCTCGGGAAAAGTGTGCGCAACCACTCAGGGGCTTCGCCCTTGAGTAGTTGCGGCCAGAAACAGTCGGTGGCGCGTTGGCCGCGTTGGCGGTCGCGCCCGGGCGATCTGAGGCGGGCGAGCCCCTTTGCCAGAACAGCCATGTCATGTGTCAGCCCAGCCATTCACGACGCTGATGACAGGATACGATGCGCGGTCATGACACCGCATCCGACCATTTCTGCCAAGGCCGCTCCGAACGCGAACGCCAGCGCCACCAGCGCCCGGCGCGGGGCCGAGCGCGAGCGGGTGCTCGAGGACCTGCCCTTCTCCGCCCGGCGTCCGTTGCGCACGCTCTACTGGCTGCTCGACGCCCGCTGGCCCGCCTACTGCTACCTCCTGCTGGTGTTCCTGATCAAGAACGCCTGTTTCTGGGGCCCATCGATCGCCGTCGCGCTGGTGGTGATGATCATCGAAGACCCCGCCTATCCCGCCTGGATGATCTGGCTGCCGATCGGCGGCCAGGCCCTGTTGCTGGCGATCAACATTCCGGGTCATGTGTACTACGCCCATCTGCTCTCGCAGCGCATCCGCGGTCTGGAACGCCGGCTGCGCGCGGCCCTGGTCCGGCGGCTGCAGCAGCTCTCGCTGACCTATCACAACGAATCCGAATCGGGCCGGCTGCAGACCAAGGTCATGCGCGATGTCGAGATGGTCGAGAACCTCTGTCGGCTGTTCTTCCAGGGCGGGATCGAGGCGATGATCACCATCGCGATCGCGCTGGGCGTGGCTCTCTACAATGAACCGCAGGTGGCTCTGTTCTACATTCTCGCCACGCCTCTGTGCCTGACCCTCTTATGGCTGTTCCGCAAGCCGATGGTGGAACGCAATCGCGATTTCCGTCGTGGCATGGAGGATGTCGGTTCCCGGGTCAGCGAGATGATCGATATGATCCCGGTGACCCGCGCCCACGGCGTCGAAGGAACAGAGGTCGGCGAGGTCGATCGCCGTCTGTTCGAGCTGCGCAACCGCGGCATCCGCCTCGATCGCACCAACGCCCTGTTCCAGGCCTCGAGTTTCGTGGTCCTGCGCGGCATCGAGCTGGTCGCGCTCGCGGTCTTCGCCAGCATGATCATCTGGAGCGATCTCACCATCCCGCTGCTGGTCCTGTTCATGGGTCTGTTCGCGCAGATGGTGATGTCGATCATGCGCCTGCTGCACCTGTTCCCGCAGTACGCCCGCGGGCTCGAAGCGCTGCGCTCGATCGGCGAGGTGCTCGAGTGCCCCGATCTGGAAGAGAACGCCGGCAAGCCGGCGGTGAACGAGGTCACCGGCGCGATCACCTTCGACCACGTCGACTACCGCTACCGCAATCGCGCCGAACACGCGGTCCACGACCTCAGCCTCCACGTCGAGCCCGGCGAGTGCATCGCCTTCGTCGGCGAATCGGGCTCGGGCAAGTCGACGACGATGAACCTGGTCATCGGCTTCTACCGCCCGACAGGCGGGCGCATCCTGCTCGACGGTCGCGACATGCAGGAGCTCGACCTGCGCACCTGGCGCCGGCACATCGCGGTGGTGCCGCAGAACGTGATCCTGTTCTCGGGCAATCTGCGCGAAAACATCACCTACGGTCTCGATCTGGTCGACGAATCCGAGATCCAGGCGGTGGTGCGCGCGGCCAACCTCGAGCAGGTGGTCGCGCAGATGCCCGAAGGCCTCGACACGGTCATCGGCGAGAACGGCGTCCAACTCTCCGGCGGTCAGCGCCAGCGCGTGGCCATCGCCCGTGCGCTGATCCGCGACCCGCGGGTGATCATCCTCGACGAAGCCACCTCCTCGTTGGACGTCATCGCCGAGCGCGAAGTCCAGCAGGCGATCGACAACCTCGTCGCCGGGCGCACCACCTTCATCGTCGCCCATCGCCTCTCGACCATCCGCCATGCCGACCGCGTCTGCGTGATGAAGCAGGGCCGCTGCGTCGAACTCGGACCGCAAGACGAGCTGCTCGTACGCAACGGGGAATTCACCAAGCTCAAGTCGCTCCAGAGCTGAGCCCGGCGCCGGGCTCTCCGCCGAGGTCGATCACCCAGGCCGTCGGTACCGCGGTGCGCACGACCCGTCCCGCGAGACCGGTCCACGCGACCGGATGATCGAGCACCCCCGCATCGGCGCTGGGGGCACAACACGCGTTCATCTGGCGAAGAGCCCGAGTTGTGACCCGCTCCTTCATGCCGAGCAGCAGCTCGGCGCACCCGGGGCCGAGCCTCGAACGGCCTTGGCGCCTTACGATCGGCTCGCGTAACCACTCAACGGTTTCGACAAGGTCCGCTCCACGCCGGTATCCGCCGGCAGCCGGATGTTCATCCGCGACCGCGCCGGGCTCCACTGCATCGGTCGCTGAACCGCTCGCGCCGGCCCGACCACCGCCCGGCCGGCCCGGGGGCGATCAGAGGCGGTGCAACTCGAGCGACTTCTCGAACCAATCGAAGCGGTAGGCGACGCGTTCGACCTCGAAGGCCACCTCCCAGCCCTGTGGCGCGTGCTCGAGATGGAGATGGTCGATGCGCGGGGCCGGGGCCCCCTCCGCGACCGGCACCAGCACCGTGGCGTAGACCCGGGTCTCAGCCCCCCGCCCCTCGTCGGCGAAGATCACCCGCGTCGAGGGCTGCTCCTGATCGAGCACCTGCGACACCCGCGCCGCCTCCTTGCGCGCACTCAGATTCGGCGTGGCGAACAGCGCCACCCGCGCGCCCTCGTCGGTGCTGATAAGGCCGTTGCCGTGCTCGACCCCGCCCACCCCGCTGGCGTTGACGTGGTAGTTCAGATGCACCGCCTGGGTCGGCTCCAGCCCGGTGACGCGATCGAACACCACCACGAAGCGCTGATCGATGATCGCCAGCAGCCGGTGGTGGATCGCCGGCGCGTAGTTCTCGTGCATCCCCTCCACCGCCAGCAGCGACGGGGTCTGCTCCACGCGCAGGATCCGCCCCTTCTTCTGCGGAGCGAAACCGAAGGTGCTCTTGTAGGCGAAGGGATCGGCGTTGTCGATGGTCAGCGTGTTGTGCCACGCAGCCGACTTGAAGCGATAGCGCTCGTCGCACTCGCGATAGGTGAAGCGACCGGGATCGACCACCAGCGGCTTGCCCAGCGCGGTGAAATCGAAGGCCAACGGATCGATGTGGGCGTGGCCGTTGTTCACCGGGCTGCGCGCGGCGAAGAACAGCGAGAGGTCACCGCGCTTCCAGCCGGTGCGCAGGGCCACCTGCTTGAGCTCGCCCTGCCACGAGAGCAGCGGCGGATGCTCGTGCGGCTGCACGCCCTGCTGGATGATGTCGAGCACCACCTCCATGTCCTCGACATGGCGCAGGCAGCGCAGGGTGATGAAGCGCATGAAGCCCTGGCCGACGAAGTCGGTGATCAGCCGCAGTTCGACATCGCGGTGTAGCGCGAGCCAGCCGTAGAGCCCGGCCACCGCCGGAGAGCTGCGCTCGGCGTCCGTATCGCCCCAGGGCACCGCGCGGCCGGTCGGGCGCATCGCGTGCAGCGAATAGGTCAGCATGTTGCCGATGCGCTCGCGGTACTCGCCCGAGAAATGCACCCCGCGCTTGCGCCCGATGATCAGCGTAAGCATGAACCAGTAGGCGCAGTGGTTGTGATACCCCGGGCAGCCCTCGATCTGGCCGCCCTCGATGGTCACCTGGACCATCGCGCAACGCTCGAGCTCGCTGCGCGCGAGCTCGCGCCACTCGGCCGCCCGCGCGAGCTCGGGGAAATTGCAGCCGATCGCCAGCAGGCCGACCATCTCCATCAGGTAGTGCTTGTGGTCGGCATCGGGCCACAGCTCCGGCGCGATGGTCGCCAGTACCTCGCCGTGCTCGTTGACCGCTCGCAGGTAGGCGGCGAACACCTCGGGGGTCATCGCGCGGCTGTGCAGCAGGAAGTCGAGCACGTAGGGCCAGGTCTCGAACATCCGCAGGCCGACCTCGCGCGCGCGCCAGATGCCCGAGCGGGTGTAGGTGCCCGGATCCAACTCGGTCGGTCGCGGGCAGCGTTCGATCCAGTCCATCAGCTCGTCGATGACCCGGGCCGCGTACTGTTCCTCGTCGGTGAAGGCATAGGCGAGGCACAGCGTCCGCCACCAGGTCATGCGGTTGAGATGGTAGATGTACCCCTCGTCCTCGGTCGGGTTGTCGTCCCACCGCGGCGGATCGCCCACCTGCACCGCCTGCCGCCTCGTGCCGGGCAGGACGTGCCGCCCCTCCAGCGCGTGCTGGGCCATCTCCAGCTTGCGATCGACGAAGCCGGGAAAGCGCTGTTGCAGGAACCGGATCTTGTCCAGCTGCTTGTTGTAGGTCGAGCGTTTGCGGGCCCGTACTGCGTCGAGCAGCTCTTCGTCGGACATCGCTTCGGCGAGCAGTGAGGCCGTGGGCATGATTCGTGGTTCCTTGCTTGCGCGCCACGATCTGTCGGGAACAGGCGCGACGGCTGCTTTATGGAGTGAGCCGCGGAGTTGTAAAGCCATGACCGCGCAGGTCTCATGCGCCGCGAGCAACACCGGCCGCGTCCGCGCGCCCCGGCGGTCGCCTCAGCGGCCCGATCGCGCTCACTCGCCCAGCGCGATCGCACGCGCCGCCCAGGCCCGGCGGATACGCGCGCTCAGCTCCATGGGCGCCATCGCGCAGATCGGCCGGGCCGTGGCCACCGCATCCGCGCGCCGACGTGCACCTGCCGCCTGCAGCACCGCGACCGCCCGCTGCGCCGCGACCGGGTCGAGATGCGCCGGCGCCAGACCCGCGAGCAGGGCGTGATCGTGGTCCGCGCCAAGATCGGTGGCCGCCCGGCGGCAAGCTTCGATCAGCTCGCTCCCGCCGACCACCGGCTCGAACACATACAGCTGGAACCACAGATACTTCAACGACTTGCGCCAATCGTGACAGCGCTCGTCCGTCCCCTCGCGCTGGGCCTGCCGACTGCGCCGCCGGACCTGGCGGCAAGTCCGCTCGAGTCCGGGGGCGACCAGGGCGAAATCCGCGCGCGCGAAGCGCCAGCGCACGACCATCCCACGCAGCGCGGCGAGGTCTGGCCGGATCTCGTAGAGCAGACGCCTGCCGACCAGCACCGGATCGCTGGCCTGGCGCAAGCTGGCGTGCAGGCGCTCCAGCGCGCCCTGCGAGCGCGCGCCCACCGCCGGATCATCGAGCAGCGCAGCGAGCGCCTCGCACAGCGCCTCGTGATCGCGCGCGCTGCCCAGACGATGATGCATGCTGCGCAGCAGCGTCTCGCAGCGCACGCCATCATCGCCGATCCCGGATCCCAGCAGTCGCAGCAAGGCGCGCAGCGCCTTGAAGCGTTTGCGTACGTCGTGGATCGCCGAACCCGGATCGCCGGTGGTCGTGCTGCTGGCGATCGCCCCGTCGACCAGCACCCGGGCGATGCGCCGCATCCCCGCCGGCAGCGATTCATCGAGCGACAGCTGGCAGCCCTGCATGCAACCCAACCTACGCGCCGCGGCCCAGGATCCAAGCCGCCCACCGGCGCTCCAACCCGGGGCGTCCGCAACCCGGCCTTCGCCAGCGCTGCGCACCAACGGCAATGGATGACCCACGGCATCACAGCAGGCCATCGCGGGCTGGCCCCGAGCTGCCAGCACACCAGCACGAGCCCGCAACGGCCCCAACGCCTCAGCGGCGCTGTCCGCCACCCGCACCGTCGACCACCTCCGCGCTGAGCCCATCGTGCGCCGCCTGGCCGCGGAAGCCGCTGCGCTCGAGCCGCCGCACCTCGCTCACGCTCAGCGCATGGGTGAACGCGGGGTCGGGCTCGCCGGCCCACTCCACCGCGCAGTCGCGCAGCACCACCCGCCCGGCCTGGGCGATGTGGAAGCCGGGATTGCCGCCGCGGATCTTCTGCCCCCAGGGCGTCGGATCGCCCACGGTCTCGCAGCCGGCGAAAGCCTCCATGGTACAGGGCCGCGGGTCCTGCAGCCCGGCCGGATGCTCGGTGGTCCTGGCGATACGCACCCGCACATCGATGAACTCGATGTTCTCCGGCCGGCTCTGCGGGCAGCCCTGCAGGTAGATCCCGTTCTCGCCGCGGGCGAGGATGTTGCGGAAACGCACATCGCGGATCTGCCCCGGCCGGGTCTGCGGATCGCGTGGCAGGGCGGTGACGTAGATCGGCTCGCCGACCCCCCACCATCTGCCCGGGAACAGCCGGGTCTCGATGATCATGTCGCTGAACAGCAGATGCTCCATGTCGGCCTCGTCGCGCAGCTGGAGCCCGATGCCGCGGTTGCTGCCCTTGATCACGCAATTGGAGAACACGCAGTCGCGGAAATCGCTCACGCTCTCGGAGCCGATCTTGATCGCGCAGCTGGTCGATACGAGCGTACAGTTGGTCACCGTCACGTTCTCGGTCGGTCCAAAGGCGGCGTAGCTGCGCGTGTTCTTGAGCACGATGCAATCATCGGCGCAGCTGATCGCGCAATCGCTGATGCGCACGTCGCGGCAATGGTCCGGATCGATGCCGTCGCAGTTGGGGAAGTCCAGCGGGTTGTCGATGCTCACCGCGTGGACGACCACGTCGCGGCAGCCCGAGAAATGCAGCGTCCAATTGGCCGCGTTGGTCAGGGTGATGTCATGCACCCGCAACCGGCGGCAGGCCACGAAACAGGTCATCGCCGGGCGCCAGCGCACCAGCGAACCGTCCTGGTAGAAGCCGTGGCAGCGCCCGTCGATCACCCCGCCGCCGGTCAGCGCCACGTCCTCGGCCTCATGCGCCCGGATCCAGACCAGCTTCTCCTTCTCCTGCCCCTCGGTGAACACCGGGCTGGCGTAATCCTCGCGCCGCAACGAAGCGATCAGCCGCGCGCCGCGCTCCACGTACAGCTCGATGTGCGAGCGCAGCTCGAAGCTACCCGCGAGGTACTCCCGCCCCGCCGGCAACACCACCCGGCCACCGCCGGCCGCGGCGCAAACATCGATCGCCGCCTGGATCGCCGCCGTGTCCAACGTGCTGCCGTCGCCGACCGCACCGTGATCCGTCACCATCTCGACCGCCATACCGTCCTCCTGCGCCGCCCATCAGCTGACCCGGGCCTGCGCGCGGCGCGATGCTAGCCGCCCGACGCACCAGACAAGGCCCGGCCCGTGCGACATCCAGGGCGACTCAAAGCTCGGCCCCTGGGAGCGCCGAGCACCAGCTCGGCATGCCTTGCGTCGCCTCCACCTGCGTCCAACCGCCCGGCTCTCTTCGGTGCTTGGGGCCATAGTGACGCAGGTGGAGGCGAGGCATGGCCCTCATTTGCAAGCTTTGAGCGGCCCTGACGCAACACCCAGGGCCGCTCAAAGCGCCGACCCCATGAGCGCCGGGCTCCTGCGCGGCGTGGCGAGCCCGCAGATGCGGAAGCACCACCCGGCCGCAGACGCAATGCCCCTTGCGTGACCGTCATGGCCGTACCGCGCCGGCGCGCCGCGCCATCGCGCACCAGGCCCACACGGCCCGGCACCGGCACCCGCCCCCTCGCGCAGCGCGCGATCCGCACCACGCCCGCCCGGCCCCGGGTTAATGCTCCCAACGGGTAATCCATGCCTTGCGGGCCCTCGTCCGAACCCTATAAGCACCTGATCCGGACCCATCGCCGCGGATACGGACAACGCGATCACCAGGAAGGACCGGCCATGGCCACCCCCACCGACCCCCGGCTGACCATCGCCCGATCCTGCGCCCAAGCACCCCGGACCCTGGCCGAACTCGCCCGCGCCTGCACCTGCGGCGAGCGCGCCCTGCGCACCCACATCCAGCGCCTGCGCGACCGCGCCCCCGATCAACTCGACGCAGCGCGCGACCACGACCGCCGGCTCCGCTACAGCTGGACCGGGCCGGTACCGCTGTGCATCGATCCCTGGATCGATGAACACACCCTCTCCGCGCTGGTTCTCGCCCGCGGCCTGCTGCACAACGCCGGCGACCGCTCCGACTCCTTCGCCGGCCCGCTCGACGGCGCCATCGATCGCCTCCTGCACGACTGCGGCCTCGCCGGACAGGTCAGCAACATCAGCCCCGACACCGTCCAGGAACGCCGCTTCGCCGCCTGCCCCGAGTGCCCCGCCACCCTGACCACCATCCTCGACGCCCTCCTGCGCACCCAGCACCTGCGCTTCGACTACGCCAACCTCCGCGGCGAACGCGGCCCCGTACACACCTCCCCCCTGCGCCTGGTGCTCATCGCCGGCGAATGGCACCTGATCGCCTGGACCGCCGACGTCCCCGAAGGCGACGACCACCTGCGCCAGTACCGCCTCGCCCGCATCACCCGCGCCCGCTCCAGCACCACGGCGCCCACCGGCCGACCCGAGCACCTCAGCGCCCACATCGTCGACGACAAACTCGCCGAAGCCTTCGGCGCCACCGGCGACCGCCGCCCCGAAGCCCGCAAACGCGTGACCCTCGCCGTCTCCCCCCAGGCCTGGCCCCACCTGCGCGACCGCACCTGGGGCGGCAACCAACGCTGGGACCACGCCCCCGCCGACCTGCCCCCCGACTGGCACCGCCTCGAGTTCATCACCACCGGCCTGCAAGAGGCCCGCCACCGGATCCTCGGCTTCGGCGCCACCGTCACCGCCGAGAGCCCACCCGAACTCGTCACCTGGCTGCGCCGCCAGGCACGCCAGCTATTGGCCCAAACGGACCCACAAAAGGACCCGAACCGGAAGCAGACGGTGCCGGAGTGAACGATAGAATCGAGGATTCCGGAGCACCCATGATCGACGTGAGACAAAGCAAAGGACTGCCATCGAACACACCGGAGACGCCTTGGTCATCCGCGTCGGCGACTGGACGTTCTGCTACGACCGCTGCGGTCTGGAAGTGGTGCGATGATGCGCCGATTCGCGAGATCAGCCCTCGTGCGCACGCGCATCGCTCAACGCGCTGCACAGCCGCAACCCGTACGGGACGAGACGCGCGAAATGCCGAGCGTTTCCGGTCACCAGAACATGGCCCGAGGCGATGGCGGTGGCCGCGATCAGCAGGTCCATGTCAGGCAGCGTCTGACCCGCAGCATCGAGATCCGCACGGGCGGTCGCGTACACGTCAGCGGCCGCCTGGGCAAATGGCAGCACCGCGGCGAACAGCGGAAACACGTTTGCTCGATAGTGGCGCTCCAACCGCGCGCCGGCCGGGTCGGGCAGCTTGGCCGCGCCCGCCAGCAACTCGGCCCGGACCAGAGCCGGGAGCGCCATGTCATCAGCCGGCACGCCGCGCAGCCAGGCCACAAACGCGGGCAGCTGTCGGCGGCGTGCCAACTCAGAGACAGCGTCCGTGTCGAAAGCGAAGGGCATGGCTCAGTCGGTATCCTCCGGCAACGGGCGATTATGCGGCCGGCGTTCACGCGAGCGATAGATCGCCATGCCTGCTTCGTACAACGCCTCGCCATCGGCTTCACCGATGCGCTCCCGCATGGCCGCCACCAGATCGGCCGCGGTCTTGCCCGCATTGCGCTCGGCACCCTGGCGCCGCTCCCACGCCTCGGCGCTCACGATCACGGCCACAGGCTTGCCATGGCGCACCACGGTCACGGGTTCCCCCCGCTCCGCCTCACGCAGGCAGGCGCTGAAGTGGGCCTTGGCATCGGCAACGGACCTCTGACTCATGACCATAAGTATGACCAGACCATATTTGGAGACAAGTGATGAACGACCTCCTCCACGGCCATCGTCCGCGCCGATGCGCTCCCGCATATCCGCAACCAGATCCGCCGCGGTCTTGCCTGCGGTGCGCTCGACAACCTGCCGCCGTTCCCACGCCTCAGCGCTTACGATCACCGCCACGGGCTTGCCATGGCGCATCACGGTCACCGGCTCCCCTCGCTCCACCTCGCGCAGGCAGGCGTTGAAATGGGCCTTGGCATCGGCAACGGACTTCTGACTCATGACCATATGTCATCTGGAGACAAGCGCTCACATCGTCAACGACAAGCTCTTGCCGAAGCCTTCGGCGCCACCGGCATCACCGAGCGCCCACCCGAACTCGTCGCCTGGCTGCGCCGCCAGCCCAGTGCCAGCCTGAACCATTCGGACCCGCAAATGCACCACACCGGAACGACACCCTGCCGGATTGCGGGACATGGGGAGGGGCCTGATGAGTGACCACACCGGCGTGACCGCGCCGCCGAATGGGCCGCGACAGCCCTGGGCGAAGCTCCTGCATGCCATCCCGGATGACCGCAGCAGCCCCGTCGTGGGCGAGCTTTCGCTCGTCCAGCACTGCCTCGACGTCGGGGCGATAGCCGCCGCGCTGATCGGATACGATCCCATCGACCAGAGAACCAAGCCCACGGCGCTGCGGTCCCGCTTGGCTCGACTCGCCGACCGTGACGACCTCGGACCCGTGCAATGCGCCCGGCTCTGCTGCCTCGCGGCCCTACACGATCTCGGCAAGGCCAACCGGGGATTCCAGAACAAGCGCCAGAAGGACAGAACGCCCATCGCCGGGCACGTCGGCCCAGCCATCGAACTGATCGACTCCATCCCGCGTGAAGCGGCAAGTCTGTTCGCCAAGTCCCGTTCCTTCGGCCCCGCTGCCGACGCGCTGCCGATCGCTACGCTGGAAACCTGGTTCGGCGCAGGCCCCGCCCGCGAGTTGCTGACCACAGTGCTGTGTCACCACGGTGGCCCTCCGCACGGCGATGTCGCACGCACCGACGGCAAGGGCTTGTGGCAAGCCGAAGGCGATGCAGACCCGGCACGTTGGCTCCGCGAACTCGTCGCTGCGATCCAGGCCGCCTTCCCGCTGGCCTGGGAAGAGAGCGACCCGATCGAAGCGCCAAACGCACTCATCCACGCAGTTGCCGGGCTGACCATGCTGGCCGACTGGATGGGATCAGATGAGCGCGTCTTTCGCATCGACCGGCCCGCCGACGGCGGCATAGAGTGGTCGTTCCCGCGCGCCGCAGCCCTGACGCGCGCGGCAGCCGGGAACTGCGACGCGATGCGCAGGCACGTCACGGTCCCGCTATGGAACGCCCTGCTGGGCTCGCGCCCGAACCAGCACTTGCGCCAGAGTCAGCAACTCATCGACTCGTGCCCGGCCGCTCCGACCGGCAGCATCGCCTGCCTCGAAGCCCCTACCGGCGACGGCAAGACCGAAGCTGCCCTCTACCACTTTCTGCGCCTTTTCGCCGCCGGCCAAGTCGACGCCTGCTATTTCGCGCTCCCGACACGGATCGCGGCCCGTCAGCTGCACGCGCGAGTCGCCGACGCCGTCCGCACGGTTTTCGGCAACGACGCCCCGAGAGTCGTGCTCGCCGTCCCGGGCTACACCGATGACCCGGATGGACACGGCACCCCGAATGGCCTCTGCGATCAGGGCCGGCTCTGGGAGGATGACCCCGGCCTGGCCCGTCACTGCCACAACTGGGCCGCCGAACGCAGCAAGCGCTATCTCGCCGCCTGCATAGCGATCGGCACCATTGATCAGGCGTTGCTGGCCGGCCTGCAGGTCCGCCATGCCCACCTGCGCGGGATCGCTCTGCTGCGCAGCCTCCTGGTGGTCGACGAAGTCCACGCTTCCGATGTCTACATGAACACGGTGCTCCGCGGCCTGCTGCACCGTCACCTTGCCGCCGGCAGCCATGCCCTGCTCCTGTCCGCAACGTTGGGCGTACAGGCCCGACTCGACCTGCTGCACCCAGAGCAGCAGGGTGGACACGATGAGGCCCCTCCGGTGGCAGAGGCGCAGACCATCATCTACCCACTACTCACGGTCCGCACCGCTGCGAGCCGGGATCTGCATACCGTCGCGTGCGCGACAACCACACAGCGCGAACGCCACATCTCCATGTGCTGTGAAACCTCCATAGACGATCCGGTCGCGTCCATGGCCGACGCCACCGAACACGCTCGCCGCGGCGCCAAGGTCCTGGTGATCCGCAACACCGTCCGTGACTGCATCACATCGCTACGCGCGATCGAAGCCATCGAAGCCGGGGGCCTCTTGCTGAGAGCGAATGGGGTCGCATGCCCCCATCATGCCCGTTTCGCCGCGGAAGATCGCCTGCTCCTCGACCACCAGCTGGAGTGCATCCTCGGCAAGACGCGCGACCCCGGCGGTCGTATCGCCGTGTGCACGTCCACCGCCGAACAGAGCCTCGACATCGATGCCGACCTGCTCATCACCGATCTCGCGCCGATGGACGTCCTATTGCAGCGCATCGGCCGCCTGCACCGCCACGAGCGGCCTGCAAGCGAACGTCCGCCGTGCTGTAACGAGCCCCGCGTGATCGTGCTCACGCCGACTGGCAACGATCTCGCGCCCTACGCGAGCAGGGTCGCCAATCGACACGGCCTCGGCCCCGTGCGCCAGGATGGCGCCGATGGCGTTTACCCCGAGCTCTGCATGCTTCACGCCACCCTCGAGGCCCTGCTCGCCAACCCGAGCATAGTGATCCCCCGTGATAACCGACGCCTCGTCGAGCTCGGAGTCCACGGGGACCGCCTCGCCAAGGCGCCGTTCCAGGAGCACCGCATCCACGTGCGCGGTCGCGACGCCGCCCACCACGGCAAGGCCCGTCACGCATCCTGCGACTGGCAGGCCACGCCGTACCTGCAGAGCGCGGCGCCCCCCGAAGAACGCATCGCCACCCGCCTCGGCGACCTCCCGGGCCTCGTACGCTTCACCGATCCCGTCAGGAGCCCCTTCGGCCAGCACCTGGACGCGATGCCTGTTCCCGCCTGGATGCTGGGAGGCGACGCCGTCCTCGACGAGCCCGTACCAGTCGACGCGCACGACGGCACGCTCCGGTTCGCCTGCGGCGAGCGCCGGTTCCGCTACACCCGCATGGGACTGGAGCTGGAACGATGAACGTTCGCGCCTCCCACCCGCCGCTTGCACGCCCACCCACGAGGTATTACAATGCGTATTACCAAACGGAGGCCAGCCATGTCAGCACTCACCGTCAAGGGGCAGGTGACCATTCCGAAGGCGATCCGCGACCGCCTGGAACTGCAGCCGGGCGATCAGGTCGACTTCGTTGCCGTCGACGACCACATCGAGGTCCGCAAGGTGCGCGAGGACCTCACGCCCTACGAGGCTGGCAAGCATCTCTTCGGACGCCACGGATCGGGCGACGCCGCCACCTACGATCGCGCCGCACGCAAGGCGATGGTCGCCGATGCCATCGAGGACAAGCATGCCGGCCGTTCTCGCTGACAGCGGACCGCTGTACGCGCTGTTCGACAGCGACGATCCCTATCACCCGATCTGCCGGAACTGGCTCGCGGACTGGCACGGCGATCTCGTCACAACCTCGGCGGTCATCACCGAGACCACGCATCTGCTGGGCAGGCGCATCGGCACCGATGCCCAGCTCGATCTGCTCGAATGGATCGGACTCGCCGTCGAAGTCGATGATGCGACCGGCGACGATCTGGAAGCCATCAGTGCGATCATCCGCAAATACCACGATCTACCCGCTGACTTCGCCGATGCGACCCTCGTGGCCCTCGCCAACCGCCGTGGCATCTACGATGTCATCAGCGTCGACAGCGACTTCACCGTCTACGCCACCGCGGCCCGCCGGGATTTCCGCAACCTGCTCGCGGACAAGCTGCCCAACCGGAAGCGTAAACGCAAAAGGCCCCCGCAATAACAGCGGGGGCCAACCCCGCGTGTGCGGGGGATCTTGTGGCACCGCAGAAGCACGACGCGTGCTCAAGGGTCCATCCCCACGGATATGGGGAAAAGCAAACAACTTGAGTATGCGGCATGCCTCTGCGGAAACCATCATTGACAGAGCACGCGCGACGCATACAAGTGATGGACATCAACCAAATGAAGAAGCCCGAGAACCGTTCGGCCCCCGGGCTTGGTCTCCGAAGAAACCTAGTGTAGCAACTGGATTCTATAGTGAGCCAAGCGGTGGCACAAGCGCTGAACATCTCGGGCTTGACCCTGGAGGTGTTCCATGTGCCACAGAAGATCCTGAAGCTCCTAGAGCGCCGCCCAGCCTGGGAGCAGTGACCCCAAAAGGCGAGTCCGGCTTGGTCCTTGGGCACAACCGCAGTAGCCGATTCGCCAACCATCATGTCTACCCGTGTAACCACGTGCAGGCCTACGAAACCGTAGACCGCAGACCACCCATGGAGTTTCCATGTACGACCTCCTGAACGATCGCCTATTCACCTGGCGCGGACCGCCGGGCGACACACAAGGCAGCCTGCCCGAACTCTTCGCGGCGCTGAATGCGGGCACGGTCACCTCGCTACCGAACATCCGCGACCACCACCGCCAGTTCTTCCACAGCTTCTGCTGTCAACTCGCGGCTGTCGCGCCCGAACGCGCCGGTGCGACACTCGCAGACATCACGGATGCCAAGGCGTGGCGCACCGTTCTACGCGGCCTGACCACCGACTGGCCGAACGACGAGCCGTGGCATCTCATAGTCGAGGATCCGACGGCGCCAGCGTTCATGCAGCCGCCGCTGCGGTCGGCCGGCGAGATGACGGAACTCACGAACGATATTGCCGAGGTGGACACCCTTGACCTTCTGGTCACCAGCAAGAACTGGGACGTGAAGGCGGCACGCTCGCCCGTGGCCGATGCGGAAACGTGGGTCCATCATCTCATCACGTGGCAGACGGGGTCCGGTTACAGCGGTCGCGGCTGGAGCGGTATTGCCCGGATGAACGGCGGCTACGCCAGTCGGCCGGCGATCGGCCTCGCGTGGTCGACCGACCCATCGACACGATTCCGGCGCGACGCCGCCGTCCTCGCACGTGCAGCCCAAACCACCGCTGAGGACCTCGCCTTCGACCGCGAAGGCCATGCGTTGCTCTGGTGCTACCCATGGGGCGGCACCGGTCGCGAGTCGTTCAGTCTCGCTGACCTGCACCCCTGGTTCATCGAAGTCAGCCGCCGCATCCGACTGCGTGACCACGATGGCAGCATCGCTGCGAAAGCGGGCACGACCGCGGCCACGCGCATCGCCGCCAAAGAACTCAACGGCGCCACCGGGGATCCCTGGTCACCCATCTGGGATGACGGCAAGACCCGCAAGTGCCTGACCGTCCAGGGCAGCGGTTGGAACTACCGGCTCCTATGCCAGTTGTTGCTCCGGGCGCAACTGAGCGACAAGGGTGGCGGCGACTGGCACCCCGGCTGCGCCCTCGTTTTCGATCCGTCGCTCGACGGTGACCGCGATGAACTCCAGGTCATCGGCCAAGTGCTCGCGCGCGGACAAGGCCAGACCGATGGTTTTCACGAGCGCGTCATCACCATCCCCACGTCCATGGCCCAGCGCCTGGAAAACCCGGGCGACCGAGCGATCGTACTGGAGATCGCCCGGACCCGCATCGACACGACCGGCACGGTTCAAAATCGGATCCTAAAACCGGCCATCGCCTCAGTGCAACAGGCGGGCCGCGACAGCGTGGAACTGGCCAAGCCATGGGCCGTCAAGCAACTCGACGCCTGGATGCAACGCTTCGACGCCGCCGTTGACGCCTGCTTTTTCGACCACCTCTTCGCATCGGTGACCCGGATGATCGACGATGGGGCCGACGACAGGATCGAGGACCACGCCTGGGCAATGCACCTCTGCGACATCGCCCAAGCCATCTTGAGTCAGGCCATCGAATCTACCGCACTGCCCACGGCCCGGCGTTACCGCGCCATCAGCGCCGCCAACGGGCGCTTTGCGGCCGCCCGCAAGAAGCACTTTCCCGAACCGACCCTCGTAGCGGAGACCGCCCCATGACCGACGACACTACCGCAACCGAACCCGACCATCCGGTCGTCATTGCACTCAAGGCGCTGCACCCGGATCGCGGCTGGCTCACCCGCGGCGATCAGGCCGCCCTACGTCGCGCCCGACCCGATCAATGCGCCGGTTCGGCCCTCTTCCGCTTCCTCGCCCACCTGCGCGGCGAAGGCCGCTTCATGCCCGACCACGGCGACGAGCGCGACGAAGCTGAACGCCGGTGGACCGTCATCCTCGGCGCCGCCTGCCGCTTGGCTCACATCAAAGGCACGTCCGTCGGGCACGCCCTCGCCGATGCCGGATTCGCCGACCTGCGCCTGGAACGGCTGCTGGCGTCGTCGGGCATCGACTTCCTACGCGACCTCGACCGCGCCGTACGCTTCCTCGACGGCAAGAGCGCAGGCTGCGACCTGTTCTCGCTGTACCGCCTCGTCATGGCCGACGACCAACGCGCCGAGCGCGAACGTCGCCAACTGGCCCGCGACTTCTTCGCACGCCGTCACCAGAACGCCAAATCCTGAACCGCAACTACACGCACAAGGACACCATCATGCCCACCCGCTTCATCCAGTTCCACACCCTCACCCCCTACGCGACCAGCCTGCTCAACCGCGACGACGCTGGCTTCGCCAAGCGCATCCCCTTCGGCGGGGTGCCGCGCACGCGAATCTCGTCACAGTGCCTCAAGCGTCATTGGCGCACCTTCGACGGTGAGCACGCCCTCGACAAACTCGACGCCCCAGCCACCGTCCGCAGCCGCCTCACCTTCGAGGAACACGTGGCCAAGCCGCTGATCGCTGCCGGCATCCCCGCCGAAACGGCCCGTGAAGTCACCGTGCAGATCGTCAAAGAGATCCTGGGCTTCAACGCCGAACGCGCCAAAGCCAAGGCCGGCAAGAAGGGTGACGACGCGGAGCCACAGGACCCGGCGGTGAAGACCGATCAGATCACCGTCCTCGGCAAACCCGAACTCGACTACATCTTGGCGGAGGCGCGGGCCATCTGCGAGGAAGTCGGCAGCGAACAAGACGCCAAGAAACTCGCAAAGTCCGTGAAGGATCATTTCGGCCGCGAAGGCAAGGCCAACATGCAGGCCCTCGCCAAGGGTGCAGGGCTCTCCGCCGCCCTCTTCGGCCGCATGGTCACCAGCGACAACCTCGCGCGCTGCGACGCCGCCATCCACGTGGCCCACGCCTTCACCGTGCACGCCGAAGCCAGCGAGAGCGAGTTCTTCAGCGCCGTCGATGACCTGGTGAGCGCCAGCGGCGAACTGGGCAGCGGCCACATCGGCACCACGGAAGTAAATACTGGCCTCTACTACGGCTACGTCGTGGTCGATGTGCCCAAGCTGATCGAGAACCTCTCCGGGGACACCGAACTCGCCGCCGCCGTCGTGGGCGAACTCGCCTGGCTCATGGCCACGGTCTCCCCCGGCGCCAAGCTGGGCAGCACCGCGCCCTACGCCTACGCCGAACTCGTGTTCGCCGAAGCCGGCGACGCCCAACCGCGCAGCCTCGCGAACGCCTTCATGGCACAGGTCACGGCCGGCAAGCAGGGCATGGGCGCCGAAGCGGCCGCCAAGCTCGCCGGCCACTGCAAGCGCTACGACACCATGTACGGCAATGCCGGCAACCGCGCCCTCAGCGCCTTGGACGCGCCTGCAGACCTCTGCTGCACCCTCGGCATCGACGGCGCAGTGCCCCTGGCCGATCTCGCCCGTTGGGCCTCCGAAGCCGTTCGCCAGGCGGAGGGTGTGTGATGCCATATCTGATCATGCGCCTGATGGCGCCGTTGATGAGCTTCGGTGCAACGCTGGTCGACCAGAACGGACCCACGCTGCCGTTCCCCGGCCGGTCGCTGCTCACGGGGCTCATCGGCAACGCGCTCGGGTGGCGTCACGGGGACACGACGCAGCTGCAGAGGCTCCAGAACCACCTACAGCACGGCGTGCGGGCCGATCGCCGACCCGGCACCATCACCGACTACCAGACCGCAGATCTCGGCCAGGACTTCCTCGTCGCCAAGGGGTGGACCACCCGCGGGCGACGCGAAGACCGCGGCAAAGGCGCGGCCACCACCGGCACGCACATCCGCTACCGCGACTACCTCGCCGATGGCGCTTTCACCGTTGCCCTCACCGTTCCCCCAGAGGCCGACGTGATCCTCGAAACGATCGCCGCCGCCCTGCACCGGCCCGCACGACCACTCTTCATCGGCCGCAAGCCCTGCCTGCCCAGCGTGCCCATCGTCGGCGAGCCGACCGCAGCCGTCATCGACGCCACGGATATGGCGACCGCCCTGCGTATACCCGCCTGCTGCGCAGAAACCACGGAGTCACACCTCAATTGCTGGGTGCCGGACCCGGACGGTGACGTCGAGGTCTGCGACACCCGCGACTGGGCCTCGCAACTCCACGTCGGCCGTACGCGCTATCGCCACGACCGCATCCCGGCAGAGGAGATATGCCATGCCTACTGACCCCCTCGCCATGGTTCGCTGCGAACTCAGCGCCCGTGGCCTCATCAGCCTCGCACAACGCCGCAACCAGGGAACGCGTGCGCTGGACCTGGGCTACACCATCCACTGCTGGCTGCGCGAGGCCTGGGGCGAGACGTGGCCGAAGCCTTTCGCGTGGAACGAGGAAGCCGACACCATCGAAGTGCTCGGATATCGCCGTAGCGACAACGCGGGGACCCAGGTGCACGACCCGGATGGCCTGCTGGTTCGGCCCGCAGAGTCCCGGGCGATGCCCGCGACGTGGCCCGACGCGCATCGCTTGGCCTTCCGCTTGCAGACCGTCGCCAGCCGCCGCATCAGCAAGCGCGGCAAATCGCTACCGCCACCGCCGGGAATCGAAGGCGCCACAACCGCCGGACCCGGCGACGAGGTGGACGCCTACCAGCACCACCTGGCCCGATCGCCCAACACTGCGCCCAGACCCGATTTGCGCGAGCAGGTCTACATCGATTGGTTGCAGGAGCGCGTGAACGGCGACGCCGGCTGCACCTTCACCGATGTCCGTATCGAAGGCGTCAAACGGCAGATACTACAGCGCAAACCGCAGCGCGACACGCCCGGCGCGGCACGGCCGCCGCCGCGGCAGGTCGAGCTGCCGGCCGTCACCTTCACCGGCGCCCTCACCGTCACCGACTCCGACGCCTTCACTGCCTTCCTCGCCAAGGGCGTGGGCCGGCACAAAGCCTTCGGCTTCGGCATGATGCTATTGCGGCCGGCCCCGTGACATGGCGCTGAAAGGCCGCCTCGGGCTTGAGAGCGCACGCGTGCCGCACGCCGACCGTCACGGCCTGCTGTGGCTGGGGCGGTCGCAGGTCTTTGTCGATAACGGCACGCTGCGCGCCAAGTGCGCCGGCTGGGATGAACTCCCTGCCGGAACCTACGACATCCCTTTCCAGATGGTGAGCGTCCTCATGCTCGCCCCCGGTTGTACCGTCACGCACGACGTTCTGCGCCTGTGCGCGCGCCACGGCACCGGCGTCATGGCCGTGGGTGAGGGCGGCGTGCGCCATTACACCTTCCCGCCACTGGCACCGGACCGCAGCGAGCTCGGCCGCCGCCAGGCGCGCCTGTGGGCCGACCCGCAAAAGCGGGTGCTGGTGGCACGCAAGATGTACGCTCTGCGCTTCGACGAGGTGCTGCCCCACGAGGACATCGCCGTCCTGCGTGGGATAGAAGGCGCGCGCATCAAGGAGGCCTACAAGCAAATAGCCGCTGCCTACCGTGTGCCGTGGGATCGCCGTAAATATGACCGTGCCAATCCGGATATGGCCGACCCCCCGAACCAGGCGATCAACCACGCCGCGACTGCCGTCGAAGCAGCCGCGTGGGTCGCTGTATCGGCTGCAGGCGCAATACCTCAGCTCGGCTTCGTGCACGAAGACTCCGGCGGCTCATTCGTCCTCGACATCGCCGACCTGTATCGCACCGAGGTCACCATCCCGGTAGCCTTCGCCACGGTTTGCCGCGCGAGCAAAGAACCCAACATGAGCTTCGAGCGCCTCGCCCGCCAGGAAGCCCGTAAAGCCTTCCGTGCCCATAAGCTGATTCCCTCCATGATCGACGCGGTCAAAGGGTTGCTCGATGACGCAGAAGCAGAAGCCGTGGCGCTCGAACCCCCGGGCGACGCCCGCGCCACGGATGCCAATTCCGCATGAGCATGACGGTCGTCGTCACCCGTGACGTCGCCACGCGCTACCGTGGCTTCCTTGCCAGCTGTATGTTGGAGATCGCACCGGGCGTCTACACCAGTCCGCGTATGACCAAAGGTATACGCGAGCGCGTGTGGGAGGTGCTGCAGGGCTGGTGGGGACCTATCAGCGGTGGCAGTATCGTCATGACCTGGCGCGACCCCGGCCTACAAGGCGGACAAGCCGTGCGGACCTTGGGACTGCCGGCCAAGACGCTCTATGACCTGGACGGTCTACACCTCGTGTTCACGCCAGGTCCGGACAACAGACCGGCTGACCCGACCTGAACAGCGATCTTCGAACAGCAATCTTCGACAAGCCAAAACAGTGGAAACCGTATCGTTTCGACATAGAAGTGAGATTACCCTGCCATGATGTCATAGAGGCTCCCCCGCACACGCGGGGATCGACCGCCGGCAGAGTGATCCAGGCTTGACTGCTCGGAGGCTCCCCCGCACACGCGGGGATCGACCCGAAAGCGTCAGGGCTATCCGTGCCGTGTGCATGGCTCCCCCGCACACGCGGGGATCGACCCGCCCGCCGCACATACCAGCGCAGAGCCAGACCGGCTCCCCCGCACACGCGGGGATCGACCTTATCTCAGGTCGCTGGGTCTCCGCAGAGGCTGGGCTCCCCCGCACACGCGGGGATCGACCTCACCCCGATACTCATGCACTGCGGCCAGACCGGGCTCCCCCGCACACGCGGGGATCGACCCGAGGCCGATAACCCGTGGTATCAGGAGCGGCGGGCTCCCCCGCACACGCGGGGATCGACCGCCTATTTGCGCGCAAACGACTACGATTCCGGCGGCTCCCCCGCACACGCGGGGATCGACCCTGCTCTGACATCGTGCTGATCCACCGCGCTGTGGCTCCCCCGCACACGCGGGGATCGACCTATTCCGGGTCATCCGGGGTGGAACGTCGACCGGGCTCCCCCGCACACGCGGGGATCGACCCCCCACGCTGGGCGTCGCTAATCTGGGGCGCGCGGCTCCCCCGCACACGCGGGGATCGACCTCCCGACGCACCGCGCTACGCGGCGGTGTACACGGCTCCCCCGCACACGCGGGGATCGACCGCTCGTCAGGCTTAATGACCGCGCTGCCGGTATGGCTCCCCCGCACACGCGGGGATCGACCGGGACCACGTGTGCACTTGGTGTGGCGAGTCCAGGCTCCCCCGCACACGCGGGGATCGACCTACTGGCCGGCACGGTGATTGATGGCGCGCTCAGGCTCCCCCGCACACGCGGGGATCGACCGCTCGTGGGGATCGGCGATTGGCGCCCGGGTGCGGCTCCCCCGCACACGCGGGGATCGACCGGACTCGCGCAGCCGCTCTTCGGCCACGTCCAGGGCTCCCCCGCACACGCGGGGATCGACCCTCCGCCTGTCCTACCATCCCGGTGCTCGACAGGGCTCCCCCGCACACGCGGGGATCGACCGGACTATCGACCATGCATAGCGCCATCGACACCGGCTCCCCCGCACACGCGGGGATCGACCCGTCGTCAGAGTGGAGATCGTTCCGCCGGATAGGGCTCCCCCGCACACGCGGGGATCGACCTCCTTTCCGGCGGGCGCGCACAGATTAGTCCAGGGCTCCCCCGCACACGCGGGGATCGACCCGCAGCGTCGCGAGGGATACTGTGCGGCTGGCTGGCTCCCCCGCACACGCGGGGATCGACCGCCCATCAAGCCGCGATAGAGCTGCGTGGATCTGGCTCCCCCGCACACGCGGGGATCGACCGAGCACAATGTCGCGGCAGCTCGCTACTGGCGCGGCTCCCCCGCACACGCGGGGATCGACCCCTCACCGCCGGACGCTGGGCCGTCGCGATTGAGGCTCCCCCGCACACGCGGGGATCGACCTTTGGTGGTGGCGCTGCTGCGGAAGCTGGAAGTGGCTCCCCCGCACACGCGGGGATCGACCCGGTCGAGTGCCAGATGCCTACCGCCAGCTCAGGGCTCCCCCGCACACGCGGGGATCGACCCTCCATGTCATAGTCATCTGAGTCAGATGTGCGGGCTCCCCCGCACACGCGGGGATCGACCTCCGAGCGTGGCGTATCGCGCCATAGCGAGGAGGGCTCCCCCGCACACGCGGGGATCGACCCGATGGTAGTGCCGCCGACCACAAAC
>CAZTGE010000056.1:0-2405 GCA_964612995.1 uncultured candidatus Brocadiaceae bacterium | reverse complement strand
GGGCTCCCCCGCACACGCGGGGATCGACCCGATGGTAGTGCCGCCGACCACAAACAGGCTCTGGCTCCCCCGCACACGCGGGGATCGACCTCGAGGCTGCTCGCTGGCGCCTCGCTCAGCTGCGGCTCCCCCGCACACGCGGGGATCGACCCCAAAATGGTCGAGATGGGGGTGCAGGTGTACGGGCTCCCCCGCACACGCGGGGATCGACCTGATGCAGGTCTGTCAGTGGAGAAGACACCCGTGGCTCCCCCGCACACGCGGGGATCGACCCGCGGGTATGTGCACGAGGAGGTGCGCGACTGGGGCTCCCCCGCACACGCGGGGATCGACCAGCATCTTGTCGTAATTCCCAGGCTTCGCCCACGGCTCCCCCGCACACGCGGGGATCGACCCAGATCGTCGACCACCTCGCGCCCGTAGATCTTGGCTCCCCCGCACACGCGGGGATCGACCGCTGGTACACGCTGCGCTCGTATCCATGGGGGCGGCTCCCCCGCACACGCGGGGATCGACCTCCGGTACCACGCCACATATGCGGTCGTCGCCGGGCTCCCCCGCACACGCGGGGATCGACCGTAGCAATCGCCGCCCTTCTGCCCGTGAGCCCGGGCTCCCCCGCACACGCGGGGATCGACCTCCTACTGCGCGAGCAGGGATCGAAGCGTTGGCGGCTCCCCCGCACACGCGGGGATCGACCCGAGGAATCGGATGTGTGCGACTGGAGTGGGACGGCTCCCCCGCACACGCGGGGATCGACCTGATTGAGTATGTGGTGTGGGCCGCTGGGTATGGGCTCCCCCGCACACGCGGGGATCGACCCGACCTGACGGGGACCGCATGATCTGCTACAGGGGCTCCCCCGCACACGCGGGGATCGACCCCGCTGTGGGATTCTCAGCGCTGCCGCGATATCGGCTCCCCCGCACACGCGGGGATCGACCTACAGGGCGATACGGGGAGCGGGATCTAGAGCTGGCTCCCCCGCACACGCGGGGATCGACCGGGCCTGGCCCACTGTGGCACCACCACGCTGCCGGCTCCCCCGCACACGCGGGGATCGACCTACGCAGCGCAGAGCTCGCGGTACCAGTCAACAGGCTCCCCCGCACACGCGGGGATCGACCTGGGGTACGAAGACAATGCGTTTCTCCTGCTCAGGCTCCCCCGCACACGCGGGGATCGACCTCCTTCGCGGAGTTCGTCAGCCATCGGCGACCTGGCTCCCCCGCACACGCGGGGATCGACCTGAGTATGCCGCCAGAAGCCCGTCATGTGCGCGGGCTCCCCCGCACACGCGGGGATCGACCCTCATCAGTCAGTGTTTGCAGTCGAATCAACTCGGCTCCCCCGCACACGCGGGGATCGACCCTACATAGTAAGGCCACGGCGAAGGCGGACCAAGGCTCCCCCGCACACGCGGGGATCGACCGCCTGATTCAGCACCTCAAGGATGCAGGTCTGTGGCTCCCCCGCACACGCGGGGATCGACCCCGATGGCAGGTGCCAGCTGTACGGCAACGCCCGGCTCCCCCGCACACGCGGGGATCGACCCTGTGAAGGGCAGATGTGCGACTTCTGCTGGAAGGCTCCCCCGCACACGCGGGGATCGACCTCTATATCGCAGCCTACGCCAAGGCCGAGATGGGGCTCCCCCGCACACGCGGGGATCGACCCCCGCACAGCGCCACGGCCACCCTGAGAGCACGGGCTCCCCCGCACACGCGGGGATCGACCGGTTCTAGGTGTATATATATATAGGGCTTACTGGGCTCCCCCGCACACGCGGGGATCGACCTCACTGTGGCAGAGATGATGGCTACAGTATACGGGCTCCCCCGCACACGCGGGGATCGACCGGTCAGTACGAGCAAAGTCATGCGCACACGTCCGGCTCCCCCGCACACGCGGGGATCGACCGGGGCAGACCGGCGGCGTGTGCTGGCTGTACGAGGCTCCCCCGCACACGCGGGGATCGACCCGCGTACCGAACGCGGTGGTGCGCAGGCTGAAGGGCTCCCCCGCACACGCGGGGATCGACCGCCACGGAGGAGGAGATCCACGCAGCTCTATCGGGCTCCCCCGCACACGCGGGGATCGACCTCAGGCGTGGTCATCTTTGACACCGACACCGCAGGCTCCCCCGCACACGCGGGGATCGACCTGGACACGGCAATAGGTCCTCATGAAAGCCGGTGGCTCCCCCGCACACGCGGGGATCGACCCGCCACGGCCACCCTGAGAGCACGCGGAGGTAGGGCTCCCCCGCACACGCGGGGATCGACCGCCTGTGCCTGCACGTCGGTGGATCGACATCTGGGCTCCCCCGCACACGCGGGGATCGACCTCCCAGAAACCCAGGACGCTCTACTCTTGAAAATGCCGCCTCTGACACACGGCGCCTT
>CAZTGE010000055.1:0-24745 GCA_964612995.1 uncultured candidatus Brocadiaceae bacterium | reverse complement strand
CTCTGTGTTCTCTGTGGTTTATGAGAGCACAGGAATAGGCCTGAGTAGTTACGATCGAACAAGGCGGTGAACTGGACGCCGCTTCGCGGCGCCAGTTGCCTTGAACGTTGGTGAGCCAGGGCGGCTCCTGCTCTCGACCGAAGAGGTCCTCTGCCGTCGGATGCCAGCCCGGGCTCTCAGCGCAGCTCGGCCCAGGGGTCGGTCGCATTGTAATCGAGCGCGGTGTAGATCCCCAGTTCGATCTTCGCCTTCCGCGGGTGATTGGTGTGGACGATCAGTTTCTCTTTGAGCACCTGCGGCTCGAGCCTGGTGTCGGGCTCGGCGGCGCGGCCGACGAGCAAGACGGTGCCGGGGTCGATCTGTCGCTGCTGCCAGTCCCACAGCGAGCCGTCGTACTCGAGCTGCGTCACCTTCAGGCCGCCCTCCGGTCGGGTGAGGGGGGGCGAGGAGACCAGGATGATCTCCTGCAGCCGTTGGAGTTCGTCCGGTCGTTCGTGCGAGGTGAAGAGGTAGACGTTGCGGCGGACCGCCCTCTCGGGGCGACGATCGAAGGGTCCGGCGGGAGGGATGCTGTCGACCGCCACGTCGGGCACCACCACCCACTGCAGGGTCCGGGTGATCAACTCCAGTCGTCGGTCGGTGAACTCGATGTAGATCTTCTGCGTCTGCAGCCCGGAGGTGTTGCTGTTGTCGATCGCCACCGAGACCGTGGCCTCGGCATGGGGCAGGAGGAAGCGCTGATCGATGGTCAGCTTGAAGCACACGCAGGTCGAGAACAGGCGCTTCACCCGCACCGCGCGGTCGTAGGGATTGGTGATGGTGAAATCGACGCTCAGGCGCCGGCCTTCGCGCAGACGTGGCACCAGCCGGGTCGCTCCATCGTTCGTGGTGGCGGCATCCAGCGGTAGGGCGGCCAGGAATGCGAGCAGCAGCAGACGCGGCAGATGACGGATCATGGGCGGTGCTCCGGTTGCGGTCGACGACGACGCCTGATAGTGACAACGCGGGTCGGCGAGGAAGGTTCATCATCCGGTGTGCCCGGAGCTGGCGGCGGTGGCGCCGCCAGGCGACCGGCCCAGTGCAGGCGTTGGGCGTAATGCTGGCGCTGGATGCGCCGGATCGCGCGCAGGGCGATGAAGTACAGTGGGATCGAGGTCAGCACCCCGATGATCAGCCCGCCGATGGCCATGGGCAGGAACAGGCGCTCGAAGGATTCGACCATGAAATGCTGGATGCCCTGCCACAGGGGCATGCTCCAGATCCGGTCCCAGATCGCCTTCATCTCCTCGCGGGTGATCGAGCCGCCGAGCAACAGCGAGCCGACGCGGTAATTGGCATAGTAGATGGCGAGGAAGGTGGCGGGATTGCTCAGCCAGACCAGGGCCAGCGCGGCGACGATGTTCACCCGGCAGATCCAGGCGAACAGCGCCGCCACCGGCATCTGGATACCCATGATCGGCAGCCAGCCGATGATGTTGCCGAGGACCACCCCCCACGCGATGTTGTTCGGCGAATCGTGCAGATGCAGGATCTGCCGCCAGCGCCGACGGATCATGGTCCGCAGGCGTGAACCCAGGCGTTTGCGGGTGGGCGGGGGCTGGCCTACGTACACGGTGACATTGACCCAGGGTCACGCCAGCGGTCAAGGAAATTGACCGCGAAACGCCGCAGTTCCGCGTCGTCGGGCCGGGTGGCATGACCGATGGTGGCGAGCAGCGGCAGGCCGGTGAGCGCCTGCAGTTCTTCAGCGGCGGTGCGGGTCGCCGGGCAGTCCGCCACCGGCTCGTGGTGGTTGAGTACCAGCCCCAGGGGCTCGCAGCCGGCCTGCCGCAGCTGCGCGACGGTGAGCATGGTGTGATTGAGGGTGCCCAGATGGGGCCGGGTGACCACCAGCGCTGAGAGCCCGGCGGCCAGGGCGACGTCGAGCACGGTTTCCAGCTCGTGCGTCAACGGCACCAACAGACCGCCGGCGCCCTCGACCAGCAGGTCATGTTCGCCGCGCAGTGCCTGCAGGTTGTCCAGCAGCTCGCCCAGCGCGATGGTCCGTCCTTCGAGCCTGGCGGCCAGGTGTGGACTGCAGGGTTCGCGCAGGCGGATCGGGCAGATGCTTTGCGGATCCTGGTCATCATCGCAGAGTGCGGCCAGCTGTTCCACGTCGCTCCAACGGCCGTCGGTCTCGACTCCCGCCGCGGCCAGCTTGTGCAGCCAGACCCGGCGACCGGCCAGCCGCAGCCCACGTGCGAGCAGTCGGGTGACGTGGGTCTTGCCAACTCCAGTATCGGTACCGGTGATCAGGACGCGTAGCGGCTGCGGCATGATGCGCAGGATGGGCACCGCGGCGGGCAGTAAAGCCCGGTTCCCTCATCCGGCCTGCGGAACCGCTCTCATCGCACGCCGCCATTCTGGCCCATCGGCACGGAATTGGCATACGCGTGGCGGCCGTGTCGATGTGACCGGGTCGACGCACGACCCAGGGCCGGACTGAGCGAGCCTACGGTGGTGACCGTGGCCGAGGAGGAGGCAGATGCCGACCTACGAATATGAGTGCGCCCGCTGTGGCGAGATGGACATCTTCCAGTCGATCACCGAGGACGCGCTCGAGCGCTGCCCGGTATGCAGGTCACGGCGTTTCACCCGCCGGATCAGCGGCGGTGGCGGGGTCATCTTCCGCGGCAGCGGCTTCTGGGAGACCGACTACAATCGCTCGGCCGACTATCAGCAGAAGGCCACGAGCGAGACGACGACGGCCGATTCGTCGAGCGGCGATGGTGCGAAGAAATCCTCTGCCAAGGATGCGAAGACAACGAAGCCGACCGGGTCCGGCAGCAAGGCCAGATCGACCAGCGCTGCCGCCAACGGCGACTGATGACGCATTTCGCCTCGGTCGTTCTGACAGCTGCGGCACAGGCGCCGAAACACCGCTGACCAGAGAAAACACCTTTCAACAATGAGTTTACATCAAGTGGCACGCTACGTGCATTGCGGCAGGCCTGCCAGGTGACCGTGTCACTTCAGCCAAGCAATTCCAAGCCATTCGAGGAGAAGTCTTTATGGCAGCCAAACAGATCATCCTGAACGACGACGTGCGCGACAAGGTTCGGGACGGTGTCCGCAAGTTGTCGGCCGCCGTGAAATGCACCCTGGGCCCGCGCGGGCGCAATGTGGTGCTCAGCAAGAGCTGGGGGTCGCCGCAGGTCACCAAGGACGGCGTCACCGTCGCCGAGGAGATCGAATTCCGCGACCCCTACGAGAACATGGGTGCCAAGCTGGTGAAGGAGGTCGCCTCCAAGACCTCCAAGAATGCCGGCGACGGCACCACCACCGCCACCGTGCTCGCCGAGGCCATCTTCAGCGAGGGTCTGCGCGCGGTCTCCGCCGGCGTCAGCCCGCTGGCGATCAAGAGCGGCATCGAGGCCGCGGTGGACGCGGTCACCGGCGCCTTGGACAAGGCTGCGACCAAGGTCAAGGGCAACTGGGATGCGATCGCCAACGTCGGCACCATCTCCGCCAACAACGACCAGCAGATCGGCAAGACGCTGGCCGAAGCGATGCAGAAGGTCGGCGAGGACGGCGTGATCACCGTCGAAGAGGGCAAGGCCCTGGACGACGAGGTCGATGTGGTCGAGGGTATGCAGTTCGACCGCGGCTACCTGTCGCCGAACTTCGTCACCGACCAGGACAAGATGGTCACCCAGCTCGAGGATCCGATGATCCTCATCCACGAGAAGAAGATCAGCAACATCCAGGACCTGGTCCCGCTGCTCGAGAAGGTGGCCAAGGCTGGCAAGAGCCTGCTGATCATCGCCGAGGACGTCGAGGGCGAGGCGCTGGCCACCCTGGTGGTCAACAACATGCGCAAGGTGCTCAAGTGCTGCGCGGTCAAGGCGCCGGGCTACGGCGATCGCCGCAAGCAGATGCTCGAGGACATCGCCGCCTTGACCGGCGGCAAGGCGATCATGGAGGATCTGGGCATCGAGCTCAAGGCGGTCGAACTCGCTGATCTCGGCCAGGCCAAGACCGTGACCGTCGACAAGGACACCTGCACCGTCGTCGAGGGCAAGGGCAAGCGCAGCGACGTTCAGGCCCGGATCAAGCAGATCCGCCGCGAGATCGAGGACACCACGTCGGACTACGACCGCGAGAAGCTGCAGGAACGGCTGGCCAAGCTCGCTGGCGGCGTGGCGGTGATCAAGTGCGGTGCTGCGACCGAGGCTGAGATGAAGGAGCGCAAGGATCGCTACGACGACGCGCTGCATTCGACCCGTGCCGCGATCGAGGAAGGCATCATCGCTGGCGGCGGTGTGGCCCTGCTGCGCGCGATGGTCGCGATCGACAAGCTCAGCCTCAGCGAGGAGGAGCAGCGTGGCGCAGCCATCGTCAAGAACGCCCTGCGGCTGCCTGCAGCGACCATCGCCGAGAACGCCGACAAGGACGGCATGGTGGTGGTCAACACCATCCTCAAGGGCAAGGGCGACCACGGCTATAACGCCAAGGACGACGTCTACGGCGACCTGCGCAAGGCCGGGATCATCGATCCGGTCAAGGTCACCAAGACCGCTCTCGAGAACGCGGCCTCGGTCGCGGTGCTGCTGCTGAACACCGACGCCATGATCGCCGAGATCAAGGAGAAGAAGCCCGAGCCCGCCGGCGGCGACGAGGGCATGGGCGGCATGGGCGGTATGGGCGGCATGGGCGGCATGATGTAGCCCGCGCCACAGGCGCTCCTTTCATTCATCACCCACTCAATCAACAGTCCAGACACAGGATTACAGACATGGCCAAGAACAAGATCAGCATCCAGCCCCTCGATGACCGCGTGGTGGTCATCCGCACCGAGCCCGAGGAGGCCACCGCTGGCGGGATCATCCTGCCCGAGAACGCCAAGGAGAAGCCCCAGGAGGGCAAGGTCGTGGCCGTCGGCCCCGGCAAGCAGCTCGACTCCGGCGAGCGCGCCACTCCCGACGTTAAGGTCGGCGATGTGGTCCTCTTCGCCAAGTACGGCGGGACCGAGATCACCGTCGACGGCGAGGACGTGATCGTCCTGCGCGAGAGCGACATCCTCGCCAAGGTCGGCTGAGCGCGTGTGGCCACCGTGTGCGGCGGCCACAGCGATGATCCCCACAATCCATCAATAAAACATCAAGGACACATACAATGGCAGCCAAGCAACTCATGCATGCCGAAGATGCCCGCAAGAAGATCCTCACGGGCATCAAGACCCTCTCCGACGCGGTGAAGGTCACCATGGGCCCGACCGGCAAGGTCGTTGTGATCGAGAAGAGCTTCGGCGCTCCGACCGTGACCAAGGACGGCGTGACCGTGGCCAAGGAAATCGAACTGCCCGATCCCTTCGAGAACATGGGCGCGCAGCTGGTCAAGGAGGTCGCCTCCAAGACCTCCAACGTCGCCGGCGACGGTACCACCACCGCCACCGTGCTCGCCGAAGCGATCTATCGCGAGGGCCTCAAGGTCACCTCGACCGGGGCCAACCCGACCGAGGTCAAGCGCGGTATCGACCAGGCCGTGGACGCGGCGGTCGAGTCGATCGCCAAGCTCTCGACCAAGATCAAGACCAGCGAAGAGATCGCCCAGGTCGGCACCATCTCGGCCAACAACGACGCCGAGATCGGCAAGCTGTTGGCCGAGGCGATGGACAAGGTCGGCAAGGACGGCGTGATCACCGTCGAAGAGGCCAAGTCGACCGAGACCAGCCTCGACCTCGTCGAGGGCATGCAGTTCGACAAGGGTTACCTGTCGCCCTACATGGCGGCCGGCAGCGAGAGCCAGGAGGTGGTGCTCGAGAATCCGCTGATCCTGGTCTTCGAGAAGAAGGTCTCCAATCTGCGCGAGTTCCTGCCCCTGCTCGAGAAGGTGGCCCAGTCCGGCAAGCCCCTGCTGGTGATCGCCGAGGACGTCGAGGGTGAAGCCCTGGCCGCCCTGGTGGTCAACAAGCTGCGCGGCACCCTGAACGCCTGCGCCGTCAAGGCGCCCGGCTTCGGTGACCGCCGCAAGGCCATGCTGCAGGACATCGCCATCCTTACCGGTGCCAAGTTCATCAGCGAGGACCTCGGTCTGAAGCTCGAGAACGTGGAGCTCGCGGACCTCGGCACCGCCAAGCAGGTGACCGTGGAGAAGGAAGCCACCACCATCATCGAAGGCGCTGGCAAGAAGGCCGACCTGCAGGGCCGGATCAACCAGATCAAGCAGCAGATCGAAGAGACCAGCTCCGACTACGATCGCGAGAAGCTGCAGGAGCGGCTGGCCAAGCTCTCCGGCGGCGTCGCTGTGGTCAACGTCGGTGCCGCGACCGAGCCCGAGATGAAGGAGAAGAAGGCCCGGATCGAGGACGCCCTCCACGCCACCCGCGCGGCGGTCGAGGAAGGCATCGTCGCAGGCGGCGGCGTCGCTCTTTTGCGCTGCAAGGCGGCGATCGAGAAGCTGCGCAAGGATCTCGACGGCGACCGCGCCCTCGGCGCGACCATCGTCCTCGACGCGATCGAGTTCCCGGCCAAGCAGATCGCCGAGAACGCCGGCCAGAACGGCGCGGTGATCGTCTCCGAGATCCTCGCCACCAAGAACAATACCGGCTATAATGCCCGCACCGGCGAGATGGAGGATCTGGTCAAGGCCGGCGTCGTCGACCCGGCCAAGGTCACCCGTGTCGCGCTGCAGAACGCCGCGTCGATCGCCGGGCTGATGCTGACCGTCGAGTCCATGGTCGCCGAACTCAAGGACGACGACGAGCCGGTCGCCGGCGCCACGTCCTGAACCCCGGCTGACGTCCCCACGCGGATCGCGCGACCCCCGGACCGCCTGGTCCGGGGGTCGTCGCGTTGTGGGGGGGAGTCGGCGATTGATCCTCCCTGATCCCGGCCTCGTCTCGTCGACGCCTGTGCAGGAGGCCGACGTCGGGGGTCGTCTTCTCCTCTATCGCGGGTTCGAGCGCATCAGATTACCAGAAATATGTCATGGATGGCGAGACGGCGACCGGTGCGGTGCCATACTTGTGAATCGTCGGCGACGCCCCTGCCACCTGTCGCCGCCGGGAGTATGCTGCATGACCGGACGCGAGATCTTCCTGGCACAGTTGCGGCGGCTTGCGGCGCCGCGCCCGGCCTGGGTGCCGTTCACCGGGGTCCACGCCGCGCAGCTGATCGGGGTCGATGCCCAGAGCTACCTGCAGTCAGCCGAGCACATCGTTGCGGGCTTGTGTGCGGCGCGTGTGGCCTATCGCCCCGATGCCCTGCCGGTGGTGTTCGACCTCCAGCTCGAGGCCGAGGCCCTCGGATGCCCGGTGGCCTGGGCGGAGCGGGCGCCGCCGTCGGTCACCGGCCACCCCCTCAGCGAGCCCGGCGCGGCACTGCCGGCCTTCGATCTGGGCGCGGGGCGGATCCCGCTGGTGCTGGAGGCGACCCGGCGCATGCGCGAGCAGTGCACGGATCAGACCGGTCTGTTCGGTCTGGTCTGTGGGCCGTTCACCCTCGCCATGCATCTGATGGGCACCGGCATGTTCCTGGCCATGTACGACGATCCGGATCGGGTCCAGCAAGTGGTTGTGCACGCAGCGGCAGTCGCGGCCCGGACGGCCGAGGCCTATCTCGCCGCCGGCTGCGATGCGATCGCGGTGGTCGACCCGATGCTCAGCCAGATCGCACCCGAGACAGCGGCGGAATTCGCCCGTCCCCATCTGGAGACGGTCTATGCCGAGGTGCATGCGGCCGGGGCGCCGGTGGCCCTGTTCGTCTGCGGCGATGCCACGGCCAATCTGGATGTCCTCTGCGCCGGCGCCTGCGATGCGCTGAGCGTGGATGAGAACGTCGATCTGGCCGCTGCCGCGGCCGTTTGCGCGCGCCACGATACCGCCCTGGGTGGCAATCTGGGCCTGACCAGGCCGCTGCTCACCGGCGATCCGGCCGCGTGTCAGCGCGATGCCCTGCGCTGTCTCGATGCCGGCGGCGATCGTGGTTTCATCCTCGCTCCTGGTTGCGACCTGCCCTATGCCACGCAGCCAGCGAACATCGCCGCCGTGGCCGCGATCGTCCACGATCCCTACCAGCGTGCGGCGGCGCGCGCGGCGGCGGTTCCCGCCAGCGTTGCCAGCGTGGCGATCGACCTGCCCGATTACGCTGCGGCTCCTGCGGTGGTGGTCGATGTCCTCACCCTCGACTCGGCCACCTGTCCGCCCTGCCGGTACATGGTCGACGCGGTCGACGCGGCGATCGGCGTGGGTGGGATCCCGGTGCAACGCCACGAGCGCAAGCTGGTCAGTCCGGAAGGTCCGGGGTGGATGCAGGCGCTGGGCGTGGAACGGGTTCCGAGCATCTGCATCGACGGGCGACCGGTGTTCGCCTCGCGCATACCCGATCGGCCCACGTTGGTCGCGGCGCTCGTCGAGGCGGCCAGGGCCAAGGGGCTGGAGGCGCTGTGCGCACCAGAGTGCCAGAACGATGCGTGAAAGTGCAAGACGGAGCGGTGGCTCCGGCGATACATATTCGTCTATCAGGAGCAGCCGATGACCAGCCTCGCCGATCTGACCGAAGCGATCAAGAAGGGTGACCGCGCGTCCGCGGTGGCCGGAACCAAGGCGGCTCTCGCCGCTGGTACCGCGCCAGGCGAGATCCTGCAGGCGCTCCTGGCCGGCATGGACGATGTCGGCCGGCGCTTCAAGGCGGGGCAGGTCTTCGTGCCCGAGGTGCTGATCGCCGCGCGGGCGATGAAGGAGGCGATGGCCGAGCTCGAGCCGGCACTGGTCGATGCGGGCATCCGGCCCGAGCTGACGGCGGTGATCGGCACGGTCCAGGGCGACCTCCACGACATCGGCAAGAACCTGGTCGCGATGATGCTCAAGGGGGCGAATTTCGCGGTGGTCGATCTCGGCACCAACGTGCCGGCCGATACTTTCGTCACCGCGGCCAGGGAGCATGGGGCCCAGATCGTCGGCCTCTCTGCGTTGCTGACCACCACCATGCCGGCGATGAAGACCACCGTGGAGGCGCTCGGTGCCGCCGGGGTCGGGGCCAAAGTGCTCGTCGGCGGCGCGCCGGTGACCCAGGAGTACTGCGACGAGATCGGCGCCGACGGCTACGCGCCCGATGCGGCCAGCGCCGTGGACGTGGTCCGCGAGCTGATGGCCTGAGCCACGTGGCGGCGCCTGCGCGACGTCCGGCGGTCATCGTCTGCGCCGTACTCGAGGACGAGGTCGCGGCCTGCCTGCGCGACTGCGATCCGCGACCGTCGGTCACCATCCTCGAGCAGGGCCTGCACAACGAGCCTGATCGCTTGCGCGAGCAGCTGCAGGCGACGGTGGATGCGGTCGAGGATCGCTGTCCGCAGGCCGACGCCGTGGCCCTGGCTTACGGCCTGTGCAGTCGCGGTCTGGTCGGGTTGCGTTCGCAGCGCCTGCCGCTGGTGGTGCCGCAGGTCCATGACTGCATCAGTCTGTTGCTGGGTTCCGCCGAACGCTACGTGGCCGAGATGGCGGCGCACCCGGGGACCTACTGGTATTCCCCCGGTTGGAACCGCCATGGCGATCCGCCGGGTCCCGAACGCATGGCCCGTGTGCGTGCGACCTATGCCGCTGAGTACGGCGAGGACAACGCTGACTATCTGATGGCGAGCCTGGAACATTGGGTCCACGACTATGATCGCGCGGTCTACGTCCACCAGGACACCGGCGACACCGCCGCCGATGCGGCGCTCACCCGTCGCGCGGCCGAGCACTTCGGCTGGAGCTATCAGAGCCTGCGTGGCGATCCCGGTCTGTTGTACGATCTGGTGACCGGCCGCTGGGATGCATCGCGCTTCTGCATCGCGCCGGCAGGCTGCCCCCTGGCCATGGGCGACGCGCCGGCGATCCTGGTTCCCGGAGCCCCGGAATGAGCCAGCCGCCGGTCCGACTCGAAGCCCTGCGCGCCGGTGGTGCCGACTGGCATGGTATGGCGGTCGCGCCGGGTACGCCGCTCGACGCTGCGCTGGCCAGGCTCGGCCTGCCGCTGGAGGTGCGCTGCGGCGGACGCGGCAGTTGCGGTTCCTGCCGGGTCGAGCTGGTCGCAGGGTCGCTGGTGGCGCGCGATGGCAGCACGGTGGTTGCGCCGGCAGAACTGCGCGCGTGTCGACATCATCTCCCAACAACCGGTCCGGTGCGGATCCGGGTGCCGGTCGCCTCGCAGCGGGTGCAGAGCGGCTCGGCGGTCGGCGCCTACGCGCTGCGTGCGGCGGACCCGCCGGCCATCGCCGCGAACGAGGGGCTCGGCATCGCGTTGGATGTCGGCACCACCACGGTGGTCGCGTTGCTGATCGATCGCAGCACGGGGGCGATCCTGGAGCGGGCCGGTCTCGACAACGCCCAGGCCCAGCATGCGGACGATGTGCTCGCGCGCATCGATCGCTGCTCCCGGGATCCGGCTGCACTCGGCCGACTGCAGCAGGCGGTGTGCGCCCAGACGCTCTCGCCGTTGATCGTGACGCTCCTCGCCGGGCGTGAACCGCAGCAGGTATGCGCGGTGAGTGTGGCGGCCAATACCACCATGCTGCATCTGCTCGCCGGGATCGATCCGAGTTCCATGGGTGTGGCGCCGTTCACGCCGTCGTTCCTCGATCGGCGCAGCGTGCGTGCGCAGGCTCTGGGTCTGCCGTTGCCGCCAGCGACCCCGGTGGAGCTGTTGCCCGGCGCGGCGGCTTTCGTCGGCGCTGACATCGTCGCCGGGATCCTGGTCACGGGCATGGACCTCCCGGGGGAACCGGAGCTGCTGGTCGATGTGGGCACCAACGGCGAGATCGTGCTGCGGCATGCTGGAGGGTTGCTGGCCTGTGCCACCGCAGCCGGGCCCGCCTTCGAAGGTGCCGGGTTGCGCTGTGGCACCCGCGCCCGGCCGGGGGCGATCAGTCATCTGCGCTGTCGGGAAGCACCGTTTGCCGTGGAGCTCGAACACCTGAGCGCAGCGGCCGATGCGCCGTGTCCGGGCCTGTGCGGCAGCGGGTGCATCGACCTGCTCGCCGAGGGTCGGCGCAGCGGCCTGCTCACCGCCATGGGCCGTTTCGCCGCCGATCACCCGGCGGTGCGCGGCGACCCCGAAGAGCGCCAGCTGCCGCTCGCCGACGGGGTGGTCTGCACCGAGGCCGATATCGCCGCGCTGCTCCAGGCCAAGGCGGCGATCGCCGCTGGCATCAGCACCGTGCTCGCGCGCGCGGGGCTTGGTGCGGATGAGCTCGCCGCCATCCATCTTGCGGGTGGCTTCGGTCTCCACCTCGATCCGGCGAACGCGGTGGCCTGCGGTCTGCTGCCAGGTTGCGATCCCGCACGCATCGCGGTGGTGGGCAACGCTGCCCTCGCCGGTGCCCGGCGCGCGTTGATCGACCCCTCGGCGGGGAAACGGCTCGATGCGCTCGCCGCCGCGGTGGAGGTGATCACGCTCAACACCGAGCCCGGCTTCGAGCTGTGCTATATCGAGCAGATGATGCTGCCGGGCTGAAGCACGGCAGCATCATCCGCCGTCGTGCTACTTGCCGACCGCGGCGAGGGCGGCGGCGTAGTCCGGTTCCTCGGCGATCTCTGGTACCAACTGGGCGTGGACCACAGTGCGGTCGGGCCCGAGGACCAGCACACAGCGGGCGAGCAGGCCCTTGAGCGGTCCGCTGTCGATGAGCAGGCCGTAGTCGCGGCCGAAATCGTGGCTGCGGAAGGCGGAAAGGATCTCGACCTTGTCGATGCCGTTGGATTCGCAGAAACGACCCTGGGCGAAGGGCAGGTCCATCGAGATGCCGAGCACCCGGGCCGTGTCGAGCGCCGCCGCCTTCTCGTTGAAGGAGCGGACGGACGCGGCGCAGACTCCCGTGTCGAGGCTCGGGAAGACATTCAGGATCAGGTGGTCGTCGCTGTAGTCGGCGAGCGAGCGCGGAGCCAGATCGCCTCCGGTGAGGGAGAATGCTGGGGCTGACGTGCCCACTGCCGGGGGTTCGCCGACGGTGGTCAGGGGATCGCCTTTGAAGGTCACGGTGGCCATGGGTGCTCCTCGGTCTGGTGGCGGGAATACGCGGGTGGCGCGGAGGCGTTTGTGTCTACGCGCCAGATCGCGGGGGGATCCTGACCGGACCTCCGCTGAGCCAAACCGACGTTACCGTGCCGTGATGACGGAGGCGACGATCGCCCCCACCGCGAGCAGCGCCAGTATGATGAGGGCCCAGAACCACCAGGGCAGGAAGGATCGGATGCCCGGGGTCGCGGGAATGATCTCCTTGCGGTAGTGCGCCGAGAACACCGTTCCCCCCGGCGGCGTCCACAGCAGGAGCAGGAAGGCGACGATGAAGGCCATCGGCAGCAGCTGGGCGTACAGGCCCTGGAGGAGGGCATTCAGCTGTTGGAACAGGGTCAGCGTGCCAAGCAGGGTGTAGACGATCCGCGCCGCCGGCTGTAGCAGGCGCAGTCCGATCCCGGCGTAGATGTAGGCTCCGGTGAGCAGAAGCCCGACCAACAGGATGGCCAACAGCGCCGTGTCGTCCATCCGGACGTGGCGCCGCAGCTCATTGAAGGTCACCAAAGCCAGAAGCAGCCCGATGGCGCTCAGACAGCCGCCGAAGAGGGTGAGCAGGCCGATGGCCTTGATGTTGGACTCGCGTCGCAGGAGGCGGCTGCGAGTGCGCTTCGCCGCAGCGTCGTCGGTCTGTTCGCTCTGCTGGAAGGACTCCGCGCTCTGGGGCGGTGCGAATGCGTTCTCGTCGTCCATACTGACCTTCCCATCAAAGGGGCTCTGCCCCTTTGGATCCCCGAGTCGGCCCGCTGCGCGGGCCTCGCGCTCCTCCGTCGCGGTTCGCGGCTTCGCCGCGTTTTCCGCGGGCCTGCGGCCCATTTTTGCGGAAAACCACCGCTCGGTCGGACGGTCGCTCCGCTGCGCTGCGCTCCGGCCTGAGTCCATCAGGAGACCTGTGAGGGCTCCGTCCATACTGCGGTCGCTCGCGCGGCTCGGGCTCGAGCATAGCGGTGGTGCGCGAGGCGGTCTACAGCAGATGCCGCGCCTTGAGCGAGAGGTAGGTGGAGACCAGACCGGCGGTCAGGTCTTCCGGAGCGGTGTCGAGCAGGAGTACGCCGTCGCGTTCGAGACGCTCGAGCATCGTCTGGCGCCAGTTGGCGATCAGCGCCGCGGCGCCAGCGGCATAGAGCTGGTCCGGGTTCTCCGGGGGAGCGGCGAGATGGTCGTAGAGATCGTGGTGCCGGAGCATCACCGCCAGCGGCAGATGGGTTCCGGTGAGCCGTACCAGGTGGCGGTGGAGCATGGTCGCGTTGACCGCATCGATGAAGGCGCTGATCAAGATCACCAGGCTGCGCTTGCGTACCCGTCGGCCGAGGTGGAGGAAGGCGAGGTCGTGGCGGCTTTCGCGCGTCGAAGGGTGGAGATCGTGGAGGGTGTGGATCAGGCGTTGGCGTTGATGCCCGCCGCCGCCGGGCGGTACGAAGCGGCGGACCGCGTCATCGTAGGCCAGCAGACCGACCCGGTCCCCCTGGCCGAGCGCGACATGGGCGAGCATCAGGGTGGCGTCGATCGCGTGATCGAGGTGCACGCCCCTTTCGCCCGCGCCGGGATCGGCGCCCATCATCCGCCCTGCATCGAGCAGGAAGATCACGTTCTGGTTCTCGCTGGTGCGGTATTCCCGCACCACCGCGGTGTCGCGCCGGGCGGTGGCCTTCCAGTCGATCCGGGCGAGCGCATCGCCCGTCTGGTAACCGCGCAGGCGTTCGAATTCCGTATCGCCCCCGGCCGGGCGCCCGGTGCGCACACCGATCAACCCCAGACGGTTGCTGCGCGCGAGCAGGCCGTATTCGTTGATCTGCTTGAGGTTGGGGTAGACGTGGATCGACAGCTCATCTCCGCGGCGCAGGTACAGCTGCCACAGGCGCAGGCGCGAACGCAGGGCGCAGCGCACGCCGCAGAGGGTGTAGCTGCCGCGTCGTTCCCCGCGACAGGTGAAGCTGCACCGCGCGCGCTGCCGGCCCACGAGCACAAGCTCCTGCCAGGGGGCATCGGTGCTGATCACCCGCGGCAGGTCGGGTACCAGCCGTAGATGCTGACGCCGGTCGGCGTTTTGCGCGACCTCGACCGTGACCCGGGTGTCGCGCTGGAGGCTCCATACCCGCTCGGCACACAGTTCGGCGCGCAGGCTGCGAGCATCGTACCAGCAACGGAGCAGGTCGAATCCGGCGATGCCGATCAGGGCTCCGTCCACGGCGAGCAGCAGGCCGAGCATGCCGGGCGCGAAGGCCAGGGTCACGGCCAGGCCTGCGTTCAATGCGGCGCCGGCGACCAGCAGTCCGGTGGGATGGGGACGCACGCGGCTCAGGTCCGGGGCACCGATGTGTCGGAGACGATATCGCTGATGATGCTGTCGGCGCTGCGCTGCTCGATCTCGGCTTCGGGGGTGAGCATGATGCGATGGCGCAACACCGGTGCGGCCATGTCGGCGATGTCGTCGGGCACCACGTAGTCGCGTTCGCGCAGGATGGCCAGGGCCCGGGCGCAGGAGAGCAGGCTGACGCAGGCACGCGGCGAGGCGCCGAGGAACAGCGCCGGATGCGTGCGTGTCCCGCGGACGATGGCGGTGAGGTAGGCGATGATGCTCGGGTCCACGTCCACCGCGCCGGCCGCCGCCTGGAGCCGGAGGATCGTATCGGGGTCGCCGACCGGCTCGAGCAGCGTGTCGACCTCGTCGATTGGCGAGCGCCCGGCGAGGTGGAGCGCGACGATGCGTTCCTCCTCCTGTTGCGAGGGATAGTCCATCTGGAGTTTGAGCAGGAAGCGATCGAGCGCTGCCTCGGGCAGCTGGTAGGTGCCCTCGCTCTCGATCGGGTTCTGCGTCGCCACCACCAGGAAGGGGCGCGGCAGGTGGTAGCAATTCCCGTCGAGGGTCACCTGCTTCTCCTGCATCGCCTCGAGCAGCGCGGCGTGGGTCTTGGCCGGCGAGCGGTTGATCTCGTCGGCGAGCAGGAAGCGGGTGAACACGGGCCCCTGGCGGAATTCGAAGCGCCGTTCGGCGAGGTTGAACACGTGCGAGCCGATGATGTCCGCCGGCATCAGGTCGGGGGTGAACTGCACCCGCGCGGCGCCGAGCCCGAGCACCCGGGCCAGCCCCTTGACCAGCAGGGTCTTGCCCAGCCCCGGGTTGCTCTCGACCAGCACGTGGCCACCGGCGATGATCGCCACCAGCACGCCTTCGACCAGGGCATCCTGGCCGACGAAGACCTTGCGCAGGCCCTCGACAATGGACGTGGTCACGGCAGTGGCTTCGGGCGTGGGGCCCGGTCCGGGCTCGTTCGGGTCATGCATCGGGATGCTCCATGGCAGACGGACGGCTCTGGTGGGGATCGACGCGCGCGCCCCAGAGCTGACGGACGGACGCGAGTTCGCCGGTGGGATCCTCGGCGGTGTCCGGTGGTGGGCGCTGGTGGTACCGCGCGAGGGCTGCGCGCACCCGGCGTCGGTCGCCGGCGGCGCGCAGCAGGGTCCCGAGGGCCAAAACGTGGTCACGGAAGCGTGGTGGCCGGTCCACCGGGGCGGCCTCGCGCCGGCCGAGCCAGGCGGCGCGACAGGCGAGGTAGAGCAGCGCCAGCGCGAGGACGTGGAGCAGGATCAGCCCGAAGGGCGGCTGCGACACGATGGCCCACAGCGTCGGCCGGGGCAGGTAGCGGTCGCTCTGGTGGATGTGGTCGCGCAGCCAGGCCACGTGTGTCGGCTCGTGCTGGGCGATCAGACGCAGCAGGCCATCGAGCTGTTCGCGGGCGGCAGGACCGACCAGCGCCCCGTCGAGCAGTGCGGTGGCGGTGGCGCAGACCACCATCCGGCCGCCATGGCCGTAGCGCCGCAGGCCGACGATGACGCCGGCCTCGTCTGCGAGCAGCGGTTCCAGCTCGCCGGTGATCGCCTCGAGGCGACAGCCGCCGTTGAGGGTCAACGGCGGCGACGGGTCCGCCGGGAAGGGCCCGGTGCCGTGCAGCTGCCGGGGGCGTACCGGCGCAACGCCGCGCAGCCGCAGCCAGCCGCTGTGTGCCAGTTCGCCGATGGCGACCGGGCGCGGTGCGTTCTGCAGTGCCAGCCTGGCCAGAGCGGTGGCCTCGGTACGCAGCCGCTCGGCCTGTTGCGCATCGCTGCTGGCGGTTGCGGCCGTGCGTGCCTGGCGCGACCAGTGGCGGCACAGCGGCGCGGTGACCGTGCCGTCGCGCAGGATCAGCACCAGGCAGCGGTCGCGCTCCTCCAACCACTGCCGACTCCAGGTCCAGAAGGCTTGTTCGGGCAGGCGCGTCTCGCGACAGACCAGGACCGCACAGTCGTAATCGCGCATGTGTGTGCCGATTCCCGGAACGGTATCGACGCTCCAGCGGTCCGCGAGAGCGGCGCGCAGGACCTCGATGCCGTTGATCGATCCCGGGCGGGCGTATTCGAGCGAACGGAGTTCGTCAGCGTCGCGGCAGGCGCTGAGCAGGACCAGCGTCACGGCCACGGCCAGGGCCAGGAGGTTGCCCCGGCGGGCCTGCGGCCCATTGTCGCCGGAAAGCGTTCCTCTGTCGGCCGCTGTGGGTGGATGGTTTTTGCTCTGTGAGGGCCCTCTCATCGGTGGGGCCCCAGCGACGGAGCGCGCAACGCGAGCAGGTGGTCACGCAGAACGAGCACCTGTTCGCGGCGTGCCGGGGCATGGCCGAAGTAGACCTGCTCGAAGATGGTGATGCTCGCGGCGAAACGATCGCCACAGTCGCTCTCGCGCTGCGGATCGTTGGCCAGCGAGGAGCGCACCTGGGCCAGGAAGCGGCGGTTGGTGGTGCCGCGTTCGAGTCGCAGCAGACCGGCTTCCGAGAGCACCAGCAACTGGGCGGCGAAGCAGCAGACCACCGCCTTGCGCCAGTCGCTGGCCTCCATGGCGGTCTCGAGCGCCGCGAGCACGTCTGCGCGCGACGCGGCATCGAGGTCGAGGTCGAGGAAGTGGGGCACGACCAGCGGCGCGCGTCCGGGGCGTCCGGGTCCGCCCGGGTCCGGATCGGGTTCGCGTCGGGGGTCCTCGCGCCAGGCGAGTATGGCCAGGGCCGCCACCGCGATGACCAGGCCCATCACCAGGGCGATGATGAACCAGGTCAGCAGGCCCGCCCTGCCGGAGCCACCGCCGGTGTCCCTGGTCTCGCCGTCCGGGCGGGAGACCGGCGGACGGACCCGGTTCCAGCTGTCGCGCTCGGCATCGTACCAGGCCGGATCGAGTTCGCGCAGGCGTTCGCGGACCACCGTGTCGGTCTGCGCCGCCGGCAGCGGAGCGGACAGGAGCACCAGCAACCCGATGATCACCCGGCGCATCAGCGGGCTCCCCCGCCGAGGTCCCCGGCCGCCAGACGCAGGGCGGTCTCCACCGCCCAGCCTTCGCTGCGGGTCCGCAGGTCGATGTAGGCGAGGAAGCGGCTCGCGCAGGCGTGCACCGTGAGCGCCATGACGACGATCCACGGTCCGGGCGAGGCGAGCGGATCCCAGGCCCAGCCCCAGACGTTGGCGAACAGACGGCCCTGGACGAACACCGAACGCATCAGCAACAGCGACCAGCAGACCGTGACCAGGCCGATGCCCAGCAGCAGGAGGTGGACCAGCATCTCGCCCAGGTCGCGCGCGCCGGCCTGGCGCGCGAGCTGGCCGGTCCGCCCGCGGCCGGCTCGCCGGTCCTGGCCTTCGAGCAGGATGACCTCTGGTGCATGGCGGCGCCGGAAATCGAGCACCAGCAGCCATAGCAGGGCCGCGAGCATGGACTGCCATCTGGCTTCTCCCAGCCAGCAGATGGTCAGCACCGGGGCCACGCGCCAGAACAGCACTGTCCGGCCGAACATGAACAGACGCCCACGCAGGCGACGGCGTACGGCTCCACGGGGCGGTTGGGGGCTGAAGGCGGCCTCGGCGAGGAAGGCGGTCACCGGCGCGGTGAGCAGCGGGCCCAGCGTGGAGATCCCCAGGATCAGCATCAGCACCCGGGCCCCGGGGCCCGACCCGACACCGACGCGCATCGCGGCGATCAAGCCGGCACAGCAAACGAGCAGGGGTGGCAGGGCGAGCAGGGCGATGCGCCGGCGATGGTGGCGCAACAGCAGCAGCGCCAGATCGTGGATCTGACCGACGGTGCGCTCACGCAGGGGAAAGATCGGCTCCGGGGCCGCCATCTCAGCCGTCCTCCCGTAGGCGATCCTGCCCGTGTCGGCCCACGGCGCCGAGGCCGAGATACGCGAACAGCAGGACCGCCGAGCCGATGCCGACGGTCCGTTTGATCGTCACTGGCAGATCGGCAGGCGAGATGAAAGCCTCGATCGGTGCCGCCAATGCCACCAGCAGGGCCCCCACGGCGATGATCGGCACCGCCTGCGCAGCTGAACATCGCAGGGCCTGCCCGGTCGGCAGGCTCGACCCGGCGACCATGCCCCACCCCAATCGCAGGCCGGCCGCGCCACAGAGCGTGATACCGCCGAGTTCGAAGGCGGCGTGGGCGGTGACGAATTCCAGGAAGTGCGCCGGCAGCGGGTCCGGGGCTCCGAGCATGTGACCGAACATCAAGCCGATGACCAGACCGTTGAAGACCAGCAGCAGCAGCGAGCCGACGCCGAGGAAGATCCCGCAGGCGAAGCAGGTCAGGGCGATGCTCACATTGTTGCGGATGTAGAAGCCGGTGGCCCCGGCGCCAGCGCTGAGTCCGCGATGGCGTGGTGGATCGGCATACATCTGATGGAGTTCTTCGAGTTGCGGCGCGCCGAGGATGCGCTCCGGCAGTTCCGGATCGAGGCGGCTCAGGACCAGCGCCAGGAGGAAGGTCCCGAAGAAGGCCAGGGCAGCGACCCGCAGGCAGCGATCGCCGTAGAGCATCCGCGGCGCAGCGTCGAAGATGCTGTGGGCCAGGCGGCGCCAGGAGCCCGACCGTCGGCGGTAGAGGCGATGGTGGGTGCGGGCGATGAGGTCGTCGAGATAGGCCCGGGTGCGCTCGGGCAGCAGATAGGCCTCGCAGAGCGCGAGGTCGGCGCAGGCGGAACGATGCAGGTGGGCCAGGCGCGTGGCCGCAGCGCCGCTGAGCGGGGTGGACCGATCGAGCAGCTTCTCGAGTTCGTGCCAATGTGGGCGGTGGGCTCCGACAAGGGAGGCGGCGTTCGCGCCAGTGTCGGCGTCGTCCTGCCGGCCACCGGGCACCGGTCCGCGCCGTGCGAGCAGATCGACGGCGCACAAGAAGCGATCCGGATTGCGCGGCGGACGCAGCCGGTGGTAGCGGGCCAGGGCCGGTGCGAGGTGGGCCGCCATCTCACGCCGACGGGCGGACTGGAACTGTCGCCGCCGGCTGACGAACCCGGCCAGGGCGCGTATGCAGCGTGCCGGGAGCGCCACCGCGACCCGCCGCGGCAGCGAGCGGGCCAGGCGCAGGACCGCCTCATCGGTGACGGGGGGCGCCGTCGGCAGAGGGGTGACGCGTCGGTAGACCACCAGCGATCCTGCCGCGAGATCGCCCAGGCGGCGGAAGCCGCGGTCGCAGATCATGCAGGTCAGCCCTGTGAGGTAACCGGCCGGCAGCCAGTCGGCCGCGCGAAGCAGGTTGCGCAGCGCGGCGGCACCGGCCCTCAGCGGCATCCCCTGCTGGTCCACCACCCGGATGCCCACGGCGGCCTTGCCGGGGGTGCGGCCTCTGGCCAGCCATTCGAAGAGGAAGGCATAGCCCCACTCCAGCAGGAACCAGAGCAGGAGGATGAAACCGGTGCTCGCCGGACCCGTGCTGGTGGAGCCGATGCTGAATATGACCAGGCCCAGGTACAACAGCAGGAAGCGGATCAGCAGATCGAGGCAGTAGGCCAGCAGGCGGATCACCGGACCGGCCGGCTGGAGGCGGAAGGCGACGTGTTCAGGTACCTGGACCGTCCATGCCGGATCGATGGTATGACTGCCGCCGTTCACCACTCTCCCCGTCGGGATCCTTGGTCACCGGCGGCTGCTGTCCACTCCCCGTCGGGTCAGGCCCGGCCCTGGGGCGCGGGAGCGGTGGCGCTCAGCGGCGGCCGAGGATGAGGGTGATGTCGTCGTATTGACCGGCACCGGCGGCGAAGGCGTCGATCGCGCCGAGCAGGCCGCCGATCTGGTCCGCGAGCCGTTCGTTGCGGGTCTCGGCGAGGTGGTCGATCGCATGGTCGAAGCCGAATTCCTCACGCTGGGGGTTCACCGCTTCGATCACCCCGTCGGTGAGCATGCAGAAGCGGTCACCGGGGGCGAGCTCGAGGCCGGTGGTGCGGGTGTCGGCCGCCGGCAGGGGGCGGGCCGACATGCCCAGCGATCCGCTGACCACCGGCAGCTGGCGTGGGGGCCCGGCGGCCGGGAGCACGATCAGCGGCGGATGGCCGGCCGCGCACCAGCCGGCGTGATGGGGATCGGCCTGGAGCACCCCGGCGGTGACGAACATGCCCGGCGGGATCTCGCCCTGCAGCAGGTTGTCGAGCGCGAGCAGGAAGGCGTGTGGCGGCAGGTCGCGTTCGTGCAGGGTGCGGCAGTAGGCCCGGAGCATGCTCACCACCAGCGCTGCGGGAACGCCCTTGCCGGAGACGTCGGCGATGACCCAGGTCACGCGGTCGCCGTCGAGGTGCCAGTCGTAGAAATCACCACCGAGCTCGAGCGCGGGGCGGTAGGCCACGGCCCAGTCCATCCCGGCCATGCGTTCGGGGCTGGGCTTGTTGCAGACGTGTTGCTGGACGTGCTGCGCTGCGTTGAGCTGCTGTTCGGTCTGGGCCTGGCGTCGGCGCAGACGCTGGAGGTCGTCGCGTTGGAAGGCGTAGGCCAGGGCCAGGGCGACGAAGTCGAGGATGCTGGCGTGGTCGCGGGTCAGCGTGCCCGGGCGGGCGAGGTTGTCGCCGACCACCGCGGCGCAGATGCACTCGCCGACGCGCACCGGTACGCCGACCACCGATTGGACCTCCTGTTCGCCGAGGGTCTCGCCATAGCGCTCGGGGTCGATCTGGCTCACATCCTCGATCAGGATCCCCTGGCCGGCACGCAGGACCTCGCGGGCGAAGCCGTGACTCAGCCGGCTGCGCTTGTCGGACAGCGGCTCGTTGAGTTTGGTGAAGCCCTGGAGGACATGGCCGTCGGGGGTGACCAGGAACAGCGCCAGGCGCGAGGCGGGGATGGCGAGGAAGACCATCTCCAGCGAGCGTTCGACCAGACAGTCGGCGTCTTCGTTGATCAGCTTCTGGATCGCCAGCACGCAGCGCATCAGCCCGTGGTACTGGGTCCGATCCTCGAGTTCCGGAAGGCCGTCGAGCTCGGGGATCACGGTGCGGCGGCGGGCATCCTTGTCGATGCGCTCGACGCGGAAGGCATGCTCGCCGATGCGCACCTCATCGCCGACGCGCAGTTCGGCCCCGTCGCATGCGGCGCCGTTGACCCAGACGGCGTTGGTCGCCGAGACCGTGGTCAGCAGCAGTTCGCCATCTTCGAGCAGGAGCTCCGCGTGCTGGCGACTGACCTTGCGCCCGGGCAGGACGAGGTCGCAGTCCGCATCGCGCCCGATCATGATCTCGGCTCCGTCGCGCACGGGGTGGGCCTCGCCATCGAGCTCGCCATGGATGAAGCGGATGAGGGCGCTCACGCTCTCCAGGGTGCCGCGGAGCGGTGGCGGTGCAACGGCCGCAGCCGTTGCGGCGGCTCAGGGGTTCGGTGGTTGGAATTCCGCGTCACCGAGCAGGTCGTCCATGTCGAAGGCGTGATCGCGCGAAGGGAAGGCGCCGGAGCGGACCTCGTCGTGGTAGGCGGTGATCGCCTCCCGGATCGCGCTGGCGAGGTCGGCGTAGCGTTTGGCGTGGCGCGGCTGGAAGCCGTCGATCAGACCGAGCAGATCGTGCATCACCTGCACCTGTCCGTCGCAGGCCGGGCCGGCGCCGATGCCGATGGTGGGAACGGTGAGCTCGTCTGACAGGCTCCTGGCCAGCGCCGCGGGCACGCATTCGAGCACGATGGCGAAGGCGCCGGCCTCTTCGAGGGCCAACGCCGCCTTGCGCAGGCGATCGGCGGCTTCCTGGCCGCGGCCCTGGACGCGGTAGCCACCGATCATGTGGATCGACTGCGGGGTCAGGCCGATGTGGCCCATCACCGGGATGCCCGAAGCGACCAGGGTGCCGATCACCGGGGCCATCCGTCGACCGCCCTCGATCTTGACCGCCTGGGCCCCGCCTTCGGCGATCGCCCGCTTGGCGCTGGCGAGCGAGAGCGGGAGGTCGGCGGCGCTGTAGGTCGCGAAGGGCAGGTCCATCACCACCAGGCTGCGGCGGGCGGCGCGGGTGACCGCGCGGGTGTGGTGGACCAGCATGTCGAGCGTGACCCGCAGGGTGGAGTCGTGGCCGAGCATGACCATGCCGAGCGAGTCGCCGATGAGGATCAGCGGCACGCCGACCTCGTCGACGATGCGCGCCGTGGCGTTGTCGTAGCAGGTGACCATGGTGATCTTCTCGCCACGCTGCTTCATCCGTCGCAGGTCGTGGATGGTGATCGGCTTGGGGTCCCTGGCCATGTCCTGCTCCTCCCGGCGCCATCTCTCGCCGTGTCGATCCCGGCATGCTGGCGCCGGCGCGCCCCGGTGCCAGCTTCGACCGGCAGGAGCCCGGCGATCCACTTGCGCACACGCCGCGGCTGCTGCACGGCATCCGGCCATGGACGCCGCCGGGGGCCGCGGGATACTCGTGGCCATGGCGGCGATCTGGAACCAGGGCGACGAACTCACGCTGGTCAACGGCCTGGCCGGTGTCTGGTGGCTTGATCTGTGCAGTCCCTTCGGCGACTCACCAGCCGGGCTCGATTGGAGCATCGAGCTGCCGCCGGGGCTCACTGTGCTCGACACCGCCCAACGACCGCGCTTCGGCGTCGGTCCCGACGCCCACCGGCCGCACGTGGAGCGCGATGGGCAACGGCTCTCGCTCGACTTCCCGGGCTATCTGCCGGCGCGCAATCATCGCCGCCCGATGACCCATCACCGTAGTTGGTGCGACCTGCACCATCCGCTGGTGGTGGTGGCCGACGATCGCGCCGACGGCAGCGAGCTGGTCATCCATCGGCGGGCGATGGGCGACCACCATACCAGCCGTTACGCGGTGACGGTCGTCGACGACCCCGGGGTGCAGGGGCCTTCGCAGCAGCGGCGCAACGTCCAGCCGGTGTTCCTGCCCTGGTTCAGCGAGCACGAACAGGCGGCGATCGCCCACGCCCTGCTGCGCTGCGGTATCACCGACGTCAACCTCAACTGGCATACCTTCGGCGTGCCGCTGTTGCCCGGCGTGGCCTATGCCCGCAGCGTGCGCATCCTGCGGCGCGAGATTCCGGGGGTGCGGGTGTGGATCGGCGGCATGCCCGGCGCGGACAGCGTGCTGCCACGGGCCGAGGGGGTCTACGGCCGGCCGATCCCCTTCGTCGCCGATCCGGCGGTGGCGGTGGAGCACGGGCGCGATCTGGTGATCGAATCGGAGCGCTTCTGGTGCGAGGTCACCGGCGCCGACGGGGTCATGCTCACCCTCTCCGAGCCCGTGCTCGACGATGAGGATCCCTGGCCGCCGCATTCGTTCTCGGCCGCCAACCGCCGTGCCTTCGCGCGCGAGGCGGGGCTCGGGGCGGTGCCGGACCCGATCGCCATCCGCATGCATCACCCGGATGGCTGGATCGAGTTCTGCTGCCGGCAGTTACGGCGCCTGATCGAGGTGGCCCGGCACGGGCACGGCGAACGTCCGCTGGCGGTATGCCAGGTGGGGCGGCATTCGCCGGCCGCGAACGCTGCTCCGCCTGAATGGCGGCGTATCGCCGAATCCGCAGACCTGAGCATCTTCATCCATCATCACGAGGACGCCGCGGCGCCGCTCTCCGGCGAGCGCTGGGGGTTGAGCCGGCTCGGCGGCATGCCCCAGGCGTGGTGGGAGCACTGGAACGATCGTCTTGGCTGCATCCCGGATCCCGGCTTCGCCGTGCCCGACATGAAGATGCAGCTCGCCCTCTCCGGCGGCACGGGGGTGCGGGTGTGGAACTGGGCCCATTTCGATGGGCGGATCCAACGGCACCTGATCGAATGGCGCTGAGCGCGTTCGTTGGGGGGCGGCGATGAGCCGGGGTGATTCCCGCGCCCAGCGCGGTGGGCCGCCGCGGTTGCAGACCCGGCTGATCGAGCGGTTGCGGGTCCTGCTGTTGATCAACGCACCCTTGTTCATCGGCTCTGCCGCCTTCGCCTTCTGGGTCATGACCGACGATTCGGTGCGCCTCGGCCTCGGGCCCGAGGACGGGCTGTTCCCGACCCTGATCATCCTCGTCTGCTGTCTGGTGGCCGCGCTCAGCGCCTGGGTGCTGTTGCCGGTGGCCCGCTGGTGCCGTGCCTGTCCGGCCTGGCATTGCCGTCACACCAGCCGGTTGCTGTGGGCCCTGCCCGCCTGTGGCGGTTTCCTGGTCTGGTTGGGTCTGTGGCTGGTCAGCATGGCCCTGCTGGTCCTTTCCGCGGTCGCGGTGATCGGTGGCTTGATCGACCTCTACCAGGCCAGCGATGCCGACGGTCCACCTCAGGAGGCGGATGGTCAGGCGGGCGACGGGCGCCGCTGAGGCTTCCCCCACAGGGGGGCGCTGCCCCCTCGCGCCTTCGGCGCACATCGGCGTCCTCGCTGTCGCTCGTCGCGCTCCACCGGCCGCAGGCCCCACTGGGGCCTGCTATCGCTGCGCGATGCCGGCTCCGCCCCCCACGGCCTCGGTCGTCA
>CAZTGE010000054.1:0-24921 GCA_964612995.1 uncultured candidatus Brocadiaceae bacterium | reverse complement strand
GCCGGGGTGATCTCCGGGATGCCGCGCACCTGCCCCGGCCGGTCCGCGAGGAAGTCGTGGATCATGGCGCGGGCCGGCACCCGGTCGTATTCCAGGCCGAGGCCGTACCGGCTGTCGCCGGGATGGTCGCGCAGGACGTGGTACTCCACCACGTTGCCGCGCCGATCGAGGCGAATCCCGTCCACGTCGCCCGGATCCAGAAGCCGAGGGTCGGGAGTGGTGACCTGGTCGGCCTCGACCAAGCGCAGGTCCAGCGTGACCCCGGTCGGCAGGATCGGGTTGTCGGTGAGCCCGGCGAAGGACTCGCCATCCTGGCACCGGGCGATGCGCAGGGTCCGCAGCTTGTCGGCCAGGCCGATGGCGGTCGCCCAGGCTCCGAACTCCCGCTCAATGAACCGGTTGTGGTCCGCCGACAGCCCAAGCATCTGCAGCCGGGGACCGGTGCCGATCACATCATTGGCCAGGGTCAGCACGATGCCCTTGGCGTAGGAGTTGTTGGCGACCTCGTAGCGGCTGCGGTTGCGCAGCACCCGGCGGACCTCGGGGGCATTGGCCGACCGGGCCGAAAGCCCATCGGCGCCGGCCCAGTGCCGCCGGCTGTTGTCGGTGGTCTGGGCCGCGTCGTAGCGGGCGTGGATCGGCAGGCAAAGAGCCCGCTCATGCCGCCGGGGCGCCTCTTGGCGGGGCGTTCCCAGGAACAGATCGCGGAGGGCCTGGAACATCAGGCGCTCCCCGGCGGCACGAGACGGGCGGATCGGAGGCTCTTGAAGCCGGCCTTCGCCGCCTCCTTCGAGGCCAGATGACGGTCAGCGTCGATCTGATCCTTCAGCGAGTGCTGCTCCATCTCGCCCTGATCGCCCTTGGCCCGTTTGGGCCCGGCGGCGTTCTCGGCGATGGATTCGGACAGGTCTTCGGGCACGGACGTGGCCTCCTTACCTGTTCCCTACCCCATCGGGCAGGTCTTGGTCCGCGCCGTTCATCCGGATCGTCTCGCGAATCAGGCGCCACAGGGCGCTTGTCACGCACACGGGGCTGCCGTAGCATGTTTGCACTGAGGTTGAATACTCTACCCGATAGTGCTCATACAGAAGGCAGAAGGGATCCAAGGATGTCACGCGGCAGGATACACCCCAGCGCAGAGGACTCTCACTTTCGCCGAAATCAACAAGACCGAGACCTTGTCGCGCCATTCATTGCCGCAGGTTTCGAGGTCTGTTGGGCCAACAAGGTCTTCGGATCCAGTACGCACATAATCGCGTTTCTGCTAAAACCAAGAAGTGACCGGCTAATAAATGGGCTCGGCCTAGACTACGAGGTCTTCTTTGCGTTCTCGCCATTCACAACCCTAGAACCAAGGTCCATTCAGCTCGTAAGCGAGATCTTTAATAACTCTGATTATCCATTTCAGGGTAGAGTTGAGCCTAAGATCTGCTATTTCGCATCAAAGGCTCAAGACACAAAGGACTGGATTAACTCATACTGCGCACAACACAAACAAGACAGGCTGTTCATACCGTTTACCGAATCCGACCTAAAACACCACGCTCAGGATGCGGACTTCGTAATTGGTGAAATTCACGCCTCGCTTGGAACAGCAGACCGATTCAAGATCACACAGCCCTTAGATGATGACCTTTTCTTCTACGGCCGCGATCAGGAAATCCGCAGGGCTCTGGACCACATTGGGAAACATGAATGCTGCGGATTTTTTGGCCTCCGAAAAAGCGGCAAGACTTCAGTTTTGAAGAAGCTGGGACGAATACTTAAGGGCGACGAGAGTTTTCGAGTGGTTTTCGCAACGGCATACGACCCATCCGTGCGAAAACTGCGCTGGAATGAGCTGATCAGGCGACTCGTTGAAGCATCAGGGATTGACCACGAAAATTGTCCTTTCTCCGAGGCCTCGGCAAGCGACGACCTCGTAAACACCCTCGCTGCCAATCCGAATACAACCATGGTTGTCATTATTGATGAAATTGAGTTTATCTTACCAAGCACATCAAATGAGGAACACTGGAAAACTGACTACCTCGATTTTTGGCATTCAATAAGGAACGCACGAGACGCTGGTCAAAAATTGTCCGTTGTAGTCGCTGGCGTCAGCCCCGTCATTGCCGAAATGACATCGTTTGACAAATTCCAAAACCCAATGTTTGGAATACTCACGCCTATCTACCTGGCCGGACTTTCAGAGCCAGAACTGGCAAACATGATTCACGGCATATCAAAGCTGTACGGATATAGCTTTGATGACGCCGCGATAAATCTCATTCATCAAGATTATGGAAGCCATCCGCTACTTTCCAGGCTTGCGTGCCACTATGCCATTGAGATGGCAAGGGAAAAGGGCCACAAGCCTCCTCATGTCATTTCGGATGGATACCTCCGTCGGACGAGGTCTTTGCGGGACGGAGAGTTGCATTTCTACGTATTACATGTGGTACAAGAATTTCAGCGGGCGTACCCTGAAGAATACGAGATACTGAAGGCTATAGCCATATGTGACCACGATCTAATTGCCAAGTCCAGGAAGCGCAGAGATGCGATGGCCCACCTAACCAAATTCGGTGTAATTTCCACATCGGGGACGCCATTCATACTGTGTGATGCCGTTAGAGATTACGTCGCTGAAGAGGATGCGCGTGAAGCAGGGCGAGAGACTCCTCGTTTGCTCGTCCCGCAAGACGACCGTCAGGCATGGACCAACATGCGTATACGGGCCATTGTTGATGATATGCGAACACTAGAAAAGACGCTAGCCAATCCTCCTCACAACTTTCATTTATTCAATCCATCAAGCTTCCCATACGCCGAAAGGCTCTTTCATGTTGAGGCGCCAATAAACAAGTATTCATTTGAAAAGGCCTTAACCCCATTCGTTCAATGCTTCTTTGAGTCGGCCAAGGCGTATGGAGCCTCAATTGGACGCAGCCGATATTTTTGGACGGACATCAAGGCGCAGTGCCACCGCCTGCATCACGCCATTCACCGTATAAACGTCTACAGGAATGACTGCCAACACATTCGGCTTAACCCGCAACTCAGCGACAGTCTTATCTCATTCCTCAATGAGGACCTTGGCGATGATTACACATTCGACGATGACAAATATTGGTTCCTCTTCCAGGTCTGCCTTGACGAGTTGATGATGTCGATCCAGATCGAACTAGATCAAATACAAGAGTGACGCTTCATAGACGACAACTTCAACCTTACCGGCGCGTTCTTCGGCATGCAGGCCTCCGTGAGCTGAGTTCCGCAGATGTTTGCGCTCACTGCACATCCAATAACACCATCCCACCAGTGATTGTCACTAGCCTCTGGCCGCAGCTTCCATTCATCCACCGTCCGCCCACGCCCCTCGGTCCGCACCCGATACTCGGCCGCACACTGCTCGGCGAACAGCCGGTGGGCATGCGGATCCTTCCCGAACAGGCTCAGCGCGCCGCGATCGCCCATCGCCGTCGCCAGGCGGGCGTGGATGAACGACTTCCAGAAATTGGCATCGAACACCACATGCCGGATTGCCCGTTTGCCTGCGACCGAGGGCATGCGCCAGTTGAGTCCGATGCGATCGCCCCGCTTGCGCTTGTAGTCAGAGAACGGGATCGAACCGGCACCGACGAAGCGACCATGGCTGGGCAAGAGCACCGCCGCATGCTGGCTGGACCGGCAGAACTGATAGACGACGTCGGTCGAGGTGCCCCAGTTGGCGTCAATGAGCATGCGCTCGATCCGCAGCTCGGCGCCGTCCTCCCGTAGCCACGCCTCGCCGATCAGCTGGTCGGCCAGACGCTGAAGGCCGGCCAGGATCGAGCCCTCCAGCCCGGCGCTGGGCGCTGCGGTCTGCAACGTCGGATTGGCGTCGCGCAACGTGAAGTAACGCCGCCGCTGGTCCGGCTCGGTGCCGTAGTCGAGAACGTAGCCGGTGAAGTCGTCCTCCCAGCCGCAGACCACCCAATAGAGCAACTTCCCCTGCACATCGACGAAGGCCGTGATGTGGTTGACGCCGACCGGTGCCCGACGGCGTCGTAGTCCGTTGACACGGGCTGCGATGTCGTCGGCGGTGAGCTGCTCCTCGGCGCCCAGGTCCTCGGGCAGCGGCTCGTTCTGGTATTCCGCCCAGAACGCGGCCTCGTCCTGCAGCTTCAGATTCATCGCATGCTGGATCGCCGATGCCTCGTCGTGGTTGTAGCGGTCCGGCCAGGCGACGGAGGCGCCAGCGTCCATGCGGTCGCGGTGCTCGATGTAGAACGCGGTGGCGTCCTCGATGGTGCCCTTCGCCCGCAGGCAGTCGGCTCGAATGTTGGCGTACTGGTCCCACAGCTTGTCGTTACTGGGGAAGGTAAGCACCATGCGGGTCCGCTCGCCGTTCCACTCCGGGTGGCGATCACGATCGAGCACGCTGTCTGCCATGTCGCCGGGGCGGATGACCGTGCAGGGCATGATGCCGCTGATCTTCTTGCCGGGTCCGGCCAAGCCGAGCACGGCGCCAGCGATGATGCGTTCGCGATTGGCGCATTGTGAGAGCGAACGCGCCGATTCGTCGGTCTGCGGATCGTCGAGGATAACCAGGCTGGGCCGGACGGTGTGACCATCGGGTCGTTTGAATTTCATGCCGCGAATCCGGCCGGTAATGCCGGCGACGCGGATGATGGCGCCCGACGCGTCCGATCCTTCGATCGTCGGCAGGACGATCTCGCTGGCGGTCCAACCGATCTGAGTGCGCTTGCCATTGAAGAGTTGGCCCGAGCAGCGGTTGGCGATGCCCTCCAGCGATCGGATCGGATGGCAGACCTCTGGGAAGTCATCGGCCAGGAGATCGTTGGCCTCCAGTTCGGTCTTGATGCTTTCGAGCATGCCCTGGGCGTGGGCCTCGTCGGAACCGATCAGGCAGACGAAATCACGGTGGCCATAGAGCATCGCCCACAGGCAGGCGCATTCGGCGAGCGTCGTCTTGCCGCTGCCACGCGGCATCGCCATGGCGAACAGTCCACCGTGCAACACCGCCTGCTCGATCTTGGCGATCACCCGCAGATGGTCCTCCGACCAGCCGAGGCTGAAGGTCAGCGGAAAATAGGTCTCGCAGAACGACCGGAACGAGGTCCGCGCATCGTCCTTCCGCTGGGCGTCCACCACCTCGGGCATGGGGGCAATGTCACGGCCGGCACGGGCAATGGCGGCGTTGCGTGAACGCGCAGCCTCCTTCTTCGCCTCGTAATCGGCGACCGGCTTCTCGTCCTGTGGCCCATGGACCTGATCGACCAGCCAGCCGAGGTAGCGCAGGAGATCGACGCGTTTGCCATCGCCAATGCGGAAGCCCGCACGGCTGCGATGGCGATAGAGCTGGCGCTCATCAAGAACTACGCCGAGTTCCGTGGTGTTGAGCAGACGGACCACGTCCGCCGGTCGCATACTGCGCGGGTCAAGCGCCATGAGCCATCCTCCTCGCCAACCAGGCGGTGTAGGCCACCAGGTTCACGGTGCCGTCGTCGGCGATGGGAGCGCCGGCTTCGCGGTCTGCGGCCAAGGCCTGCTCGGTGGCGTACTGCGCCCCGTTCTGCTTGAGCAGGCGCAGCAGCAGATCCGAGGGCATGGCGGTCAGGCTGAGCTGGTCGCGGTCAGCCATGAGCGCCCCCGGCCATCGTGTGTTGGTGCACACAAACCTGATGATGCACCGATGACAGACCGTCGCCTGGACGGACTTCATATCGGGGTGCGTTCGGGATGTATGCGGTCGTACCGGCACACGAAAGGAACCCACCATGCCGACCGCGAAACGCACCGCCCTGACCGCCTTCACCCAGCACGCCGACGACTGCGCGGCCCTGCTCGACCACCTCGCCCAGGTGATCGGCAAGGCGCGAGAAGAGGCAGAGGCCGACCCAGCCAACTGGGGCCACGCCGGCTCCATGGCCGAGGTCCGCAGGAACCTGATCCAGACCCTGGCCTTCATCGGCAGCCGCGATGAGGACGACATCGAAGCGACTCTCGCCGACCTGCGCGAGGACGCCTGACCCAACCCCCGGCCCTCGGCATTCGCTGGGGGCCTTCTTCACCCACCGCTCAACCACCAAGGAGCACCCATGACCACCGCCAAGACCAGCCAGAAAAAGACCGCCACCAAGGCCCGCACCGGGGCGAAACGTGGCGCCAAACCCAAGAACGGGGCCACCGCCCCGACCAAGCGAGAAAAGGCCACCGTGGCCGCGACGAAGGCCGACGTGAAGGCCATGGAGGCGACGCCCCCGAAGGAGCGCAAGCCGACCCTGCTCGACGCCGCCGTCCGTCTCCTGCGCGAGAGCGGCGAGGCGCTTGGGGCCAAGGACATGGCCACCAAGATCATCGCCGCCGGCTGGTGGGAGACCAAGGGCAAGACGCCCGAGGCGACCCTCTACAGCGCCATCATCCGCGAGATCAGCGGCAAGGGCGCCGAGAGCCGCTTCCACAAGGTCGGCCGGGGCCGCTTCGAGCTGACCGCCGCCGGCAAGGAGGGCTGAACCATGACTGACGAGCCAGCCTGCGGCGACATGCGCATCATGCGCAGCGAGGTCCGCCCCGATCGCTTCGAACTGCACATGGCCGATTTCATCCCCGCCGCCCGTCGCATCGGCTGGCTCTACGCCGACGAGTTCGACAGCGTCGAGGAGGCCCGCGCCGCCGCGACGCAGATCGACCCCGAGGCGCCCCTGACCATCGACATCTGAACCGGCGCCCCTCCGCGCCCGACCGGCCCCGGCACCCGCCGGGGTCCGCTCGTTGGTGATCGCCGACACACGAACCTGATGATGCACCGTCTGCGGCTGCTCGCATAGACGAACTTCATATCGAGGTGCGTTCGGGATGTATGGGGTCGTACCGGCACACGAAAGGAGCCACCCATGACCATCGACCTGCAGCCCATCGACGACGCCACCTGGCTGGCCTACCAGGGCGCGATTTCCTGGCCAGACGGCCAACGCCCGCTCTTCGCCACCGGGGTCTTCCCGGTCAGCAATATCGCCTGGAACCTGGTGATCAGCCCCGAGGGCGCCACCTTCGTCGCCGACGACGAGCGCCTGGAGGAAGGCGGCTACGTCCTCGACACCGAGGGCTTCCCGACCCCGGAAGACGCCCGCGCATGGGTGGCCGAGCACCTGCCGGCCGACCCGCGCAACCGGCTCGACTTCCTGCTCGCCGGCTTCGAATAGACCTGCGCACAGCAACAGAAGGGCGATCATTCCGCGCCCTCCTCGGCCCCGGCCAACGCCGGGGTCTCCTCGTTGGTGGCCACCCGTTCGGCCGTGCCGCCGGTGAAGGACTCCCAACGCCGCACGATGACATCGCAGTATTTCGGATCGAGTTCGACCAGGCGGGCCCGTCGCCCGGTGCGCTGGCAGGCGATCAGGGTCGAGCCGCTGCCGCCGAAGGGGTCGAGCACCAGATCCTCGACGCCGCTGCTGTTCTGCACCAGCTTCGTGATCAGCTCGACCGGCTTCATGGTCGGGTGCTCACCGTTGCGCTTGGGCTTGTCGTGCTCCAGCACCGTGGTCTGGGCCCGGTCGCCCATCCATCGATGCGCGGCGCCCGGCTTCCAGCCGTAGAGGCAGGGCTCGTGGATCCACTGGTAGTCCTGCCGCCCCAGCACCAGCGAGTTCTTCTTCCAGATCAAGCACTGCCGCACTGGCAGTTCGACCTCCTCGCAGGCGGATCGGACGATGCCGCCATAGGTGTCGGCGTGCCAGACATAGAATCCGGCGCCAGGCTGCAGCACCGACGCCGCGCAGCCCAAGGCGTCGATCAGGAACTGCCGATAGCTGGCCGCATCCATATCGTCGTTTGCGATCGTCATCTGCTCGTCGGTGCCGCCCTGGTAGGCGACGTTGTAGGGCGGATCGGTGAGCAGCAGATCGACCCGCTCTTCGCCCAGCAGCCGCGCATAGGTTTCCGGCTCGCAGCTGTCGCCGCAGATCAACCGATGCTCTCCCAGCTGCCAGATGTCGCCGGATTGGGTGATCGCATCCTCGGGCACCGGCGGCGCCTCGTCGGGATCGGTCAGGCCATCCTCGACGCCGGGGTCGAGCAGCTTGGCCAGCTCGGCGGGGTCGAAGCCGAGCAGACTGAGATCGAAGCCGCCGTCGCGCAGGTCGCCGAGTTCGATGGGTAGCAAATCATAGTCCCAACGCGCCAGCTCGGCGGTCTTGTTGTCGGCCAGGCGGTAGGCCTTGATCTGCGCCGGCGAGAGATCGGTGGCGATGACGATGGGCACCTCGGTCAGGCCGAGGCGCTGCGCCGCCTTGAGCCGGGTGTGGCCGCAGATCACCACCAGGTCGGCGTCGACCACGATGGGCTGACGAAAGCCGAATTCACCGATGCTGCGGGCCACCGCCTCGACGGCGTCGTCGTTCTGACGGGGGTTGTTGGGGTAGGGCTTGATGTCAGAAATGGGGCGGGTCTCAACCTGCATGGGTCGGCTCCTTATGGGCATGGGTGAATGGGGCGGTTCGGCTCGGGCACCGGAAACCAACTGTCGTCAGGGATGCGGCCCTTCCCGGTGGCCTACTGGAGCAAAAACAGGGGGAGGACCCGCTCTCTAATCCGAACTCGGGCGATACCTGACCACGGTTTTGGTCGGGTTGGTCGGGTTTTGGTCGGGTTTTTCCAGACGTAAGTCCAGTAAATATAATAATATATATCTTCTTCTCATATACCTGACCAACCTGACCACGCGTACCCACACGCGAAGCGCGTCCGCGCACGCGTAGGGCCATGTGGTCATGTGCGCGTGAGCGCGACCCCTGGTCAGGTTGGTCGAGTTGGTCGGGTTTCACTATCACTTTGCCTCCACAGGACTTGCGTCGTTCTCGGGCGTGGTCGGGTTTGGAAACCTGACCAAATCCGTGGTCGGGTTTCCGGGCAGGGCGTAGATCACCTTCCCCGGCCCACGGGTGCCCTCGCGCTGGCACTCGCACACCAACTGGCCGGTTTCGAGCATGTTCTCGACGATCTCGGCCCGCTCCTGGGCCTTCATCCACCGCATCGCCCGGTTGAATTCGCGCTGGCTCAGCTTCCCGCCACGGGCCTTGAGCGTCTGCACGACCCGCTTCTGCCGCTGGTCGAACTCGCCCTCGTAGACATGGGCGGTCGCCATGGCGATCATCCGCCTGGTCTGATGCTCGGTGAGCCGCCACGCCCACTCCACCGCCCTGGCCGTGATCATCGGGTCGAGGTGGTTCTCCGAGCAGGCGTAGCACAGGGCCAGGCGATGGACCTTCTCGGCGGCACGGGCCCAGATGGCCATGCCCATCTGCTCGCCCTTGCCCTCATGCTCGTCGTAGGCCCGCTCCGACTGGTGGCGGATATCCTCCAACATGGCCACCGCGTCGGCGGTGCTGGCCACCGTCAAGGGCACGGGGTTGAGTCCAGCCAGGTTGCCCTGGCTGGGTTTCAACTCGCGCCACCAGCGCACCGCGTCGAGGATGGCCTCCGGGATCGGCGGCGAGCTGGCCCGTTGGCCACGTCCCCGCTTGCCGGCCTCGAGGACCAGCATGCGGGCGAAGAAGCCGTTGGAGAGCATCTTGGCCGACAGTGATTCGTAGAAGTGCTGCGGGATGGCGGTGCCGAAGATCGACAGGCTGGGCTGGTCGATGAACTCCGGCTCCTTGCCGGCCTTGACCCGCATCGGATAGATGGCGTTGGCCGAGGTGTAGAACTTCAGCAGGGCCTGCATGATGCGCTCGGAGCGCCCGTCCTTGCCCTCCCGGATCGACACCAGCAGGGCGTCCATCTCGTCGGTCTGGAAGAGCATACACGGCGTGAGGAGCATCCGGTCCTCGATGCCCTCGGCCGATGCGAAGCTGTCGCCGACCTGATCCGCCAGACCGGCCTCCAGCATGATGCGCTGGTTCACCTTGCGCGGGTGGTCCTTGCCGGCGCCCGAGTTGGCGAGCCCGAGCAGATAGAGGTTGGAGCGGTTGTCGGCCTCGTCGCGCACCCGGCGACCGGCCAGCACGCTCTGCAGGGCCATGGCGCCGCAGAAGGCCAGGACCGGGTTGGGATACGGCGCCGTGGCCAGACAGAAGTCCATGACCTGGCCGACGAGGCCCGGCACCCGCAGCAGCTCGACCGGCACGGGACCGGGGTCGGGCGGCTCTGGTTCGATCGGTTCGTCGTCGTCGGTCGTGGTGCCGGTGATCCCGGTGAGGTTCACCTGCGTCTGTTCACCATAGCCACACCGGCGCAGCTCGCTCGCGGCCTCGGCGAAATCGCCACCGTGTTCCAGCAGGGCGTAGACGGCGAACGGGCCGTAGGCCTGGTTGGGCTCGAACGGCGGCGCCGCCGAGCTGAAGACGTAGAACACGCCGTCCTTCAAGGTCGCCGACGTCCCGCCGGTCTTGCCGGGCCGACACCAGTGCTGGTTGGGCCCGTCACGGTCGAGCGTCCAACCGTGGTGCATCAGCAGATCGGGCAGTTCACCGCGCTGGTTGAAGTCGTCACCGGGCCGCAGGCCACCACCGTGATCGCCGCGATCGGGCTGCGGATCGACCGGGGTCTCGATGGTCCACCGCTCCACATCGAAGGTCGTCGCCTCCGGGTTGTGGTGAACGCCGGGGTCGTGGGCGAGGAACGCCAGTCGTGACACATCCTTCACCGCCTGGTCGTTGTCCAGGCCGAGCGAGGCGAGCCACAAGGTCACGGCGCGCCACGCCGTGGCGTAGGCGTCGCGATCCGGCTCGTCGAGGCCGGGTACACGCACCGCCCCCTTGATGCCGGCGCCCGAGGGCGAGCGGAACAGCAGCGTCACCCAGGGGGCGTCGACCAGGGCGGTCCAGGCTCGTTCCATCTCCTCTGGATCCAGGTCGTCGAGGTCGATGCCGACGCATCCCGATGGCCGCTGCCACGCCGCGTTCGCCCTGCGCTCGAAGGTGCCGGCCAGGGTCACGCCGGGCAGTGGCTTCTTCAGCTCACGAATCGCGTCCTTGCCCGCCTGCCCACCACCCGCCTCGGTGAATACGCGACGGATCTCGGCGCAACGCGCCGCCATCTCGTCGGAACGGATGCGCGCCACGATCGCCGAGAGCGGAACGTGCGTCGGGTGGTTCGGGTCGTTGGCCCGGCGGAAGCAGGAGGCATCGGGATCGAACGCCATGCCGGACCTCAAAAGGGAGGCTCGTCATCGAGGTCGTCCCAGGCGCTGATCGGCACCGGCTCCTCTCGGTCCTCGCCCGGCTGGCGCGGCTCCGGTTTCGGCCCCATCTCGTAGGCGACGATGCGGTCGTACTCATCGCCGGCGAAGGTACGGACGGTGATGCGGGTCGGCTCGGCCAGGCAGCCCTGCTCAGCAAGGGCCACGGCATCGGCGGCGGTGTGCGGGCAGGGCTCGTCGCTGCGCTCGCGCCACCAGGTCTCGGCCTTCGAACGGGCGAACGGGCTGACGCCACCATGCTCGACGCAGACCCACTCCTTCGCCCACCGGCCCCAGCCGATCTCGTACTCGACCCGCAGGGTCTTCGGCGCCGATTCGTCCGCGCCACGTTTGGTGTGAACAGCGTAATAGACCGAGCGCACCTGATGTTCAGTGTCCTCATACTGGTCGGAAAGCACGCCGGCGGTGGACGCCTTCGCATCGTGCGCCTGCCGATCAGGCGGTGGGAACTCGTAGCCGCAGTGCGGGCAGACCGTGAAGCCGGCCGCGATCAGCGATTGGCACTCCGGGCATTCCTTTGCCGGGGCCTCGCCGTCACCCTCGCGCTTTGGGGCGTCGAGTCGCAGCTGATCGACAGGGCCATGTCGTAGCACGTTGCCGCCGTAGTCGAGGACCAGGCAGTCGGTCTTCGAGTCATGCAGGCGGAACCCGCGCCCCACCATCTGATAGTAGAGGCCGGGCGAGAGCGTCGGGCGCAACAACACCACGCAGTCGATGTGCGGCGCGTCGAAGCCGGTGGTGAGCACGTTGACGTTGACCAGATACTTCAACCGGCCCGCCTTGAACTCGGCCAAGACCGCGTCGCGTTCCGGGGTCGCGGTGTCGCCGAAGACCATGCCCGCCTCGATGCCGTGGTCGTCGCGCAACACGGAGACGATGTGCTTCGCGTGGCCGACCCCGGTGGCGAAGATGAGCACGGCGTTGCGCTCGCGGGTCAGCTCAACGATCTCGGAACAGGCCGGCACCACCAGGTCGTCCTGGTCCATCAACGCCTCGGCCTCGTCGCTGCGGAACTCACCTGCGCGCACATGCAGGTTCGAGGTATCGACCTTGCTGACGCCAGCCTTCGAGATCAGCGGGCACAGGTAGCCGTCGCGGATCAGCTCCTTCACCCCGACTTCATGGCAGATGTGGTTGAGAATGTTGCCGGGCTCGCAGATCGGGCCGGACTTGAGCCGGAACGGCGTCGCGGTCAGGCCGATGACCCGCACGTCTGGATTGACGATCTGTGCCTCGCGCAGGAATTGCTGGTACATGCCCTCGCCATCGGGCGGAATCATGTGGGCCTCATCGATGATGATGAGGTCGAAGCGGTCGAGTTCGGCAGCGCGACGATAGACGGATTGGATGCCGGCCACGATGATCGGCTCGTCGGTGTCGCGGCGCTTCAGGCCGGCCGAGTAGACGCCGATGGGCACGTCGGCGCAGACGATACGCAGCTTATCCGCCGCCTGCTCCAGCAGTTCTTTGACGTGGGCGAGGATGAGCACGCGGCCCTGCCAGAGCGTGACCGCGTCATGGCAGATCTGGGCCAGCACCCAGGTCTTGCCGGCGGCGGTGGGCAGGACGGCACACGGGTTGTCGTCGCGGTCGCGCAGATGCTCGTAGATCGCATCGACGCTCGCCTGTTGATACGGACGAAGCATCAGGAGCCCTCGATGATGGTGATGCGCAGAGATCCGCCGGGCACCGGATTGCAGCGCGTGATCGTGAAGGAGTCGATCTGACTGTCGTCCTCGTAGACCCCGGCATGCTGCAGCGAATCAAAGGTGCATTTTTGCAGGTTGTCGAGATCCCTGCGTCTTCGGTCGGGCGGGTGCGCATGGATGGTGACGTGGAGCCTGCCGGTCAGGGGCCGGGCGAACCGTGGCCGCAACATGGCGACCACGGTTCGCCGGTATTCACGACCGGCCTTGCTGATCAGGGTCCGCGACCCCACCCTGCGGTAGTAGTGGTTCACCGAGGGCGGGAACGGGAGGACCAGATCGATCACACCGCCTCCTTGGCGGGGGCGTCATCCTTGACGGGTTCGCGGTGCTCGCGGCGGATATGCTTCTGGATCTGGCTGTCGCAGACCAGCCAGGCGAAGTAGCAGATCACACCGATGACGAAGGCGTAGATCAGCAGGAAGGCGAAGATGTGGAGGACGGCGTCGATGAGATGTTCCATGGTTGTTGTTCCTGTTGCTGTCGGGTTTCGGTTCAGCCCCGCTTCCACGGGGCGCGGGTGGTCGCGGCGGCGTTGCCGGGCCCGGCCTGGACGGACGCCGGCTTGGCGGCGTCACGCGGCTTGAAGGCGGTGATCTCGTTGCCCAGCTCGCCGTTGTCCTCGCGGCGCTTGGTCTTCACCCGGATGCTGAGCGGCAGGTTGTGCAGCTCGGTGCTGTCCTGCGGGGTGAGCACACCGACCGAGCGGCAGAGGGCCGAGAGCTTCCCCTTGGCGATCTGCACCGCGACCTGGTTCGGGTGTTCCAGGGTCAGGCGGTCCCACAGGTGCCGGCCCTTGTGCTCGCCCTCCAGGATCTCGAACTCGAGCTGAAGGAACTTGCCGTTGCCGGCCTTGGTCGGCTTCATCTCGCTGCCGACGAGGCAGGCGATGTAGGTGCCGGACGGCACCGGCTCGAAGTCGGTGCTGGTGGGTTCGTGATTGTTGGCGTCGAAATTGAGCAGAGCCATGATGATGGTTCCTTGTTGCTGATGGTTGCGGTTGCGGTGATGGATCAGGCCGGGAGGAACTCGGCGTAGGCGTCCCACGCGAGCGGCATCTCGTCGGGCAGGCCGAGCCGGTTCTTGGCCAGATGGCTGGGGCGCTCGGAGGTGCGGAGGATCCGCTCGCCGGTGCCCAGCCCCTGGGCCCGCTTGCGGTTGAACCCCTCATCCGAGGTCCGGGTGTGGACCTTGTAGTTGGCGAACAGGGCCTCGTCGGCCCACTCGGTGACCAGCGCGTTCGCCGCCTTGTGCAGGCGGGGCACATACCGGTCGTAGGCGTCGGTCTCGGGATTCTCGAAGCGTTCGACCTTGGCGTGGGCGATGACGATGGCGGTCATGCCGCGCTGGGAGCGCAGAGCGTCGAGGCCGTCGAGCACGTCCTTCCAATGCGCGAGGGCGAAGGTGTAACCCTTCGCGAAACCGATCTCCTCGATATTGCCGACGCCGCGCTTCTCGCAGACCACGGCGTGGATCAGGCGCTCCAGCCAATCGAGGCTATCGATGACGACCGTGCGGTACGGATGGTCCTCCTGGTAGAGCGCGGCCAGGTACTGCATGACCTCCTCGAAGGAGGACGCCATGGGGAAGCGCGGGGCGCCGATGTCGTCCAAGCCCTCCTCGGTCTGGACGAAGATGGGGTTGGGGGCGCTCGCCGCCCAGGTGCTCTTGCCGACGCCGGCGACGCCGTAGAGCAGAATGCGACGAGGATGGGCCGTGGGCCCGGACATGATGCGATCGAGCATGATTGCTGTCTCCGTTGAGTTGCGTTTGCGATTCAGGGGTGGGCCGGAGGGGCCGGAGGCGCAGGCCCATGATCATCGAGCGCAGCGAGCACGGGCCGGAGGCGTGAGGCCCCTCCGATGAGAAGAGCGGTCAGAGGTAATCGATGGTCTGGAGGTCCTCGAAGCCGGTCGGCCACACGTCCTCGGCGCGACACTTGGCCAGGCGGTCGATGGCCTCGTCGTTGTCCTTCTCGGCCTGGTCGAGCACCGCGTCGGCGATGCGCCAGACGCCGCAGCGATAGGGCTCGCGCTTCTCGGTGGCGATCAGGTGGACCGGGACGGTGACGCCGGTGACGGCGCGCAGCACCGAGCGATAGAACGCCATCTGGTGCAGGTAGCCGTAGCTGCGGGCGCAGAACCCGAACACCGAGAGGTCGTCGGAGGTTTTGTAATCGATCAGGCCCTTCTCGGGGTGGAGCCAATCGAAGCGCGCCTGGCAGGGCACGCCGCGCAGTTCGCAGCGGCCGACGCGCTCGGCCACGCCAGCGTCGAGGTAGGACGGGGCCAGCGGGTGCTCGCGCACCGAGAGCGCCATGCGTTCGATGAGCGCGGCCTGGTCGTCGCTGATGACCGGCTTGCCGACCTCGGCAGCCCACCGCTCGAACTTCTGCGTGCCCATACCGTAGGTCTTGCCGGTGCGCGGGTTGATCGGTCCGCCGACCGCGAACTCCGACTCGAAGACCTCGCGACCCTCCAGCACCAGGGTGTGGGCGGCGCGACCGATGAGGAACGCCGGGCGCTCCTCATCACGGATCAGGCCCAGCTCCTTGCGACGGAAGAGCACCGGGTTGGCCCGGAACTCAGCGAGACGATGGCTCGCCAGATATTCTCCGCGCTTCGAGTGATATGTATCCGCAGGCTCGACGATCAGATTGTCGAAGGTGAGCTGCGGTTCCTGGTGGCGACCGTGTCCGGTCCACCGCTCCAAGACGTTTGCCATGTTGATCTCCTTTGGCGTGACGCGGACCTCGGCCGCCAACAGATTCCCTACCCGCCGGCGACCGAGCTGGTCCGGCTGGTTCAGTTGGCGGGGGCCATTCCCATGCGGGTGAAGGCGTCCCGGAGATGTTCGATGCGGTTGCGCAGCTGGCGCCGCGAGATGCGGTGCTTCGCCGCCACCGACCGCTCGGTGCCGTGCTTCAGGTCATCGGCGATCGAGCGCAGATCGCTCGGCAGCCCGGAGAGGACGGTTTCCACGTCCTGCCGGAGTTCGCGCACGCGAGCCGCCTCGTCGAGGGACTCGTCGACGACGATGTCGACCATGCTGATGAATCCGCACTCGGCCTCGGCGTCCGGGGCCTCGTTTTCGAACGTGGCCTGACGCTTGCCGGCCTTGGTCTTGCGGATCAGGTTGGATGCCGCCGCCTCGACCCGCCGGGCGATGAACGCGTTGCGCGAGCCCAGCTTGGGATCGAAGTTGCGGAGTCGGGCGAGGAGATCGCAGGCGAGATCCTGTTCGATGTCCTCGCGGTCCTGCGGTTGGAAACCATGTCGGCCGACGAGTCGCCGAGCGGTGCAGGAGATGGTGGTGCGAGCGTAGTCGCAGAGGTAGTTGTGGGCCATTTGGGGCCTCCTTTCGGAGGTCCGGCCTCACAACTGCCGTGAGCTTCTCACATCGCCCGTGAACTCTCCCAGGTCACGGCATTCACCCCGTATCTCTGCTGTCGGGCGAACAGGTTGGGGATGCCGGCCCTTACATGGGCCGCGAAAGCGGGGAACCCGCTCTCCTCGTCATCGAGGGCGTCCAGGAGTCGTTGGATGGCGGTGCCGACGCGCCGGGCGATGCGCTCACCGACCGGCCGTATCCGATCGCCACCGCCCAGGGCCTCACCGGCGCGGACCTCGGCGGCGAGGGCCTCGAAGTCCGAGCGGAGCTTCTCCTCACGCTCCAGGCTGAGCGGCATGTCGGGGTCATCGAGTTCCTCTTTGATCCGCAGCATCGCCGCCAGGTACTGCGCCCTGGCCTTCTTGTCGTTCACGGGACCGGTGTCGCCCCAGAACTCCTTGGGATCGCGCCCGCTCAGGGTGGCCACTACATCAATCGGATCGACCTGCTCGTCGCGCTGCAGGAGATAGAAGACCAGGTATGACATGCCCTTCTGGTGATCGACCCGCCGGGTCTCGCCCTCGAAGGTGACGTCCCAAGCCTTACCGACGCGGTGCAAGACGTACTGCGGCCCCGAATCGAGCGTGATACCGAGCTTGTCGACGATCTCCCGGAAGAGGGCGTCGCGGTGGGGCAGGGCAACCAGGTTGCCACTCTGGTGCAGGTCGATGCGATCGGCCATGGAGACGGGAACGAGATCTCGCTCCCGCATCACATCGAGAATGCTACCGGTGATGCGCTCCAACGTGGGCAGCAGCACCACCCCCGCGAAGGAGGCGGTGGCCGCGATGGTTCGCAGCGCCGCGACGCGGGCGGCGGGGTTCGTCTCCGCGACCAGGTGGACCTCAACCGAACGCTCCTCGATCAGTTCGCAGCGACCCAATCGCCAGGATCTGCCGTGTCCGGCGACGGCCTGATCCAGCGCCTCCAGCGACAGGCCAGCACACAGCTTCGACCGGACGGCGTCCCAATCGACATCCCAGCCGATGGTGCCTTCATGGTCGAGAACGACCTCCTCGCCCTCGTCGTCGATGCCGATGATGTCATCGTCGCTATGGCGATGGACCCGGTGCGGGATCAGCCGCCCCGCCGGTCCGGGGCGATAGACGGTGCTCAGCCGACCGCGACGACGAAACAGACCGAGCCGCTGGAAGTCGCTCCCCAGCAGCTCGGTCCACTCCCTCATGCAGCGCCGATCTCGACCATCGTGGCCAAGAGCGCGCCACAGATCAGAAATCCGGCCTGTCCTCATCCGCCGTCACCTTCTCCAGTTTGATCTTCGCGTCCTCCAGCCACTCGGCGAGCAGCACCTCGTCACCGTGACGACCGCAGCGGGCGTTGTTCGGCGCCTTGATCGTGATGTTCCTGGTGTCTCCGGTCGAGAAGGTCACGGCGAAGGTCGCCTCGCAGATCGCCGGGAAGGTGCGCCAGTCCACCCCATGCGCGGCCAGAGCGGCGAAGAGGTTTGACCCCTTGTGAACCGTCTCCAGCCGCAGATCGCCGTGATGGTCGAGGCCGATGCGGACGAGGTCGATCTTCTCGATCCCCCGCAGGTGCTCGCATTCCAGGATGGCCGGCCCCCGCTGCCGCAACGGCTCCAGGGTGTAGACGGCCTGGGCGCAGAACAGGTGGGCCCGCCGGAAGATCTCCAACGAGAAGGTCGTCAGGTACAGGTCCTCCAGCCACCGGGACTTGTTCTTGCGGTGAACGCCGAGAATTCCGGTAGCCGTGTCGTAGCGGAGGATATCCAGGTTCGAGGGCCGATAGATGTTGTTGCGCACCTCGCCGCTCGGCTGGTGCTCGACCATCAGCTTCGGCGTCGCGCCGTGGCGGATCAGGAAATGGACGTAGCCATCGTTCTCGACGATCGAGATGGTGACGCCGCCGCCATGACCGCGTTCGACGAACTTCTCGGTCAGGCGGTCGCGCCATTCCGCGATCATCTCCTCGGTGATGTTCTCGACGCGCAGTTCCGGCACCTCGTCGGCGTCCGCCCAGTACGAGTCGTAGCCCTTGCGGCCCTCCACCTGCTGCCGGTCGAGCAGGCGCTTCAGCGCGGCCTCGTCGTGGCGCCAGATCCGGGCTGCGAGCATCACCGGGGTCACATCGTCACCGATGATGTCCTCGGGCGGAATGCCGACCTGGGTGGCGAGGTCGATCAGCTTCGAGTGCAGGCGCTCGGTCGCCGCCTCGGCGATGGTTAGGAATGCGTCGAGTAGCCCTGGTGGGGGCGCCGGGTCGACCGACCGCAGTAGCTCGGACAGCGCCGTCCGATCGATCGCGTCGCCCGGTCTGGCTGGCAGGAAGAAGTCCCTGCTCTCACAGAACTTGCGCTCGCGGGAGAGGATCTCCCACAAGCTGACGTCGTCGAACGCCTCCAGCGTCGCCTGGTTGGTGAAGGAATGAGCACCTCGTGCCATCGTGTGACCCTCCTCGTAAGGTCTTGCCCCGATAGAGTATGGACAGCACGCTCCTTTCAGTAGAGTGCTGATCCAAGGAGAGAGGCGCCCCGCCGGCGCCTACGATGTAGGGGAGGATATCTACTTTGAGTATTAGGTCAACAGGCGACATGCAGTTCGCCAACCGGCTTATCGACCTACGCAGGGCGCGGGACATGAGCCAGGACGACCTCGCTCAGAAGATCGGGGTCAAGGCTGGCCAGGTCAGCCACTTCGAGACTGGACGCCGCCACCCATCACTGCTCGTCCTCAAACGTCTAGCAGACGCGCTCGGCACCAGCATGGATTATCTGACCGGGCGTACCGACGACCCGGAACTGCGATCACGGCAGGACCTCGGCAACTCCGTCGTGGCACGCATCAACCGCACCGTGGAGTCCCTCAATCCGGGCCAGCAGGACATGATCGAGAGGATGATCCGCAACCTGGCCGAGGACAACGCCAAGGAGTAGAGAACATGAGCTGGAAGAAGTCTTGGGAGTTCAAGGCGCAGTTGGCCGAGGCGCGCCACGCGGCGAAGACGGCGCTCGATGATGCTGGCATCACCGGCATGCATGCCTGCCCTTTTGCCGCCTGCGAAGCCTTGGGCATCTGCGTGATCCCGGAGGCCGAGGCCGACGAGCCGCTTCCACCTGGCGTCGTTGGTTCGACGGAGTATCTCACCAATGACTTCCGCATCGTGCTCGGCACCTCGGGCAACTTCGGGTTCACCAACTTCACCCTCGCCCATGAGCTGGGACACATCTGCATCGAGAGCCATCAGCCGCTGATCACCGGCACCCAGCCCCACTACTCCGGCGAGGGCTTCCTCAGCGCTAGCAAGGGCTGGGAGGAGCGCCAGGCCGACCACTTCGCCGCCAGCTTCCTGATGCCAGAGAAGCCGTGTCGCGCCTTCGTGGACGGCATGTCTGACGACGATGCCGGGCTCAAGGCCATAGAGCAGTTGCAGGGCGAATGCAGCGTATCGCTGACCGCCGCCGCGATCCGTTACGCCGAGCTGACCAGCCATCTCGCCGCCGTGATCGTCTCCACCGATGGCGTGGTGGACTACTGCATCCGGTCGAAGGAGCTGATCGACCGGGTCGGCTACATGTCGTTCTTGAAGAAGGGCGAGAAGCTGCCCGACTTCACGAAGTCGCACAAGATGTCGAAGGATGTCGCAGCGATCCAGGCAGCCGATACCGACGATGGTGAGAGTCGGTGGAATATGTGGTTCGGCAGCGACCGGGGAGATGTGTTCGAGGAGGTGCGTGGTCTCGGTAAATATGGCAAGGTGCTGACCGTGCTGACGGCGAACGAATAGAACGAAAAGGCAGTGATCATGAAAACTCTCACATCTATCATCTTAACTGCTATTTGCACATTCTTTGTGACCATTGCAGGCTACCATTATCAGCAAAAGGTCCCCGGACTTGAGTTTTCAGCAACAGACAATCTGTCATTTGATGGCGGAACCAAGCAATACTCATTATCGTCATTTCGGCTGGTGAACACGGGAAGTGCTCCGGCCGTGGAAATCAGCATTGCGATTTCCTCCGATGTGCCCATCAGCGATGTCGCCACGGGGAGTCCTTCAAGTCTGGTAAAGATAGGCAAGCAGTCCTCTTCTCCTCTGATTTGGCAGTATTCAATTGATCGTCTCTTGCCCGGCGAAGAGGTTACCTGGGTTGCAGAAATCTCTCAGGCGGACGGGAATTGCACATTTGAAGCGCGCCACAAAACTGGAGTTGCGACCCCTTCTGATGGTGATGATACATCTTCATCAGAGGTCTTCACAATATTCTTGGTGGCCATGCTGGCGTTAGGCCTAGCTGTGCTGATGGTGTATTTGTTTAGGCGACAGAGGGCAGAAGGAAGGAGCCTCGTGAGTTCAGTTCTTGGAATATTCGCGGCCGAGAGCACGCCAGAGGACCAACGCGCCCAGACACTTCGCCTTGTCCTTATCAACAACGAATGGTTCCTGACCCACTCGCCAGAGTCTGGACAGGGCAAGAATATTGAGTTCTTGTCGGATGGAATGATCGGCCAGGGTCGGAATCACAACGAGCACTCCTGGCTTGTAGAAAATGGCAAACTGGTGATCAAGAATCCTGCCGGCGAGGTTTTCAGCCGCTTTGCCTACGATGTTGCGGCCTCTACATTTACCTGCACTGATGAACCCGACCTCAAGTGCAAAAAAGGGCAATCGATCAAACCTAGGTAGTTTCGGCCGAGTGGCCCAAGCATAGGATCGGGTTCGGACCACTGGCCATAAACGCGGGTAGGGAATACTGCAGAGCCGCAAGATTCCAGCGCGGCCCTGGAGGTGACCATGCCCCGAGCCAGGACGCAGCCCAAGCAGAAGGTGATATTCGAGGAGATCGGTGGGCTTCTCGCTCTTGGCGTCGTGCGCCACTACCGGCGTAGAGGTCTCCGTCGCAACCCGACCGGCAAGAGAACTTGCCATAGCGCAACTGGAGAGCGTTCATGTGAACCGACCGCATCCCGGAAGGAGTAAACATGAGCGATCAAACCACCACCGTCCTCTCTCAGATCACCGCCCTGGAAGGCATGGATCTTCATCAACTGCGCGACCGCTGGCGCAGCCTCTTCGACACTGAACCGCCCGGATACGGCAAGGTGATGATGCGCAAGCGCCTCGCCTACCGCATTCAGGAACTGGCCTATGGCGGGCTGACCGAGGCCACCAAACGGAAGCTGCGCGAGATCCACAAAAAGGCCGAAGAGCGACGGCGGCGCGAGCGCAACTCGACGACCCTACCCGTCACCGGCAGCGTCCTCGTCCGCGAGCACGACGGCATCCGCCATGAGGTGACCATCCTCGACAACGGCTTCGAGTATGCCGGCAAGAATTGGCGCAGCCTGTCGGCGATCGCCAAGCACATCACCGGCACGAAGTGGAATGGCCACGCCTTCTTCGGCCTGCGCTCGAAGCGGGGGGCCAACGCATGATGCCACGCGACCCGACCAAGCCCATGACCCGATGCGCTATCTATACGCGCAAGAGCACCGAGGAAGGACTGGAGCAGGATTTCAACAGCCTCGACGCCCAGCGCGAAGCCGGCGAAGCGTACATCGCCAGCCAACGGCATGAGGGCTGGGTGCTCATCAAGGACCGCTACGACGACGGTGGCATCTCCGGCGCCACCCTGGAGCGACCGGGCCTGCAGCGCCTGCTCGACGATTGCCGGTCCGGCAAGATCGACTGCGTCGTGGTCTACAAGGTGGACCGGCTCTCCCGCAGCCTGTTCGACTTCGCCCAGCTGATCGAGACCTTCACCGCCGCCGATGTGACATTCGTCTCCGTCACTCAGCACTTCAATACCAACGACTCGATGGGCCGGCTGACCCTCAACATCCTGCTCAGCTTCGCCCAGTTCGAGCGCGAGGTCATCGCCGAGCGCATCCGCGACAAGATGGCGGCGAGCCGGAAGAAGGGCAAGTGGGTCGGGGGTCGTCCGCCGTTCGGCTACGATGTCGATTACCAGAAGAAGCTCCTCCTCATCAACGACGAAGAGGCCCGCTGGGTCCGCTGGATCTTCGACCGCTTCCTGCAGACCCGTTCCACGACCGTGGTCATCGAGGAGCTGAAGGCCAATGGCGTCGCCACCAAGACCTGGACCACGAAGAACGGCAGCCACATCAAGGGCACGCCCTGGTCGCGGAGCGGCATCTACAAGCTGCTGAGCAACCGCACCTACCTCGGCGAGGTCGAGTACAAGGGGGCGGTCTACAACGGTGAGCACGATGCCATCGTGGATCGGAGCGTATGGGATGAGGTTCACGCCCTCTTGGCCGAGGCGCCGCAGGCCCGTGCCAACCGCGACCGCGTCATCAGCACCCGCGCCGCCCGCAACCCGGCCTTCCTAATCGGCCTGGTCCGGTGCGCCCACTGCGGCAGCTCCATGAGCCCAAGTGCCACTACCGGGAAGAACGGCGCTCTCTACCGCTACTACCGTTGCCAGACCGCGCAGAAGCACGGCGCCGACCAGTGCCCGGTCGGCAGCGTGCCGGCCGGCGACCTGGAGCGCGAGGTCCTCAAGCGGGTCAAGGGCGTCTTCCAGGCACCCGAGGTGCTTGCCGCCGCCAGTCGCGCCGCCCGCAAGCGCGGCGACCAGGACGGCGTCGCCGTCGACCACCAGGCGGTGACCGATGCCCTGCGCAAGATCGACACCGTCTGGAACGAACTCTACCCCGGCGAGCAGACCCGCATCGCCACCGTGCTCCTCGACCACATCAGCGTTGGCCTGAACCGGGTCGCCATGACCGTCCGCTCCCAGGGCCTGGAGCACCTGATGGACCTCGGCGATGAGCTGGAACTGACCGCCGAAGGCGTCGAGGTGGAACTGCCGGTGGTGTGCCGACGCCGGTCCGGTCGCACCCGGCTACTCGGGCCCGCCAACGGTAGTGAAACCCAAGGCGACGAGCCCAACCTGGCCCTGGAGGCCCTGGCGCGAGGCTTCGTCTGGCAGGAGGCGCTGGAGCGGGGCGACGCTCCCTCGGTTCGGGCGCTGGCGATGGCCGAGGGTGTGGATGAAGCCTTTGTGCGACGACTACTTGACCTTGTGGGCCAGCCACCACGTATCGTGACGTCCTTAATCAATGGGGGCAGTCTTCACTGTGCGGCTGATATCAAGTCCATGAGCAAGCAAGGTGCATCCTATACGTGGGCAGACTAAGGGGATGCTCTCACAATGTTTCCCTCAAAGTGGCAGGGGACCCAATGACCTGAACAACTGCATTAACAATTACCTGGGCTGAATTCTCTATATTTCTCACATCTACCTCAAAGATATAGACGGGGCACTCGCCGAATGCCTCGCCCATGTAGTGTACACGCGTCGTCTCCGAGGCGTACGCCAGGAAGCAGGCCACAGCATCAATTGCCCTCGCATGGCTAAGCAACTGATAGATGTCACTAACTTGGGGCGATCCTCCGTACTGCTTATACTTGGCGTCGCCAGCAACGAACGTTCCCCCGATGTCTATGACAAAGTCTGGATTAACCGAGAATCTGCGTTGACTTGGGAAGATCCATGAATTCACACTTGAAGGACCCATAATGCCGATGCCGTTGGTCGATGCCACATCAGACAAAGCGCTTCTCAAGGAATGTTCATAGAGCGATTCAAGATTTATGAACCATGTTCGCGGCGACGCGCCCCTTGATGTCATCCCGTCAAGATACAAGGATGTTCGCAAGAGAATTATCGAGGCCAGTGAAAGGCTGTCTTTCAGCGACGCATCTCCGCACTCGCGCGAAAGGCGGTCTGCAACCCGAGAAAGTTCTATCCTAGACCCGAATAGTGTCCCTTGGTCTCTACAGTCGGAAAATATAAGCGACATACCTCGTATGCGTGACCTGACAGGGGCGGCTACGCCGTAGGCGTCAGCAAGCCGCTCGCTCATGTTCAATGCAGCCAGTATACAGCGATTGGGATCAATATGATGAGTGATCTGCGACCTCTGAAAGGCGAGTAGGTGGCCCAGTCCCTGTGCGCGCAATCGAATAGTGTCGGTTAAAAGCAGCTTGCCTCCGGCCAGACTGCCGACGCCTTTGTTATAGCCATAGGAAAACTTTCTTCCGCCTGACACATACCTATTGACTGCGTCCGAAAATTGCTCAACGAGCAACGGGAAGAGTCGGTTTAGGTCAACCGCTTCCCCTTCAAGGGCTTCGGTGCGAAATGCACTATGTGAAGCATACCGCAAGAGGGCAGACAACGATCCTGCGACCTTCTCCTCGATATTGATCGCAACGCCGTCTATTGTCAATTGCCCGACATAGCACGAGGTAGTTAGGCTGAATCCCGATCCGCAGAGTTCCATGCCGAGAATGCCGGATTCCATTGCGTGCGCGAAGTCCGGACTGGCTCGTAGCGCGTCCGCGACATCGTCAGAAATCCGCCTGGAAGACCTTTCCCTGGCCGTAATAATCGTCATAGACGACACTATTCCGTACCAAATTCAGGATCAGACCAAGGGTAGAGACGCTCGATTTCATCAGCAAACGGATGGGGATCCATTAACGGACGCCGCAGAAGGTGCGCTATGCGGTCTTTCCATAATTCGTAAAGGTCAGGCTTCTCATTCTGGACTCCCGCGAAAATGCCATGTCCAAAAGGCATCAAATGTTGGTAGTCTGGCCCGAACTTATCTTCGCATCCTTCAAACATTTCTT
>CAZTGE010000053.1:0-25178 GCA_964612995.1 uncultured candidatus Brocadiaceae bacterium | reverse complement strand
CTCTGTGGTAATTGTAGAAAGAACTTCAGGAAGGTCTGAGCAGTTACGATCGAACGAGGCGGTGAACTGGACGCCGCTTCGCGGCGCCAGTTACCTTGAACGTTCGCAGGCGCTCCGCTCGCCGCGGTAGACGCGCAGGCCCTCGGGTTCGCCGATCAGCCCGCTGCGGTCGCGCTTGGACAGCATGCGCAGAACGACGAACAGCGCAGCCGGAGCCATGCTCAACAGCAGGGGCGTCAGGTCGGGAGGCATGGCGCCAGTCTCCCGCCCACGCAGACCCGATCCAGCCCCGCCTGCCCGCCAGCTGCGATCCGGAGCGGTTGCAGCGGTCGTGGTACCTGCGTAGGGTAAGCTCGCTTCCAGGTCGACGTTCCGCGCGTCGCCGCGCTTCAAGGAGCCCCCATGCGTTTCGCTCTCCTCCCCCTTGTCTGCACCATCCTGTCCTCCGTGGTCCTGCCGCCTGCCGGCACCGCCGCCGAGACGCGCGGCTGGCGCGGTGATGGCAATGGCGTGTTCCTCGGCGCCACCCCGCCGGGCGAATGGAAGAGCCCGGATGTGAACATCCTGTGGAAGCGGGAGCTGCCCACCTGGGGCCATGCGGCGCCGGTGGTGGTCGACGGGCGGGTGGTGACCACCACCGAGCCCTACCAGATGCTCTGTCTCGACGCCGACAGCGGCGAGATCATGTGGCAGGTCGACCTCGATCAGTTCGCCTTCATGCCCGAGGACAAGGCCGCCGAAGGCCGCGCGCTGTTGGCCGAGGAGCAAGCGGCGCTCGATGCGCTGCAGGACTGGTCGCAGAAGGTGGCCGCTTTCCGCGATGAGCTCGACAAGGACACCGCACGCAGCAAGGCGTGGAACCGTGCTTTCGAGGATGGCCAGGAGGTGGCGGAGGACGATCTGCCGGACGATCCGGCGCTGGCGCAGAAATGGCGCAGTCTGGCCGCGGAGGGCCGGGCCAACGGGTTCTCGTTCCGCAGGACCGGCGCCGATCTCAACCGCAAAGGCGACGCCGCGGTGCGCGAGCGCACGCGCCGGCTCGGCAACGAGTTCGCCGAATGGTACGAGGTCGCCGAGCGCGGGTGGAACACCATCACCGGCCGCAGCTTCGCCACGCCGGTGACCGATGGCGAACGCATCTACGTCTCCTTCGCCAACGACGTGGTCGCGTGCTACGATCTCGATGGCGAACGGGTCTGGGCGAGATGGGATCACAAGCCGCGCGAGACCAGGGGCGACGATCCGGGGACCCGGCGCGAACTGCACTACACGGCATCGCCGATCATCGTCGGTGACCTGTTGGTGGTCGCGGGCGGCGAGAACCGTCTCCGGGCCTACGCCCTGGCCGATGGCGAGAAGCAGTGGGAAAGCCCCTATCCGGATACCGTCAAGAACCTCGCGGGGACACCTGTGGTCACCAGACTCGCTTACGGCGCGGTGATCGTGGCCCCCAACGGCCATGTCTACCGCGCCGGAGACGGCACGGTGCTGGCCAAGGATCTGCCCGGCTGCCCCTCCGGGGCCTCACCGGCGGTCGCCGACGATCTGGTGATCATGCTGCCCGGCAAACGAGGCAAGGGCGATCTCAAGGGCATGGTCGCGCTGCGCCTGACGATGAGCGATGCCGACAGCCTCGATTGGAAGCGGGTCTGGGCGGTCGAAGGCGACATGGAGAGCACCCGTGCTCCTGCGATCCACGATGGCCTGCTCTATCAGGTGCGCGGCAGGAAGACGGATCGACTGGCGGTGTTCGACCTCGCCAGCGGCGAACAGCTCACCGAGATCGACCTCGGCGTGCGCGAGCGTCATATCAGCCTGAGTCTCGGCGGCGACCTGCTCGTGACCAAGGGGACCGGTGACGCGATGTGCCTGATCAAGGCCGGCCGTCAGCCCGAGGTGGTGAGCACCAACGAGCTGGACATCGACAAGGGCGATCGCAACTACGCCCTGCCCTGCCTGGATGCAGACCGGATCTACGTCCGTTCGAAGCGTTACATCTACTGCATCGGCGCGCAGTGACAGCAGCAGCTGCCTCGGTGTGCCCCGCGCTACACGACCGTGAAGTGCGCAGCGGCGTTGCGTAAGCAGGGAGTCGGGCGTGGCGGTCCTGACCGCCGCTCGCCCCCTACCCTGGCGCAGACGAGGACCAGCCATGCAGCGAATAGCTCCCGTAGAACGACACGCGGCCGACGAGCTGACCGGCCGGCTGCTCGATACTGTTGAGCAGGCGATGGGCTCGGTGCCCAACATCTTAGCGACCATGGCCCGCTCGCCGGCGGTGCTCGAGGCCCAGCTCGCCGCGAGCGGCGCCTTGCGGACGGTCCGCATCGGCGACGCGCTGCGCAGCGCGGTGGCCTTGGCCGTGTCCGGCGCCAACGCCTGTGCCTACAGCGGTGCCGCGCACACCGTCGAGGCCAAGGCCGCCGGCCTGGATGACCCCGCCGTGACCGCCGCCTTGCGCGGCGAGAGCGCCGACGAGCGGACCGCCGCGGCCCTGCGCTTCGCCCGGCTGCTGATCGAGAAGCGCGGCAAGGTCGACGACAACGATTGCGCCGACCTGCGGCGGGCCGGCTTCGATGACGGCGCGGTGGTGGAGATCGTCGCCGTGGCGATGTTCACCACCTTCACCAACTACTTCAATCACGTGGCCCAGACCGAGATCGATTTCCCGGCCGTGGCCATGCCGCCCAACGACCCGTCATAGCGCCGCGATGACCGTCGGAGTCGGTGCAGACAGCAGTGGGGGGACGCATGGAAGAAAAGCAGGCATCGGGATCGGTCAATGAGACGCTGCGACGCAGCGCCAAGGCAGGACGCGGTCGGATACTCTGGTACGGTGTCGCCGCGGTGCTGTTCATCGCAGCCGTCCTGACGGCAGTCATCGGTTTCGGCGATCACGATCTGAGCCCTGGAGTGGCGCGGATCCTCCAGGCCGTGGCGGTGTTTCTCGGCGTGATGTTCATCGCCGTGTTGCTCTGGGCGATGCTCAGGCCGCCGCAACCGCAAGAGGGCGAAGTGCCGCGCTGAATCAGCCGCGGTCCTCCATTGCGGCATCGGCATCGGGATTCGCGCCCGGAGGGGCGGAGTCGTCCGTCCGCTGCTCCTTGCGCAGCCGCCGGCCGCGGTTGCGGATCGCCCCCATGCGTACGCTGCCGCTGGTCATGCCACGCATGCGGCCGGACGGCGGACGCGGCTGCGCGGCGGTCTCGGGCGCCGGGGAGCTGCCCGACTCGCGTGCCGCGACCTGGATTGGTGGACGCACCAGGCGGGTCGAGGAGCCGATGGTGAACATGCCGCTGTCGATCGATTCGCTCTCCAGCGCATTGCCCTGCACGAAGTGTTGCACCCAGGGCAGGCGGTTCTGACGGATCTCCTCGGGTGGACCCTCGGCAACGATCCGGCCCTGATCGAGCATGATGATGCGGTCGGCGATGGTGAACGCGCTGTGGATGTCGTGCGTCACGACCACCGAGGTGGTCTGGAAAGTCGACTGCAACCGGAGGATGATCTGGTTGATCACATCGGTGGTCAACGGATCGAGGCCGGTGGTCGGCTCGTCGTACAGCACGACGTTGGGCAGGTCGACCAACGCTCGGGCCAGAGCCACGCGTTTGCGCATCCCGCCGGAGAGTTCGGCCGGCAACTGGTCGATGGTGTGGGCCAGCCCGACCATATGCAGGCGGCTCTCCACCCGGCGCCGGACCTTCTCGATCGGCATCCGGGCTTCGAGCAGCGGGAAGCCGACGTTCTCGAACACGCTCAGCGAGTCGAACAGCGCCGCGCCCTGGAACACGTAGCCGATGCGGCGGCGTTCGCGCAGGCGGCGGCGTTCGCTCATCGCTGCCAGGTTGCGGCCGAAGATCAGCGCCTGGCCGCCGTCGGGTTCGAGCAGGCCGATGAGATTTTTGAGCAGCACGCTCTTGCCGGTGCCGGAGCGGCCCAGGACCACCAGGGTCTCGCCCGGCGCGACGGTGAAGGAGATCCGGTCGAGAACCCGGTTCTCACCGAAGGCCTTGTACAGATTCCGCACCTCAATCACCGGCTGGGGCATGCCCTCCATGGTGGGGTGGTACGCCTGGAGACAATCGGAACGCGCCGGCACGCGTGCCGGCGCATTCCGGCGCTCTCAGATCGGGTTGTCGCCGGTGATGGCCAGGTGTCCGAGCTGGAAGGTCTCGGCCAGGCGCGCGCCGAGTTCGTGGATCGCCAGGTTCTCGGTGGCATAGTGGCCACAGGCGAGGAGGTGGCAGCCGAGCTCGCGCGCCTCGTGCCAGGCCGGTTCGCTCGGTTCGCCGGTGATCAGCGCCTGGCAGCCAGCTGCCGCCGCCGCGCCGAGGTCACCGGCGCCGCCGCCGGTGACCACGCCGATGCGCGCGATCCGATCCGGATCGGCGGGGCAGTGGCACACCGGGTGGTCGAACAGGCGCTCGCAGCGTTGGATCAGCTCGTCTATGGTGATCGGCGCGTCGAAACAACCATGGTAGCCGATCGCGGTGCCGCCGTGCTCGGCGAAGGCCTCTTCACGCTGGGCGCCGAGGCGTGCGAGTGCCAGCGCGTTGTTGCCGAGCGAGGGGTGGGCGTCGAGCGGTAGATGATACGCGAGCAGGTTGCAGCCGGAGCCGAGCAGTACCGAGAGCCGCTTGCGTAGCACGCCGGTGATGCGCCCCGCCCCGCCCCAGATGACCCCGTGGTGGACCAGCAGGGCCGTGGCGCCGGCCTCGCGCGCCGCCCGGCAGGCGGCGAGGCTGGCGGTGGCGGCGGTGGCGATGCGCTCGACTTCGGCGTCGCCTTCGACCTGCAGGCCGTTGGCGCAATGGTCGCGGAAGCGGCCGGGCTCCAGCAATTCGTCGAGGTGGTGTTCGAGTTCGCGGACGGTGACGCTCACGCATGGCTCCTGTTACGGGACAGCCCCCGTGGAAGACCACGGGGGCTGCATGTGGCGCTCCGCGGCACGGAGCGCTGGGACGGGGCGGACCCTATTCCTTGACCACGCCGGTGGCCAGCTTGGCCGCCTTGTTGACGCGGAAGACCAGCTTCTTGCCGGCCGGCTTGGCCGCGATCTTGATCTCTTCGCCGGTGGCGGGGTTGCGGCCCATGCGCGCAGGCCGGCGGGGGGTCTTCTTCAGCACCAGCTTGCCGAGGCCGGGCAGGTTCGCGCCGACGGGAGCGTAGTTGAGCATGAGGTTGACGAGTTCCTCGACGCAGGCCTGGGCCTGCTTCTTGTTGACCTCGCCGACGCCGCGGTTGTTCACCGCTTCGACCAGATGGGCCAGCATCTGGCTCTTGGTGTAGCCCTTGTCGGTGCTCTTCGGCTTCTTCAGCAGGTTCGAAGGCTTTTTCGCCATGGATGTCTCCAGTGGAGTTGAGGGTGAATGTGGCGATGTAAAAAACCTCTTTTACAGGTCTTTTTCGCGTGTCTAGATCTTTTCGCCGCCATACGGGGGCAGAACCCCCTTTATCACGTGCGATTCGTCCCGATCCTGCTGTCGTGCCGGACCGGCGCACCGGATCCGACCAGGCCCGGCGAGCCGCGGATCAGCTGAAAAAACTGCCGAAGCGGTCGTTGCCGCCCTGTTTTGGCGGGCCCATCTGTCCGGCGTCCTGCCCCAGGCCGACCTTCTGGAACACGATATCGACCGTTTTCGGGTCGGCCTGGTATTCCTCGAGCAGATAATGGCGGATGTATTCGGGTTCGACTTTCTGGCGCTTCATCTGGCGCACCAGTCGTTCCATCTCGCGTGTGTTGCCCCGCATGCGACACCTCCCTGCAGACGATGGTATCCGCCACGCACCCTCGCGCCAAGCGGCGGTGGTGGTGGACTGGTGTCGCTGGCGCTCTAGGCTACGACCATGGCGAAAGAACAGACGATCGAGGAATGTTTCGCGCTGATCGAGCAGGCGGTCGCCGCGCTCGAGGACGGGCAGCTGCCGCTCGAGGAGGCGCTCAAGCGATACGAGGAAGGTCTGCGTGGCGTGCGTCAGGCCCGGACCCAGCTCGATGGTTTCGCCGCCCGACTCGAGGAGTTGCGCGAGGACGGCGAGGTCGAATCGCCCAACGCCCCGGGCTGCTGATGGCCCGCGGCGATCGTCCGCTGCTGGCCGATCTCGCGGCGCCAGCGAGCCCGGTGGTCGAGATTGGCGGCTGGGCGTTCTCTGGCGCTCACGACGGCTGGGCGGTATTGCCATGGCGCGTCGATTTCCGTGCCGCGCGCGCGGCCGGGGTCGCGGTGCGGCCGGAGGTTGGCGATCTCGAGCCGGCGAGCCAGGGCTGCGTCGCGGTCCATTGCCAGCGCGCACGCGACCACACGTGGTACGATCTGGCCGCTGCCTGGGAACTGCTCGCACCCGAGGGCCGGCTGTTGCTGGTCGGGCACAACGACCGTGGCGTGCGCAGCGTGACCAGGCAGTTGGTGGCCAGACTCGAGCAGGAGGGGGAGATCCTGGTCAACCGGTCGCGCGGGCGGGTGGTCGCTTTCCGGCGTGATACGGTCAACACGCTGCAAGCGCCGGCGAGTGCGGTGATCGCGGTCGATGGCCTGGAGCTGCAGGCGCCGCCCGGCGTGTTCGCGGCCGGACATCTCGACCCCGGCACCGCGATGCTGCTCGCCCGGCTCGATGAGCTCGACATGCCCAAGCGCGTGCTCGACTGCTGTTGTGGCGTCGGACCGTTGGGACTGAGCGCCTTGCGGCGTTGGCCCACGGCCCGTGCGGTGCTGCTCGATGCCGATCACCGCGCGGTGATGGCCGCGTGGGAGAACGCCGAACGCTGCGGTCTCGACTCACGCTGCGACGCCTCGTGGTGGGAGAGCAGCGAGCCGGTGTCTTACGTCGACCCCTTCGACCTGGTTCTGATCAACCCGCCGGCCCACCGTGGCGGTGCTGTCGATGTGGGCGCAGGACTCGCGGCGGTCCAGGCTTCCGCCGCCGCGCTTGCGCCGGGTGGGTCGTTGATGTTGGTCGCCAACCGGCGTCTGCCCTACGAGGCCGCGCTCGCGGCCTTAGGGACGGTGGAGCGGCTCGAAGAGCAGGCGGGCTACAAGGTCCTGCGCATGGAGCGTGCGGCAGGGAGCTGAGCCATGGCTCAGCGGCGCCAGTTCTGCGGCCAGAGGGTGGCCAGGACCCCGAAGAATTCGAGTCGGCCGAGCAGCATCAGGCAGAGACAGACGACCTGACTCGGCTCGCCGATGCTACGGTAGTTCTCGGCCGGTCCGATCGTACCCAGGCCAGGGCCGATGTTTGACAGCGCCGAGAGGCTGGCGCTCGCCGCGACCTCGGCGCTGTTGCCGCCGAGCGCGATCAGCAGTGTGCCCACGGCCCAGCTCACCGCGTAGATGGCGATGAACGCGCCGACCCGTGTGACCACCGGGTCGCGCAGGGGGGCGCCATCGAGGCTGATCGGGGTCAGCCGTGCCGGTTCGGTGTAGCGGCGCAATTCGCGTCGTGCGCCGCGCCAGGCGACGATGTAGCGAACCATCTTCATGCCGCCTGCGGTCGAGCCCGAACAGGCGCCGCCGATCATCAGGAACAGCAGTACGAGCTGGGCGACCGCCGGCCAGGCGTCCCACGCGGCCGGCACCGTGTCGTAGCCGGTACCGAAGCCGGTGGTGGTGGCCATCGAGACGGTCTGGAAGCCTGCGTCGCGGATCAGGTCATGCGCCTGGCCGACGTAGATGCCGGGTTGGGCGGCGAGCACGGCGATCAACAGGACCCAGGCGGCGACGATCAGGCCGAGGTAGAGCCGCAGCTCGCTCGAGCGCCAGAAGCGCCGCAGCCGTCCGCGCAGGGCGAGCAGAATCAGCCCGAAGTTGATCCCGCTGGCGAGCATCGCGATCAGCAGCACCCATTCGGCCGCGACGGACCCGAGGCCCTCGATGCTGTCGTCATAGGGCGAGAAGCCCCCGGTGGAGACGCAAGTGAAGGTATGGCAGACCGCGTCGAACAGCGACACGCCGCAGAGCATCAGGGCCACGACCACGGACGCGCTCAGCGCGAGGTAGAAGCTGACGAGGATCCGGGCGGTGTCAGCGATCCGCGGCGCGAGGCGATCCTTGTCCAGGCCGGGGACCTCGGCGCGATACATCTGGAAGCCGGAGGCGCCCATGAGCATCGGCAGGACCGAGAGGCTGATGACCACGATGCCGATCCCGCCCATCCACTGGATGATGCTACGCCATAGTTTGAGCCCGGGCGTGAGTTCTTCGATGCGCAGGAAGCCCGGGTCGCCGAAGATCGTCGAGCCGGTGGTGGTGAAGCCGCTCATCGCCTCGAACCAGCCGTGGATGTAGCTCGCCGGTGGCGCGGCGAGATGGATGCCCAATCCGGCGACGAGGCTGAACACCAGCCAGGTGAGCGTGGTGATGGCCATGCCCTCGCGCACGTGGAGGTCGTTGGCCGATCCGCGCCGGCCCAGCAGCAGCAGGATCGCGCCCAGGCCGACCGCGACGACGAGCATCACCGTCCAGGGCCTGAGCGGCTCGCCGCTGCTCCAATCCATCAACAGCGGCGCGATGCCGGTGGCCGCGAGCAGCCACAGCAACGCTCCCAGGGCTCGGGCGATGATGCCCAGGTTCACCGGAACATGGCCTCGGCGGCGGAGATGCCGTCGCGATCGGCCAGCACCAGCACCCGGTCGCCCGGGGCGACCTGGTAGTCGCCGCCGGGGATCACCAGCTCTCGGCCGCGCAGTACCGCCATCACCAGGAAGCCGCGTTGGGCCATGGTGAACCCGCGTAGCGGCTCACGCGTGATCGGAGATTTCGCCGGAACCTTGAATTCGAGGATCTCGGTCTCCTCACGGTAGAGCTTGGCCACCGCCATCACCGAGTGGCTGCGGATGTGCCGCAGGATGGCCGAGACCGCCAACAGCCGTGGATTGATGACGATGTCCAGCCCCGCCTGTTCGAAGATGTCGACGTAATGCGGTTGGTTGGTCAGCACGATCGGGATGCCACGGGTGTACTTGCGCGAGAGCAGCGCCCCCATGAAGTTCTCTTCCTCGTCGTCGCTGAGCGCGATGAAGAAATCGGCGGTCTCGATGTGGCAGCGGGCCAGCAGGGCCTCGTCGAGCGCGCTGCCCTGGAGCACCTCGACGCCGAGCGGATCGAGGATCTCGGCCGCGTGTCGGGCCCGCGCGGGGTCGTCATCGAGCAGGATCACCCGCTGCAGGAACGAGGACAACCGGCGGGCGAGTTCGATCCCGGTGACCCCGGCACCGAAGATCACCACCTTGTGCGCCGGTTTGGATTGAGGCACGAACGCCTTGGTCAGTCGGCCGATGTTCTCGTGCGTGGTCGCGATGTAGGCGCTGTCGCCGATGCGCAGCGTCTCCCCCCCCTGCGGGATGAGCATGCGGCTGCCGCGACGGATGGCGGCGATGAGGAAGCCCCCGCCGAGCTCGCGGTGGACGGTCATCAGCTGCTCGCCAGCCAGCGAGCAGTCGTCGCTCACCGGCAGCGCGCGAAGGACGAACTGGTGTTGCGCGAAGTCGATCGCCTCGGTGCTGCCCGGGCAACGGACCAGCCGCTCCATCTGGTCGACCGAGATTCCTTCGGGGCTGATGAAGTGGTCGACCCCGAAATGGGTCGAGGGGATGATGCTCTCGGGATCGAAGAACTCCGGATTGCGCACCCGGGCCAGCTTCTCACGTACGCGATAGAACTCGGCCAGCTGGCAGATCATCAGGTTCTCGGCGTCCGAATGGGTCACCGCCACCACCAGATCGGTGTGGCGGATGCCCATCTCCTCGAGCACCAGCGGGCTGGTCGCATTGCCAGTGCGGGTCTGGCAGTCGACGCGGCCCTGCAGGCTCTCGAGCCGGCTCTCATCAGTGTCGATCACCACCACCTCCTGCCCTTCGCGGGCGAGGCTGGCGGCAAGATTGACCCCTATGGTGCCGGCTCCGGCAATGAGGATGCGCATGATCGGGGTTCAGCGGATCAGCTGGCTGATGGCCTTGAAGCTCGCGCCCGTGGCGAGGCGTTGCAGCCGGAACAGGATGCTCTCCACCGGCACCACCAGCGCGCCGAGTTGTCGCATGGTCGCCAGCGCCCCGGAGCAATGGTCGCCCCGTCGGCTGGCGATCGCGTCGGCTGCGACCACCGTGTGATAGCCGTGGCGCAACAGGTCGTCGACCGTGGCCAGCAGGCAGATGTGGGCTTCGATCCCGGCCACGATCACCGTCCCGCGATCGGCGGCGGCGAGGTGCTGCTTGCACGCGTCGTCGTCGAGCACGCTGAAGGCCTGTTTGGCGAGCACCGGCGCGTCGGGGCAGGGCGCACGCAATTGCGACAGGGTAGGGCCGAGTTTATCCGGTACCTGTTCGGTGAAAAGTACCGGCAGCTCCAGGGTGGCGGCACCGGCGACGAGGATGCGCGCGTTGCGGCCGCAGTCCTGTTCGCAATCGATGGCGGGGATGGCGCGGCGGAAGCGCTCCTGCATGTCGACCACCAACAGTTGGCTGCGGTCGGTCGCGAGATCGAAGGCGTGCATTCTGGTCATTCTCGGGCCCGTCGCGCGCGACTCAAGCTCCACCGCGCTGCGCGGCGTGATCAGCCGTGGTAGCGGGTCAGCGAAACGGTGATGTTGTCCGGCGCCCCGGCCTCGAGCGCGAGATCGGTCAGGCGCACCGCTGCCATCTGGAGGTCGTGGTGTTCGCAGATGACATCGAGCATCCGGTCGTTGCTGACGCAGTCCGTCAGCCCGTCGCTGCACAACAGGTAGACGTCGTCGCGCTGCAGATCCTCGACGGTGATGTCGATGGTGATCCGCTCCATGCCCAGGGCCTGGGTCAGGATGTTGGAGAGCATCCGTGCTTCGATGCTCTCGGGATCGAGCTCACCGGCGCGGATGCGCTCCGCGACCAGGCTGTGGTCCTCGCTGAGTTGCTCGATCTGGTCGTTGGCGATGCGGTAGATGCGGCTGTCGCCGACGTTGGCGGTGATCACGCGGTCGCCCATGAAGGCGCAGGCGACGATGGTGGTGCCCATGTCGAACAGCTCGGGGTCGACCCGGGCGCGGCTGAGGATGTGGTCGTTGGCGCCGAAGATGGCGTTCTTGACCGTCTCGATGACCGCCTCCTCGTTGGACCAGTCCTTCGGTCGCAGGTTGCGCAGGGCGTTGGAGACCACCTGCAAGGCGAGTTCGCTCGCTACCTGACCACCGGCATGACCGCCCATGCCGTCGCAGATGATCGCCACCCGGTCCTGGGCGTCGTAGTAGAGTGCGTCTTCGTTGTGGCTGCGTACCAGGCCCTTGTGGGTGAGGGCGGCCATGGAGAGGTTCATGGCCGGTGGCTCTGTGATCGGCAAAGGCTGCGCGGTACCCACATCAATCGACCCCCAGCGCGAGCAGGGTGATGTCATCCTGGAATTCGGTCGTGCCGCCGAAGCTGCGGATGCTGTCCATGACCCGCTCGAGCAGCTGTTCGAGCTCGAGCTGGCCGTGGGCGCGGACGGTCTGCTTGAGGCGTTCGACGCCGTACTCCTCCTGTTGCCGGTTCATGGTCTCGGTGACCCCGTCGGTGTAGACCAGGAAGACATCGCCAGAAGCGACTTCGCAGACCTGCTCCTGCAGCACCCGCGCGAACAACGGACCGCCCTTCATCCCCACCACCATGCCATTGGGGTTGAGCTCTTCGAGCTCATCGGTGTTGGTGTTGTAGCGGATGGTCGGGCTGTGGCCGGCCCGGCTCCAGGTGATGGTCCGTCGTTCGGGATCGAGGATGGCGTAGGTCATGGTGATGAACATCCGCCCGCCCAGATCTTCGACCAGCGCGTCGTTGAGGTTGCTCAGCACCTCTGCCGGCGAGCGGCTCTGGCGGGCGTAGATCGAGAGCACCTTCTTGGCCATGCTCATGATCAGTCCGGCCTGGACGCCGTGGCCGCTGACGTCGCCCTGCGCGAAGCCGATGCAGCCGTCGGGCAAGACGATGAACTCGTAGAAATCGCCGCTGACCGCCGAGCAGCTCTGGTACCGGGTGGCGAAGGTGAACCCGGGCAGGCAGGGGCTCTCGCGCAGCATCGACTGCTGGATGTCGCGGGCGCGCAGCAGGTCGGTGCCTTCCTCCTCGCCGCCCTTCGCCGGGGCCGCCTCGCGATCGAGCTCGTCCATCCAGCCGAGGACCCCCGCCGCTTGGAGGTTGGCGTTGAACCCGCCGGAATCCGAGGATTCGCCTTCGTTGAGCCAGCTGATGGCGTCGAGGGCCGCGCGAGAGGCGGAATCGGCGTCCTCGGGGGGCTCGTCGACAGGGGTCGCCTCGCGTGCGTGCGGCGAGGGTTCGCTTGCCCGCGGTCGGGGATCGGCAGGGCGTTCGCTGGCGGGCTTGGCCACCGGTGCCTGTCCGCTGGCGAAGGACAGCGGCACGGCCTCGGCGACGCCGGTATCGCCGATGGGTCTGGCCACCGGCGCATCGGCACTGTCGGGCAGGGGGGTGGCGATAGGGATGCCGCCATGCGAGGCGGCGGCGCGGCGTTCGCTGCTGTCGGCCTCGCTGGGCCGGGCGATGGGGGGGCGCGCGGTGGGGGCGATCGGGCGCGCCTCGGGCGGACCGGCGTCGGTCCCCGCGGCGGCGCGGATCTCCTCGAGGGTCCTGAGTTCCTGGCGGTCGGGGCGGAAGGCGCTGCATCTGAAGAGCAGATGATGGGCCATGCCGTCGACGTGATGCTCGATGCCACTGTGGTGGTTGACCGTGATCGCGGTGACGTGGTCGAGGCAGTAGGGGCAGATCCAGTGGTCCTGCGCATCGAGCTGGCGCCAATGCGGATAGCCGAGCGAGCGACGGATGTTCTTGGCCAGCTTGGAGACGCGGATGCCGCGGTCGCGCGCGGATTGGACCTCGGCCACGCCGTGCAGCCGGCCGGCGCGGTAGTGCGGGCAGGTGGCGAGATGGGCGACCATGTTCTGGACGGTGAAGTTGTCGAAGCGGCGGTTGCGCAGGCGCACCGAAGGCACCCGCTGCAGCGAGGCGGGCGAGTACCAGAAGCCCTCGTGATCGAACACCTGCCAGGCCGGCTCGGTCATCGCCAGGTGGGCGATGTTCTCGTAGCGCACGCGCTCCTGGATCGCCTCCTGCGGCTGGTAGGGCCCCGTGCCACCGGCGCACTTGGGGCAGCGCTGGGCCAGGTGGCGTTCGATCGCCCGGAGCATGGCGCTGCGCCCGGTCTGGGGGCTGCGCACGGCCGCGAGGCAGTAGGGGCAGATCCAGCGGTGGTCGAGCGTCTGGTACTGCCAGTAGGCATCGCGCTCGAAGCGGTGCCGGGCGAAATCGGAGAACTTCTCCGTCGTCCTGTTCCGCGATACGCTACGTCGATGCGTGCCTCGAGCCACCCGGTCCCCGCCAATCTACGAACAGCGCACCCTAGTCCTGCCTTGGCAACGGGCAACGCGCAATGGGAAGACGATCAAGGGCTCATGTTCCACGGTGGAACGCTGATGGGCAAGAGTGAAGCGACTGCTTCCGGACGCGGATCACCGGCGCTTCCGGTCCGGGTCGGAAGCGCCGGCGTGGGGCTCAGCGGCCCATGCGCAGACGCTGGGCGAGATAGTTGTCAAGGTACTGGTTCGCGGCGATCGCGGCCACCGTCGCCTCGATGTCGTACTCGACCCTGCGGAAGCCCAGGCGGGTGCCGGTGCTGTCGGTCTCGAGCAGAGCGTAGCAGGCACGGGTGTCGCCGTCGCGCGGCTGGCCGACCGAGCCCACGTTGATGATCGCCTTCTCCTCGGGCACGATGAAGTAGGACCCGCCCCACAGCTTGCTCGGGGGGGTGAAGGTGCAGTCCTCGAGGATGACCCCCGGCACGTGGGTGTGGCCGACGAAGCAGATGTGCTCGACCAGCGAGAACACCTCGTTCATCTTGCCCGCGTTGCGGATGTCGCGCGGCATGATGTATTCACGGGTCGGCTGACGCGGGCTGCCGTGGGTGAGGAGGAAGGTCCCGAACTTGGCGTGGATCTGGAGGTTGTTGAGGATGTTCCAGCGTGCGGCGCGCACCTCCTCGGTGCCGTCCTGATCGAGATGTTCCTTGGTCCACTCGATCGCGCGTCGGGCCCGGGGATTGAAGTTCTCCGCCCCGAACAGTAGCGCTTCCTCGTGGTTGCCCATCAACACCGCCCCGCAGCGCTGGACCAGGTCCAGACAGCGCCCCGGATGCGGGCCATAACCCACCACATCGCCCAGGCAGATGATGCGTTCCGCCCCCTGGGCCTCCATGTCCTCCACGACCGCGCTCAGGGCCGCGTAGTTGCCGTGGATATCGCTGATCAGCCCATAGAGCATGGTGGCGGCCGGCCGCTCCTCTCCCCGGATCTTCCAGGATGCGGACGGGCTTCATATCAGTCGCGGGCGGATCAGGGCAGGTCGCAGCCGAGCTGGCGGCCCGGGGTCACTGACACACGCCGGAGCGGCGCATGGCGCTCAGCTCGGATCAGCTCAGGTTGTCGTCCATCCGTGCATGCCAGCGATCCAGGGCGGTCTCGCGCAGCGTGCCGTACCACGGCCCATGCGCCTGACGCGGCTTGACCAGCCCGGTGACCAGCCCGCTCGCGCCGCCACCGCAACGCAGGCCGCGGGCGTCCCAGAAGCCGGAATCGAGCCAGCGATCGCTGTGGGCGGTGTTGCACAGCACCAGCGGGGTGGCCCATTCCCCCGACCGGCTGGCGAGGTGGGCCGCGATCACCGGCCCCTTGGTGCACGGATCCGGCTCGGACCCCGCGAGGTGGGCCAGGCAGCAGAACAGGTCGGCCTTGGCTTCGGCGAGGTCGGCCCACACATCGGGAAAACGGATGTCGAAACAGATCGCCAGACCGATGCGCCAGCCGGCGACGTCGGCGACCACCGCGGTATCGCCGGGCACGTAATGCTCGTGATCCCAAGGAGTCAGGCAGCGCTTGCGATAGCGCCGTTCGCGGCCCACCGCGCCGCAGAGCAGGGCGTCGTTGGTCACGTGGGCGTCGATCAGGCTGCCGCTGCCGAGGATCAGCACCAGGCCCAGCTCGAGCGCTTTCTCGGCCAGGGCGTCCTCGCGGCTGGCCACCGAGGGCCAGTCGACCGCCTCGAGGTCATCGCGGCCACCGCCGGGATAGCCGGTGAGCGCCGCTTCCGGAGTCAGCAGTACCTGCACTCCTTCGCGGCCGGCCATCTGGATGCCTTGTTCGATGATTTCGGCGTTGGCCGGGATGTCGGCGCTCGGCGCGAAGGCGAGGCAGCCGACCCGCAGCGGGGCCGGCGAGCGCACCCGTGCGCGGGTGGACAGCGGATGGAAGGCACTCATGGCCCCATCATCGCCCGCCAGGGCAGGACCACAAGCACAGCGCGGCTCTTGTGCCGCACCGGCTCCGGCCATGCTGGGTCGGGGCGCGCGCTGCGCCGGTCGCCCCGCGAGGATCCATCATGAGCCGAGAACGCTACCAGTCGCCCCTGAGCAGTCGCTATGCCTCCGACGAGATGCTCTACAATTTCTCCGACGCCAAGAAGTTCGGCACCTGGCGCCGGCTGTGGGTCATCCTGGCTCGCGCCCAGCGCGAGCTGGGATTGGCGATCAGCGAGGAGCAGATCGCCGGGATGGAAGCGGCCGTTGACGACATCGACTACGACCTCGCCGCCGCCGAGGAACGCCAGCGCCGGCACGACGTGATGGCCCACGTCCACACCTTCGCTGCGCGCTGTCCCGCGGCGGCCCCGATCATCCATCTCGGCGCGACCAGCTGCTACGTCGGTGACAACACCGACCTGATCGTGTTGCGCGACGGCCTCGATCTGCTCCTGCCCAAGCTCGCGCGGGCGATCGACCGCCTGCGGGCCTTCGCCCACCAGTACCACGATCTGCCGACCCTCGGCTTCACCCATTACCAACCGGCCCAGCTGACCACGGTCGGCAAGCGCGCCTGCCTGTGGATCCAGGATCTGGTGATGGACCTGCGCAACCTCGAACGGGTCCGCGCCGACCTGCGCCTGCGCGGGGTCAAGGGCACCACCGGCACCCAGGCGAGCTTCCTGGCCCTGTTCGACGGCGATCACGCCAAGGTCGAGGGCCTCGATCACAAGGTCACCGTCGCCTGCGGTTTCGAGCGGACCTACGCCGTCACCGGCCAGACCTATTCGCGCAAGGTCGATGTGGACATCCTCGGCGCGCTCGGATCGCTCGGCGCCACGGCCCACAAGCTGGCGACCGACATCCGCCTGCTGGCCAACCTCAAGGAGGTCGAGGAGCCGTTCGCCAAGGACCAGATCGGCTCCTCGGCCATGGCCTACAAGCGCAACCCGATGCGCTGCGAACGCTGTTGCGCGATCGCGCGCCATCTGATGGTGCTGGTGGCCGACGCCCAGCAGACCGCGGCGGTGCAGTGGATGGAACGCACGCTCGACGACAGCGCCAACCGGCGCATCTCGCTCGCCGAGGCCATGCTCGGTGCCGACGCGGTGCTCGGCATCATCCAGAACGTGGCCGAGGGCCTGGTGGTCTACCCGGCGGTGATCGCCCGGAGGATCCGCGCCGAGCTGCCGTTCATGGCGACCGAGAACATCATCATGGCCATGGTTCGCGCCGGCGGCGACCGTCAGGAGTGCCACGAGCGCATCCGCGTGCTCAGTCATCAGGCCGCGGCGGTGGTCAAGCAGGAGGGGGGCGACAACGATCTGATCGAGCGGATCCGCGCAGACGACTACTTCGCGCCGATCCACGCGCGCCTCGACGACCTGCTCGATCCGGTCAGTTTCGTCGGTCGCGCGCCGCAGCAGGTCGTGCGCTTCCTCGAGGACGAGGTCGGTCCCGCGCTCGCGCCCTATGCGGGGCAACTCGGCGGGACGGCGCAGCTCTCGGTCTGAGCCACGCTCATGCGCGACGTCCCCGGCGGTGAGGGGGCCGCTGCGAGCGGCTGCGCTGCGACCCCGGCGAATGTTTCGCCGCCCTTGCCCTGGCTCGCCGGTGGCCTGTTCGCCGGCGCGCTGCTCGGGCCGGTCGCCGTGAGCACGTGGCTGCTCGGCGTCTGTGGCCTCGCCGCGCTGTTGTTCGCCTGCCTGCCATCCCGCCGTGTGCGCTGGCCGCTGGCCCGGCGTCTGGCCCTGCTGCTCGCCGCCCTGTGCTGCGGCGCCTGGATGGCCGATCCCCCGCCGCGGATCGGAGAGGCGCCGCGTCTGGTCGCGCTCTGCGGGCGAGCGAGCGCCGTCTATCCCTGGACCTGGTCCCAGGGCGTGGTGCTGGCCGACCCCGCGGTGCACGTCGGCGCCCTGCCCCGCTCGCACCACCGTCTGTTCTGCCTCGCCCCGGTCAGTCCGCCACTGCGCGCCGGCGACCGGGTGTGGGTCGGCGGGACCTATGCCATCGAGCCCTGGCGCGACGGACCGCGGCACCGGATCCGCGCCGCCGCGCTGAGGGTGAGAGCCCGGCGCGAGCGCTCGGCGCGCGGGGTGCTGTGGCAGGCGCTCGACCGCTTGCACCGGCACCGCGATCTCGCCGCGCGCCTGCTGCTCGGCTGCGGGCGGGTGTCCGATCGTGAGGTGTTTCGTCGCGGTGGGCTGATGCACCTGCTCGCGGTCAGCGGTCTGCATCTGGGGCTGGTGCTCGCCCTGGCGGCCGCGGCTTTGCGCGTCGCTGTGCGCCCCTGGGCCGCGCGGCAGGTGCTGCTGGTGCTGCTCGCCGGCATCTACCTGTGGATCGCTGGCGACAGCCTCGCCACCCGCCGTGCGGCGGTGATGGTCGCCGCGGTGGTGGTGGCGCGCCTGGCCGGGCGGCGGCCGCACCGGCTCGCGGCCCTGAGCCTGGCCCTGATCGTGCTGCTCGCCTGGTCGCCGGGCCAGGCGCGCGAACTCGGATTGCAGCTCAGCGCTGCGGCAGTGCTGGGCATCGTCACCCTGGGGCGCGAGCTCGTCGCGCTGCGTCGTCGTCTGCTGCCGCTGCAACCCCTGCCGCTGAGCGCGGCGCTCTGGCGCGGTACGCTCTGGCTGCTGCGCCAGGGCTGCGACGGCCTGCTCATCGGTCTGGCCGCGGGCCTCGCGGTGGCCCCGCTGACCGCCGGCGTGTTCGGTACCATCAGCCCTTGGGCGCCGGTGGCCACGGTGCTCGCCGCGCCCTTCCTCGTGCTGACCCTTGCCGGTGGCGCCTTGCTGCTGCCGCTGAGCGCCGTGTGGCCGGAGGGGCCGTGGGCCGGGTGCTATCTGCTGGTGGAATGCGGGCTCGATGCCCTGGTCGGCGTCGCGCGGATGGTCGCGCAGTGGCCGGCGGCGCATTGGCGCTGCGGGGCTTTCCCCTGGTGTCTGATGTTGCTGTGGCCGCTGTGGTTCGTGCTGCTGCCACGGTGGCTCAGGCGGATCCCGCGCATCACGCGCCAGCGCTCAGCGGATCACTCGTCCCGGGTGGAGTCTTCCAGCACCGCGCTGCAGTGATCGCCGGTGTAGTGGAAGTCGAGCGGCGAGCGCCCGAGCGAATAGGCGGTCTGCTCGCGCGCTCCGGGGCGCTGCGGATTCTCGTGGTGCGCGTAATGCGGGTTGCCGGGCAGCGCCGGCTCGCGCCAGGGCAACTGCTCCCAGCTGTCGTCCCAGCTGAGATCGTGGTGGTGCGGGATGTAGCGGGTCTGGTAGACAGCATCGCCGCAGCCGGCGAGCAGGAAGACGGCGACCAGGAGCAACGTCGACTTGCGCATGCCATCGTCTATCGTGACCCGGCCTTGCTGGCAATCCGCAACCGCCTTCCGCGCGCAGGGCTGAGTAAGCCACCGTCGGGCCTGCGCAGAAGCGGTGGGCGCTTGCCTGGGCAGCAACGTGCCGTCTCATGGCCGCGATGAGCGACGAGATCGTCTTGCGGACGGTGGGGCTGGCCAAGACCTACACCGACTTCTGGGGTCGCGCGCGGGTGCGCGCGCTGCACGGCCTCGATCTTGAGGTGCGTGCAGGCGAGGTCTACGGCCTGCTCGGGCCCAACGGCTCGGGCAAGACCACGACCATCAAGCTGCTGCTGGGGCTGCTGCGCCCCACCGCTGGCGACGCCTTCGTCTTCGGCCGCGACCCTGGTGATCTCGCCGCCAGGCACCGGCTCGGCTACCTGCCAGAAGAGACCCACCTCTACCGCTTCCTCGACGCTGAGCAGACCCTGCGCTTCTATGGCCGGCTGTTCGGCCTGCAGCGCGCGGAGCTGGACCGGCGGATCGACGAGCTGATCACCCTCGTCGGGCTGGAGGGCGCCCGCCGGCGGCGCCTGGGCGAGTACTCCAAAGGCATGGCCCGGCGCCTCGGCCTGGCCCAGGCGCTGATCAACCGGCCCGATCTGGTGATCCTCGACGAACCGACCTCCGGGCTCGATCCGCTGGGCATCGTCGAGGTCAAGGAGCTGATCCAGAGCCTGCGTGCGGATGGCACCACGGTGCTGCTGAGCAGCCACCTGCTCGCCGATGTCGAGGACGTCTGCGATCGCATCGCCATCCTCCACAACGGCGTGCTGCGCGAGCAGGGCGCGGTCGAGGAGCTGCTCGCGCGTCACGACGAGGTCGCGCTGCGCGTGCGTGGCGACGACCCCGAGCTGATCGCTGCGCTCGAGCGCAACGCCGGCGAGCACTTGATCGCGACCGAGCATCCGCGCGAACGCCTGGAGCAGCATTTCCGTCGCATCGTCGCCGCCGCCACCCCTCCCGCTGACGCCCCCGCAGACGCCCCCGCCGGGGCCGAGGTCGCCGACGACCATGCGTGATTGGCTGCGTGGCACCCGGACCATGGCCGGGATCACGATGGTCGAGGCCCTGCGCTCACGCGCCTGGTTGCTGCTGGTCCTGGCCACGGTGGTGGTCCTGGCCGCGGTGCCTCGGCTGCGGGCGGCCAATCCCGCCGATGGTCTGCGGCTGTCGGTGGCGGTGGTCACCGGCACCATCTCCTTCGCGGTCGTGATGTTCGCGCTGCAGGGCGGCATCGCCCCGGTGCGCCGCGACCTCGAGCAGCGCTGCATGCTATCGTTGTTGAGCAAGCCGCTGCCGCGCAGCGCCTACGTCGCCGGGCGCTGGCTCGGCACCCTGGCTTTGCTGGCGTGCGCGGTGGTGGCGCTCGACCTGGTCGGCACCCTCTCCATCCGGCTGCAGGTCGGCCGGCTGGTCGCGCCGATGATCACCCGTGCGCCGGAGAGCGGTTGGGTCGTGCGCAGCGGCCAGGCCCTGCCCCTGCCGCCCACGGCCGAACGGGTCATTCTCGCCGGGCGGCTCGACGCCGGCCACGGCGAGGCGGTGCGCTGGCAGTTCACCGACCTGCCTTCCGGGGCCAGCGAGCTGAGCCTGCTGTTGCGGGCACAGGTGACCGGGATCGATCTCGCCCACCAGATCGAACGCACGCCGGTGAGCGTGAGTGCCATCGCCGCCGACGGCCGGAGCCAACGCCTGCGCCTCGATCCGGCCTCGCCCTACGGGCAGGCGACCGGCCCCAGCGACATGCCGGAGCCGATCCAGCTCGCGGGGCGCAGCGAGCGGCGGCGGGATTTCGGCCGCGACTATGCGCGGCTGCAGGTGCCCGGCGCGCTGGTGCGCGACGGCCGCCTGACCGTCCAGATCGACCGCCTGCGCAGCGAGGCGCGGCTGTTCTTCCATCGCGAGAGCAGCGTGTTGATCGCCACCCGCGTGGGGTCCTTCCTCGGCAATGTCCTGCGCGCGGGGGCGATCACCCTCGCCGCGGCCGGGCTGCTCGCCGCCTGCGGCCTGTTCCTGGTCACCGTCGCCCGCATGGGCGTGGCCCTGCTCGGCGGGCTGACCATGCTCTTCGGCGGCCATCTGCTCAGCTACGCCGAATCGGAGCTGCTCGCCGGGGCCGAGGGGCCGGTCGCCCGCGCCCTCGCTCTGCTGGTGCGCCTGATGCCCGATTTCGCTCGCTACCCTGTCGAGGCCAACCTCGCCGCGAGCCGCCACATCGGCTGGGGCATGGTGGCCGACGCCTGGGTCTATTATGGTATATTCATCGCGGTGTTCCTTGGCGCGGCGATGCTGGCGATGCGGAGGCTGGAGACGTGAGACCGCGTACCTGTGACGGGACCCTCAAAGCTCGCAATGAGGCGTTCGCACGGAAAAAATCGTGGATAGCGGGTCGGCCGACCGATGGGTGGTTTTCGCCGAAAATGGGCCGTAGGCCCGGCGAAAACGCGGCCGCAGGCCGCGAACCCCGACCGAGGCCGTGGGGGTGTGCGCCGAAGGCGCGAGGGGGCAGCGCCCCCTGTGAGGGAAGCCTCACCTGTCTCGTCTTGGGGATCCTGTGCCTGATCGCCAGCGCGTTCAGCGCCGGGGCGGCCTGGCGTCGCCGGCCCCTGGTCGCCGGCGGGGTCAGCGCCGAGTTCGCCCCCGAAGGTGCGGCCTACGTCCACCTCGAACCGGGCGAGTTCGCCGGCACCCTGCTGCTCGGCGGGATGCGCGGGCTGGTCGCCGACCTGCTGTGGATGCGCGCGCTCAACGCCAAGGACCACGGTCGCTTCTATGAGAGCGTGGCCGTGTTCGGCCTCATCGCCCGTGTGCAGCCGCACTTCCCGGTGGTGTGGGAATATATGGCCCACGACATGGCGTTGAACATCGCGCGCGAGATGGATGACCCGCAGGAGGAGTGGAACTGGTATCTCACCGGGATCGAGGCCAGCTTGCGCGGCATCGGGCGCAATCCCGAGAGCGGGCGCCTGCTGCGGCACCTCGCCTTCCTGCTCTACCGCAAGGGCGAGGATCACCTCGAACGCGTCGAGATGCACGACTGGAGTCGTCTGCTCAATCCGCTGTTCAGCCGTTTCGTGCCGGCCGTGGAGCCGATCCCGGTCTCTCGGGTGGTGGCGGTCGCCGGCGACCACCTCGAGCTGGCTGCCGGGCTCGATCTCGAGCCCGGCTCGCCGGTGCTGGTGATCGATGCGCAGCAGGTCCATCGGGGCATCGTGCAGGATGCGGCTGCAGGCGCGCAGCGCACGGTGGCGCTGGCCGACCCCGATGTCCAGGTCGCGCCGGGCGCGCGCGTGGTGCCCAGCATGACCCCCAGCCGCCTCGGTGTGAAGCTGTTCCGCTGCGATCTCGTGCTGCGCCGTGCACGCGGCGACCGCATGGCCTCGCGCGCCTACATCCGCCGTTTCGTGCCCATCCTGATGGGGCGTGATGGCTACCGTCTGCGCAACCGCGGCCGTCACCTCGCCGCGCTGCGCCAGCTGGTCGCCGCACTGCGCGAATGGCAGATCGTCGCCGCCTGGAGCGACGATCCGGCGATCGGTTTCACCGAGATCGAGGCCGCGCAGCACGAGCAGAGCCGTCGTGCCCACATGCCCGATCTGCGGCGCAGCATCCGCCGCCTGATCGAGGCGCTCGCGCCCGATCAGGCCCGCGCGCTCGCCGCGCTCGACGCGCTCGCGGCGGGCGAACTCGCAGCGCTCGAGGACCTGCTCGCGCAGCCGGGCTGGCGCACCCAGCTGCCCGGCAGCGGCCGCGGGGTGTGGTACGACGAGGAATGAATCCGGTGCGACGGGTGGCGTGTATCGGCAAGTTCACCGCGATGCATCGCGGCCATCGGGCGTTGGTCGACGCGGCGGCAGCCCAGGGCGCGCCGGTGGTGGTCCGCTTCAGCGGCATGGACGTCGCTCTCGGCTGGCAGCCGCGGATCCCGCTGCTCACGCCGGCGGGGCGCTCGCGGGTGCTCGATGCCTGGTCGCGCGCGGTGGGCGTCGCCATCGCGAGTCTCGAGTTGCCCTTCGCGCGCATCCGCGCTCTGGATGCCGGCGCCTTCCTCGACCTGCTGCGGGACCAGCACGGCATCGACGCCGTGGTCTGCGGGCCCGACTTCCGCTGCGGGCGCTCCCGCAGCGCGGGGGTGGCTGAGCTCGCCGCGCTCAGCCGCGCACGGTCGATGCGTCTGGAGGTGGTCGGCCCGGTCCTGGATCGCGGGCGCGTGATCTCCTCGAGCCGGATCCGCACCGCGGTCTGCCGCGGACGGGTGGCCGCCGCGGCGCGCATGCTCGATCGGCCGCACGAACTCGTTGGTCGGGTGATCCACGGCGAGGGCCGCGGCCACGGCCTGGGCTTCCCCACCGCCAACCTCGGGCATTGCGCGACGCTCGCGCCGGCCACCGGTACCTACGCGGCGCGGGCCCTGCTGGGTGCGCGCCGCATCGCTGCGGCGGTGAATGTGGGGCGCAACCCGACCATCGGCCGCGGACGCGCGCTGAGCATCGAAGCGCACCTGATCGATTGGTCGGGCGACTGCTACGGCGCGGACATCCGGCTGCAGCTGCTGTGTCGTCTGCGCGGCGAACGTCGCTTCCCCGATCACGCCGCGCTCAGCGCCCAGATCGCGGCCGATGTCACGGCGGTGCGTGAGGTCGTGGGCAGCGATGCCCCGGTCTGACCGGCGGGCCCCTGCGGCCGGTCGGGACGTCCCGCGCCGGCAAGCGGGTCACGCTGGGGGTGAACGCGCGGGTGCGGCATCACGCTGTCGGCAGGGCGACTCAAAGCTCGCCCCGGGAGCGCCGATCACCAGGTCGGCATGCCTTGCGTCGCCTCCACTTGCGTCAAACCGCCCGGCTCTCTTAGGCGCTTGGGCCGTAGTGACGCAGGAGGAGGTGAGGCATGGCCCTCATTTGCGAGCTTTGAGCCGCCCTGACGCTGTCGGCGGCCTCCGGTTTGCTCGCCGCGGGCCAGCAGCTAGGCTCGCCGGAATGGGGGATACGAACGCGGTGCAGCTGAAGCCCGCCGTACAGGCCTTGCAGGGCTGTCGGCGTCTGCTGGTCATCGCCGGGGCCGGCCTCAGCGCCGACGCCGGGGTGCCCACCTTCCGTGATGCCGGCGGCCTGTGGCAGACCCATCGGGTCGAGGACCTGGCCACGCGCGCCGCCTTCGAACGCGATCCCGGGCTGGTCTGGGACTGGTATCGCGAGCGCCGCGAGCACATCGCCACCTGCGAACCCCACGCCGGCCAGCGTTCGCTCGCCCTGCTGCAGCGTTCGTGGGTCCCGCCGCGGCGGGTGCTGGTCGCCACCACCAACGAGGACGACCTGCTCGACCGTGCCGGGGTCCGCGGCACCGTCCACCTGCACGGCAGCCTGTTCGCCACCGTCTGCGCGGCCGGCTGCGGCTGGGAGGGGGCCGACGCCGAGGACAACGGCCTGAGCTTTCTGCCCTGCCCCGCGTGCGGCGCGCCGGCGCGCCCCGGCTCGGTGTGGTTCAACGAGCCGCTGCCCGCGGAGGCGCTCGAAGAGATCGAGGCCTTCGATCCCGACGGCTGTCTGGTGGTCGGTAGTTCCTCGCTGGTCCAGCCGGTGGCGGCGATCGCCCCCGAGCTGGCCCTCGCCGGATGTCCGGTGATCGAGATCAACCCCGTGCCCACGCCACTCTCGTGCGTCGCCGGCTGCATCCTGATCCAGGCCCCGGCCCGTTCGGCGCTGCCGTCGCTGGTCGATCTGCTCACCAGCTCGGTGGTCCGGGAGACCTGGTCCGGCTCGCGGTGAGCCCGCCGCCGGAGCTGTTGCGCGCCCGGCTGGGCGCGTGGGGCCACGACGACGCGCAGCCGCTGGTGCTCGCCCTGAGCGCCGGCGCCGACAGCATGGCCCTGCTCGCGAGCGCTGCCGCCGGGCCCTGGCCGCTGTACACCGTGCACCTCGACCATGCCCTGCGTCCCGGTTCGGCCCACGAGGCCGCCTGGGTCGCGCGTCGGGTCGCCGCCGTCGGCCGTAGCCGCGCCGCACCCATCGTCCACTTGCAGCGACGCTACGCCATCGCCCGCCTCGCACGCGTGCGCGGCTGGGGCCTCGAAGAGGCGGGCCGTCGCGCGCGTTACGACCTGCTCGTGCGCACGGCGCGTTTGCGTGGCGCGCCGCTGGTGCTGGTGGCGCATCACGCCGACGATCAGGCCGAGACCGTGCTCGCGAATCTGCTGCGCGGCGCCTACGGCCCCGGCGCCGCGGCGATGCCGCAGCGCCGCGCGCTCGCGCCGGGGGTCACCCTGGCCCGGCCCTTCCTCGCGCTGCCCCGCGCGCAGCTGCGCAGCTGGCTCGCATCCACCGGCGGCAGCTGGATCGAGGACCCGAGCAACCGCGACCAGCGCTTCACCCGCAACCGTATCCGCCACCGCGTGCTGCCGCAGCTCGAAGCCGGCGTTCCGGGTTTCACCGCAGAGCTCGCGCGGCGCGCGAGCGCGCAGCAGCCGCACGAAGCGGCCGCGCGCGCCGCGGCCGCGCGCCGGGTGGCCGCGTGGTGCGCGGCCGGCC
>CAZTGE010000052.1:0-25844 GCA_964612995.1 uncultured candidatus Brocadiaceae bacterium | reverse complement strand
TGCCGGTCGAGGACGTGTTCTCGATCTCCGGTCGTGGCACCGTGGTCACCGGTCGTGCCGAGCGCGGTGAGCTCAAGCTCAACGAAGAGGTCGAGCTGGTGGGTATCGTCGATCAGCCGATCAAGACCACCGTCACCGGCATCGAGATGTTCCGCAAGGAGATGGATGCGACCCAGGCGGGTGACAACTGCGGTCTGCTGCTGCGTGGCATCAAGAAGGACCAGGTCCAGCGTGGCATGGTCGTATGCAAGCCGGGCACCATCACCCCGCACCGGAAGTTCGAGGCCGAGTGCTACATTCTCGGCAAGGACGAGGGCGGTCGGAAGACCCCCTTCACCACCGGCTACCGTCCACAGTTCTACTTCCGCACCACCGACGTCACCGGCACCATCACCCTCCCGGCCGATGTCGAGATGGTCATGCCCGGCGACAACGTCAAGTTCACCGGCGAGCTGATCAGCAAGATCGCCATGGAGGAGAACCTCCGCTTCGCCATCCGCGAAGGCGGTCGCACTGTCGGCTCCGGCGTGGTGACCAAGATCATCGAGTAGCGATCCGATGGTAGGGCCCCGCGTGCTTGCGCGGGGCCCCTTCGGCTCCGGATGTCGGGGCCAGAAAGGACAGAGCGATGGCCAAGGAGAAACGTGAGCACGTGATGTTGGTGTGCTCCGAGACCGGGGACATCAACTATTACACCAGCCGGTCGCGTATGGGCCAGAAGCTGGAGCTGATGAAGTACAACCCGCGCCTGCGTCGCCGGACCCTGCACAAGGAAAAGCGCCGGAAGTAGGCGACGGCGCTTGCATTCGGAGGGCGGGGGATACCCTCCTGCCCTCTTCGTGGCCGGAGCGCGTGACTCCGGCCTTCGACTACGGGAATAGCTCAGTTGGTAGAGCAGCTGATTCCAAATCAGCAGGTCGGGGGTTCGAGCCCCTCTTCCCGTGCTTCATGAAACGCCCGCTCACGGGGATGGCATGCTGTATCGCTGGCCGCAAGGAAGGATCATCCGCACCATCACGATGGTGATCGCGGTGTTGATCGCGTTCGACCTCGGACGCTCATCCTACGAGCAATGGAGTGGGTATATCGGCGATCGCGCCGTGCCCTTCCTCGTCTATGGCAGCCTGCTCGGCGTTCTCGCTCTCGGGGTCCTGATCGGGGGCATCGCGCTGGCCGGCTTCCATCCCCGCGCCTCGCAGTTCCTGATCGATGTCGAGCGCGAGATGGTGAAGGTCGACTGGCCGAGCCGTCAGAACGTGCTGCGGTCGACCGTGGTGATCGCGATCATGACGGTGATCCTCTCGGTGTTCATCTTCCTGGTCGACATCATGAACAAGGCGCTCGTCTACGACGGCCTGTTCGACCTGTTTGAGAGGGGCGGCTGATGCCCAAGCACTGGTTCGTGATCAAGGCCGTTTCCGGCCGCGAGGACAAGTGCCGAGAGGTGATCGAGTATCGCATCAAGTCGGCCGGCCTCGGCGATCAGGTCGAAGAGCTGCTGATCCCGGTCGAGCACGTGACCGAGGTCAAGCGCGGCAAGCGCGTGACCAGCAAGCACAAGCTCTACCCCGGCTATATCTACGTGAAGATGGATCCGACCCAGCAGGTGCTCGAAACCATCCGGGCGGTCGACGGGGTGACCGGCTTCCTCGGGGCTGATCCGGCACTGCCTGATCGGCTCACGCCCGAAGAGGCCGAGCGGATCATCAAGATCAGCACCGCGGCGACGCCGGACGAGCAGCGCGCGGCCATCGTCCAGATCCCCTACGAGGTCGGCGACAAGGTCCGCGTGCGCGAAGGCACCTTCGCCGGCATGGACGGGGTGGTCGACGAGATCAACCCGACCAAGGGCTCGTTGCGGGTCCTGATTACCGTTTTCGGGCGTCAGACGCCCATCGAGCTAGAGGTCTGGCAGGTGGAGGAACTCAGCTGACCCCAGGTCGGCGACAACACGGGGGAGGGCCACCACCTGGGCCCGATCACCCCGCGGAGGTAGGATAATGGCCAAGAAGAAGGAAATTGTCGGGCAGATCAAGCTGCAGATCCCCGGCGGTAGCGCGACCCCGGCCCCGCCGGTCGGTCCGGCGCTCGGCGCCCGCGGCGTGAACATCGGCGAATTCGTCAAGCGGTTCAACGATGCCACCGCGCAGCGGCGCGGCGAGGTGGTCCCGGTCGAGATCAACGTCTACAAGGACAAGAGCTTCGACTTCATCACCAAGGAGCCGCCGGTCGCCGATCTGGTCAAGAAGGCCGCCGGTGTCGACAAGGGCAGTGCCACGCCCGGTCCGCTCAGCAAACACGCGACCATCACCCAGCAGCAGGTGCGCGAGATCGCCGAACGCAAGCAGGCCGAGCTCACCGCGCATTCGATCGAGGCCGCCATGAAGATCGTCGCGGGTACCGCGCGGTCGATGGCGGTGGTCGTAACCGAAGAGTAGCAACCCAGGACTCACGAGTGGGAGATGCCCCGTCGCTCCGACGCCAGGTGTCGCTGACCACGGAGAGGAAAACCATGCGCAAGCGCAGTAAGCGGTATCGCCAGGCCGTCGGCGGGGTCGATGCCGATCCGAAGCCGGTCGAGGAGGCGGTCGGTCTGGTCAAACAGCTCGCCTCCGCCCGTTTCACCGAGAGCGTGGATCTCGCGATCCGGCTCAATCTCGACCCCCGCAAGGCCGACCAGGCGCTGCGTGGCAGCTTCCCGCTGCCGCACGGCACCGGCAAGCAGGTGCGGGTCATCGTCTTCACCGACGATCCCGACAAGGCCGCGGCCAGCCTCGAGGTCGGCGCGGAGAAGGCCGGTGGCGAGGATCTGGTCAAGGAGGTCCAGGAGGGCTTCATGGACTTCGACGTCGCCATCGCCGCCCCGCGGATGATGCGCCACGTCGGTCGTCTCGGCCGGGTGCTCGGTCCGCGTGGCCTGATGCCCACGCCCAAGGCGGGCACGGTGACCGACGATGTCGTCACTGCCGTGAGCGAGTTCAAGGCCGGGCGCGTCGAGTACCGCGCGGATAGCGCGGGCAACGTCCACGTGCCGGTCGGGACGGTCGAATTCGAAACCGGGCAGGTCGCCGCAAACGTCACCGCGATGTTGCGGCATCTGCGCGACAGCCGACCGGCATCTGTGCGCGGCGAGTTCGTGCTGAGCGTCTGCCTGTCGTCCACCATGGGTCCGGGTATCCGGGTCGCGGTCTGAGGGGGGTGTCGACATGCCGAGTATGATCAATGAATTGGCCCTCGCCGAGATCAGGGACTTCGTCGGACGCAACGCGTCGCTGATGTTCGTCGATCCGGCCCGGCTCAAGGCCAAGGAGAGCCTCGCCCTGCGCCGGCAGCTCTACGACATCGGCGCGCATATGAAGGTCGCCAAGGCGCGGCTGGTGCGCCAGGCTCTCGACGAGCCGACGGCGGGTGTGCTCGCAGGCAAGGGTGCACTGGGCCTGATCGGTGGCGAGGACATCGCTGCCGCGGCCAAGATCATCCGTGATCTGGCCGAGGCCGAGCGGGTGGTGGTGCGCGGTGGTGTCTCCGAGGGGACGCCGCTCGATGCCGCCAGTGCGCTCAAGCTCGCCGATCTGCCGTCGAAGCACGAGGCCCGGGCGATGGTCGCGCGCGCCGTGCGGGGTCCGGTCGTCAAGCTGGCCAAGCTCCTCAAGGCCCCATACCGCCGCCTCGGGCGCGCGGTCATGGCCCGCAAGGAGAAGCTGGAGGAGTAGCGGCCGCGGAGTCGCGCCCTCGGTCGTCGGCCCGCGTAGCGCGGTCGTCATCATCATCATCATTTCGAGTCAGGAACTGACAGGAGTACATCATGAGCGAACAAGTGAGCGAGAAGCTCTCCGGAATCGTCGAGGCCATCGAAGGTCTCACCGTCGTCGAGCTCGTCGAGCTGGTCGATGCCCTCAAGGACAAGCTGGGTCTCTCCGACGCCGACCTCCAAGGCGGTGGCGGCGTGGTCATGGCTCCCGGCGGTGCCGGGGGCGAAGCCGCGGCCGAGGAAGAGCCGACGGAATTCAACGTCACGCTCAAGGGCGACGGCGGCAACAAGATCCAGTGCATCAAGGTGGTCCGCGCGATCACCGGCCAGGGCCTGGCCGACGCGAAGAAGTTCGTCGAAGGTCTGCCCCAGGTGATCAAGGAAGGCGCCTCCAAGGAGGAGGTCGATGAGCTCAAAGCCAAGTTCGACGAGATCGGCGCCGAACTCGAGGTCAAGGGCGCCTGAGCCGCCTGGCAGAGCGTCGGACGGGCGTACCGGACGGCGCGGCGCAGGCTTGTACAGGTCTGAGGGTCCCGGCGGGCATGTTCCGCCGGGACCCTTGCATGCGCATGCCTGAACGATAGGCTTCCGGGCCCATCAGATCCCAGGCGTGCGCGCGTCTTCCCCCACATCCCAGTTCCGTGATCAAAATGGTGGCCCCGGCGGGCGCACCTGCGGCAGGGTGGATCGATAACAGCAGGAGGGCCCATGGAGGTCAGGAGCTTCGGCAAGGTCAGGGAGATCGTTCCCGTCCCCAGCTTAACCGATTTGCAGGCACGCAGTTACGACGGCTTTCTTGCCGAATACGCCCCGCCGGAAGAGCGCGACCCCACGCATGGGCTCGAAGCCATCTTCCGTGAGTTCTTCCCGATCCAGGGCTTCGACAGCAAGCTCGAGGTCTCCTACCACGGCTACGGCTTCAACGCCCCGCAGCACGACGAGCAGGAATGCCGTGATCTGGGGCAGACCTATCAGAAGGGCCTGAAGCTCAAGATCCGCGTCCACGGTGAGGCGCTGAGCGAGGTTCTCGAAGAGGACGTGCACATCGCCTACATGCCGGTGCGTATCGGTGGCGGTGAATTCATCGTCAATGGTTCGGAGCGGACCATCGTCACCCAGATCCAGCGTTCGCCGGGCGTCGACTTCGCCTGCGAGCGCGCAACCACCGGGCGGCGCGGCTATACCTATTCCTGCCGGATCATTCCGGAACGGGGCAGTTGGATCCAGGTCGAGACCACGACCAAGGATTTCCTGCAGATCAAGATCGACAAGAGCCACAAGATCGCGGCGACCACCTTCCTGCGCGCGCTCTCGCCCGACTTCGGCAGCACCCCGCAGATCCTGCGTCATTTCTTCGAGACCGAAGAGGTCTCGCTCGCGGGCAAGGAGGCCAAGAACAAGGCCGTCGGCAAGATCCTGGTCTGTGACATCATGGATCCCGAGGGAGAAGAGCCCCTGATCTGCGCCTGTGAGGAGCTGACCGAAGGCACCTTCGAGACGCTCAAGGGCCTGGGTATCAAGTCGATCGAGATCGTGACCACCGCGGTCAAGCCCGATGACGTGCTGTTCAATACCATCCGCGAAGACGAGGCCGTCAGCCATGAAGAGGCGCTGGTGCGGATCTACCGCCGTCTGCGCCCAGGCAACCCGGCCGACGAGCAGAAGGTGCGCGAGCTCTTCCGCGAGCGTTTCCAGAACCCCAGTCGCTACAACCTCGGCGCGGTCGGCCGCTTCCGGATCAGCCGCAAGCTCAAGACCGGCGGCGAGAGCCTGGTGCTGACGGTCGACGACTACATCGCGATCCTCGAGTACCTCCTGCGGCTGATCCGCTCGAACGCGCACGAGGGTGAGGTCGATGACATCGACCACCTCGGCAATCGCCGCGTGCGGCCGATCGCCGACCTGCTGTCCGACGAGATCCGCGCCTCGATGCTCAAGCTGCGTCGCGCGGTCAAGGAGAAACTCTCGCGCGACCTCGCGCCGGAGGAGATGGCCCAGGCGCTGCAGCCTCGCAATCTGTTCAACAGCCAGGCGGTCGACAGCGCGATCGCCAATTTCTTCCAGCGCGGCGAGCTGTCGCAAGTGGTCGACCAGTCGAACCTGCTCTCGCAGCTGACGCACGAGCGGCGCCTGAGCGCGCTCGGCCCGGGCGGTCTGAACCGGAAGCGCGCCGGCTTCGAGGTGCGCGACGTGCACACCTCGCACTACGGCCGCATCTGCCCGATCGAGACGCCGGAAGGCGCGAACATCGGTTTGATCGTCTCGCTGTCGATCTACGCCGGGGTCAACGAGTTCGGCTTCCTGGTCACCCCGTATCGCCAGGTCGTCGACGGCCGGGTCACCGACGAGATCGTCTACCTGATGGCGGACGAAGAGGCCGAGGCCAAGATCGGGCAGGCCTCGCTCGAGGTCAATGATCAGGGCGACATCGTCCAGGACATCTGTCAGGTCCGCCACGCCGGTCAGTTCACCGAGGCATCCAAGGCCGACATCAACTACTGTGACGTCTCGACCAAGCAGATGCTCGGCGTGTCGGCCTCGTTGATCCCCTTCCTCGAGCACGACGACGCCAACCGGGCCCTGATGGGCGCGAACATGATGCGTCAGGCCGTGCCGCTGATGATCACCGAGCAGCCGGCGGTGGCCACGGGCATGGAACGCGAGGTGCCCAAGTCTTCGAGCATGGTCTGCATCAGCGATGTCGACGGCACGGTCAAGCAGGTCGACAGCGCCCGGATCGTGGTCGGCGGTGAAAACGGGGACCGCATCTTCCATCTGCGCAAGTACCATGGGCTCAACGAGCGCACCTGCCTCAACCAGCAGCCGATCGTGCGCATCGGCGATGCGGTCAAGCGCGGCGACATCATCGCCGACGGCGGGGGCACCAGCGAGGGCGCGCTGGCTCTCGGACGCAACGCGCTGGTCGCGTTCATGCCTTACGAGGGCTTCAACTTCGAGGACGCGATCGTCGTCAACGAACGTCTGCTCAAGGAGGACCGGTTCACCTCGATCCACATCGAGGAGTTCAAGGTCGAGATCCGCGAGACCAAGCTGGGCAAGGAGGAGTTCACCCGGGAGATCCCCGGCCGCAGCGACGAGGCCCTGCGCAATCTCGACGAGCGTGGTTTCATCCGCGTCGGTACGCGCATGTCGCCGGGCGACGTGCTGGTCGGTAAGGTCAGTCCGAAGAACAAATCCGAGCTGACCCCCGAAGAGAAGCTGCTGCACGCGATCTTCGGCCGCGCTGGCGAGGACGTGCGCGATGATTCGCTGGTGATGAAGCCGGGCATCCACGGCGTGGTGGTCGACGTCAAACACTTCCAGCGGCGCAGCGCGCTGACCGAGAAGGATCGCAAGGCCGAGAACAACCGGATCAAGGACATCGAGAAGAAGCACCGCGCGCGACAGGCCGAGCTGGCCCGGGAGAAGTTCCGCCGCGTGTGGGAGATCGCCGGCGCGAACGTCGTCAACATCGAAACCGGCGAGATCATCGACTTCGACGATTCGCTGACCGATGACGAGGTGCTCAAGCTGCACCGGACCCTGCCTGTCAAGTCGCTCAACTTCGTCGGTGGCAAGCGGCGTCGGGCGCGGGCGGTCTACGAGGAGATCGATCCGCGGATCGAAGAGATCTCCACCGCGTGTGAAAAGGAGATCCTCTCGGCCAAGCGCGGCGACGATCTGCCCGCCGGCGTGCTCGAGATGGTCAAGGTCTTCGTCGCCCGCAAGCTCACCCTGCGCGTGGGCGACAAGATGGCCGGCCGTCACGGCAACAAGGGCGTGATCTCGTGCATCGTGCCCGAAGAGGATATGCCCTTCCTGCCCACCGGCGAGACCATCGACATCATGCTCAACCCGCTCGGCGTGCCGAGCCGGATGAATGTCGGTCAGGTGCTCGAGGTCCACCTCGGGTGGGCTGCGCGCACCCTCGGACTGCAGGCGGTGACGCCGGTGTTCGACGGCGCCAGCGAAGCGGAGATCGCCGAGATGCTGCGTGAAGCCGGCCTGCCGGAAGACGGTAAGGTCCTGCTGCACGACGGGCGCACCGGCGAGGCGATGCATCAGAAGACCACGGTCGGCATCATGTACATGTTCAAGCTCCATCATCTGGTGGAGGACAAGCTGCATGCGCGTTCGACCGGTTCCTACTCGCTGATCACGCAACAGCCGCTCGGCGGCAAGGCCCGCTTCGGCGGCCAGCGCTTCGGTGAAATGGAGGTCTGGGCGCTGGAGGCCTACGGTGCGGCCAACGTGCTCCAGGAGATCCTCACGGTCAAGTCCGACGACGTGGACGGCCGCACGCGGATCTACGAGAGCATGGTCAAGGGCGATGGCTCGCTGACCTACGGTACGCCGATGGCCTTCGAGGTGCTGCTCAACGAGATCCGCGGTCTGGGCCTGGACATCCGTCTGCACCGTCCGATGGAGGGTGCCGAAGGCGAAGGCGAGGGGGCGACCCTCGACTTCGGCATCGAGATGGGCGAAGGCGCCGCCGAGGAGACCGTGATCGGCGAGGAAGCCATCTCCGAGACCGTCATCGAAGAATAGAGCCCGCAGTCGTCGGGCCCTCCTTCCCCCCTGTTACGGGAATACACACGCATGATCGATCTGCTCAACCAGAACGTCCCCCACACCCCCGACTACAACGCGGTCTCGATCCGCTTGGCGTCGCCGGAGGTGGTGCGGTCCTGGTCCCAGGGCGAGGTCCGCCGCCCCGAGACCATCAACTACCGCAATTACAAGGCGGAGAAGGACGGGCTCTTCTGCGAGAAGATCTTTGGCCCGACCAAGGACTGGGAGTGTTTCTGCGGCAAGTACTCCGGCGTGAAGTACAAGGGCATCGTCTGCGAGAAGTGCGGCGTGCTGGTGACCCATTCGCGGGTGCGTCGCGAGCGGATGGGACACATCAACCTGGTATCGCCGGTGGTCCACATCTGGTTCTTCAAGGCCATGCCGTCGCGCCTGGGCACCTTGCTCGGTGTCAAGCAGAGCGCGCTGGCCCAGGTGATCTACTTCCAGAAGTACATCGTCACCGATCCGGGCACCACGCCGCTGGAATACATGGAGATCCTCTCCGAGGAGCAGTACCGCAAGCACCTCGACACCTACGGCGACGATTTCAAGGCGATGATGGGCGGTGAGGCGGTCCAGGAGCTGGTCCAGCACCTCGACCTGGACACCCTGATCGCGGATCTGCGTGAGGAGCTGGCCAACACCCGCGCCAAGCAGAAGATCGAGAAGATCACCAAGCGGCTGCGGCTGGCCGAGGACTTGCGTGCTTCGGGCAACGATCCGCAGTGGATGATCCTCAACACCGTCCCGGTGATTCCGCCGGACCTGCGTCCGCTGGTTCCGCTCGAGAACGGCAATTTCGCCACTTCGGATCTCAACGATCTCTACCGACGGGTGATCTACCGCAACAACCGGCTCAAGAAGCTGATCGAACTCAACGCACCGGGTATCATCATCCGCAACGAGAAGCGGATGCTGCAGCAGGCGGTCGACGCCCTGTTCGACAATGGCCGTTGCCAGCGCGCGGTGTTCGGTTCTGGCAACCGCCCGCTCAAGTCGCTGACCGACATGATCAAGGGCAAGCAGGGCCGGTTCCGCGAGAACCTGCTCGGCAAGCGCGTCGACTACTCCGCGCGTTCGGTGATCGTGGTCGGGCCCAGCCTGCACCTGCATCAGTGCGGCCTGCCCAAGGCCATCGTGCTCGAGCTGTTCCAGCCCTTCATCATCCGCGCGCTCAAGGAGCGCGGCTACGCCGAGACCGTCAAAGCGGCCAAGCGGAAGCTCGAACGCCGTGACGAGGAGGTCTGGGAGGTCCTCGACGAGGTCATCCACGGCAAGGTGGTGCTGCTCAACCGTGCCCCCACCCTGCACCGTATGGGCATCCAGGCCTTCGAGCCGGTGATGGTCGACGGTTCGGCCATCCAGCTGCATCCGCTGGTCTGCCAGGGCTTCAACGCCGACTTCGACGGCGACCAGATGGCGGTCCATCTGCCCTTGTCGATCGAGGCGCAGACCGAAGCCCGGATGCTGATGTTGGCGACCAACAACATCTTCTCCCCGGCCAACGGCAACCCGATCATTTCGGCCGACCAGGACATCGTGCTCGGTTGCTACTTCCTCACCCGCGAGATGGACGACCAGCCCGGCGAGGACAAGATATTCGCCTCCTTCGACGAAGTGGGCATGGCCTTCGAGCACAAGGCGGTGTCGCTGCACTCGCGGATCAAGGTCCAGCTGCCCAAGGGCAAGCTGATGGCCTCGAGCGCGATGTCGCGCAAACGGGTCCAGACCGACGACCTGATCGAGACCACGCCGGGGCGGATCTTCTTCAACGAGCGCCTGCCCGAAAAGATGCCGTTCTACAACTTCACCCAGGACAAGCGCAGCCTGTCGCGGGTGATCGCCGACTCCTTCGAGATCCTGGGGCGGCAGAACACCATCGACATCCTCGATTACCTCAAGCACACCGGTTTCCACTACTCGACTGCTTCGGGTATGAGCTTCGGCATGACCGACCTCGACACCCCGGTGGAGAAGGACGAGATCATCGCCGAGGCCGACAAGAAGGCCTTCAAGCTGCTCAAGGCCTATCAGCGCGGTCTGATCACTGCACAGGAGCGCCATCGCAGCGTGCGTGACGTGTGGAACCACGCCACCGAGGCGGTTGGCAAGGCGCTGATGCAGAATCTGCGCGAGCAGACCGGGGCCAACAACTACATCAACCCGGTGTTCGCCATGGCGGTGTCCAAGGCGCGAGGTTCGGAGACCCAGGTGCGTCAGCTGGCCGGCATGCGCGGCCTGATGGCCAAGCCGAACGGCGAGATCATCGAGACCCCGATCCGGGCTTCGTTCAAGGACGGCCTGAAGGTGCTCGAGTATTTCACCTCTACCCACGGCGCGCGGAAGGGCCTGGCCGACACGGCGCTCAAGACCGCCGACTCGGGCTACCTCACCCGCAAGCTGGTCGACGTGGCCCAGGACGTGAACGTCAACGAACACGACTGCGGTACCGTCGGCGGAGTCACCAAGTCGGTGATCTACGAGGGTGACGAGGTGAAGGTCAGCCTCGCCGAGGCGATCATCGGCCGGGTCGCACGCGACACCATCGTCGACATCATCACCGACGAGATCGTGGTCAGCGAGAATGAGATCGTGTCGGCCGAAGCCGCGCATCGCATCGAGGACATGGGCTTCGAGAAGATCCGCGTCCGCTCGCCGTTGACCTGCGAGTGCAAGGAAGGTGTCTGCCAGCTCTGTTACGGCAAGGACCTCTCGCGCGACGCCGTCGCCGAGATGGGTCTGGCCATCGGCGTGATGGCCGCGCAGTCGATCGGTGAGCCCGGCACCCAGCTGACCATGCGGACCTTCCACATCGGCGGCGTGGCCGGGACCGCCTCCGAAGAGACTAGCTACAAGGCCCGCAAGGCCGGCACGGTCGCCTACGACAACCTGCGCACGGTCAAGACCGCCGACGGCAGCACCGTGGTGCTCAACCGCAATGGCGAGCTGATCGTCCAGGATGCCAGCGGCCGCAACCTCGAGCATTTCAAGGTGCCGGTCGGCTCGGTGCTCCACTACGAGGACGGGCAGAAGGCCAAGCGCGGCGCGTTGCTGGTCGAATGGGAAGCCGCCAACATCCCGATCCTCTGTGAGGTCGGGGGCAAGGTGCGCTACGAGGCGATCATCCCCGAGGTCACCATGCGCGAGGAACTCGACCCGGCCACGGGCATCACCAACAAGGTGATCCTCGAAGGCAAGGGCGACCTCCACCCGCAGATCATCCTCGAGGATGGCGAGGGCAACCCGGTCGCCTACTACCCGATCCCGGAGAAGGCGACCCTGCGCGTCGAGGAGGGGCAGGATGTCGCCGCCGGCACCCTGCTGGCATCGACTCCGCGTGAGATGAGCGGCCCGACCGACATCACCGGTGGTCTGCCGCGGGTCACCGAGCTGTTCGAGGCTCGCAGTCCCAAGGACCCGGCCGTGATGGCCGAGGTCGACGGCGTGGTCGATTTCGGCGAGCGCAAGCGTGGCAAGCGGACCATCATCGTCCGTGGCGACGCAGGCACCGAGGTCGAGCACTCGATTCCGCAGGGCAAGCACTACCGCGTCCACAAGGGCGACCGGGTCAAGGCCGGCGATCCGCTGGTCGACGGTACCCTGGTGCCCAAGGATCTGCTGCGCATCTGCGGCGAAGAAGCCCTGCAGGACTACCTTCTCGCTGAGGTCCAGCAGGTCTACCGGGCGCAGAACGTGACCATCGATGACAAGCACATCGAATGCATCATTCGCCAGATGCTGCGCAAGGTCGAGGTCATCGATCCGGGCGATCTGCCCTATCTCCAGGGCCAGATCGTGGACAAGATCATCCTCCGCGATCAGAACCAGAAGGCCCTTGCCGAGGGCAAGGCGCCAGCGACCTACACCCCCAAGCTGATGGGCATCACCCGGGCGGCGCTGCAATCCGAGAGCTTCATCTCGGCCGCGTCGTTCCAGGAGACGACCAAGGTGCTCGCGGACGCCGCTCTCGCCGGCCGCGTCGACAAGCTCAGGGGTCTCAAGGAGAACGTGATCCTCGGGCACCTGGTCCCGTGCGGCACCGGCTTCCGCTCCTATCTGGAGGGCCACATCGCCAAGCACGGAGAACCGATTGCACCGGAGATCGAAGACGCTACAACCCCCGCCCCTTCCGAGGAGGTAGCCAGTGCCAACGATTAACCAGCTGATCCGGCACGGACGCAAGTCCAAGCGCCAGAAGAGTGATGCCCCGGCCTTGGACAGCAATCCGTTCCGCCGCGGCGTGTGCATGCAGGTCAAGACCACCACGCCCAAGAAGCCGAACTCGGCGCTGCGCAAGATCGCGCGTGTCCGGCTGTCCAACGGCAAGGAGGTCACCGCCTACATCGGCGGAGAGAAGCACAACCTGCAGGAACACAGCCTCGTGCTGGTGCGTGGTGGCCGGGTGCGCGATATCCCCGGTGTGCGCTACCACATCGTACGCGGCAAGATGGACTGTGCCGGCGTCGAAGGCCGGGCGCAGGGCCGTTCGCTCTACGGCGCCAAGAAGCCCAAGAAGTAGACCCGAGCGCGTCGGCAGCGCCGGCGCGTCGCATTCACCCTTCTCCGCGGCGGAGTACTGGTCCCGTCACCAGGAAGCAACCGGTCCGGAGTCGTATTAAACGAGGACGAGAAACATGGCAGACAGCAATCCAGAAGCCGGCGCACCCGACGAGAAGGTGGCCACGGACGACATGGCGGTCGAAAATCCGGCCACCGGCACTGGCGACCCGCAGAAGGCGGTCACGGTCAATCCCGATGGCTCGATCACGGTTTCCGACAGCGACGAGCTCGGTGCCGCCGCCAGACCCGCCTTCCGCTACACCGGTCCGGGGGTCAAGCCCGACGCCCGCTACGACAGCATGGGCGTGGCCAAGTTCATCAACTGCCTCATGCGCGACGGCAAGAAGAGCACCGCCGAGCGGGTTTTCTACCAGGCGCTCGAGCTGATCGCCGACAAGATGAAGATCGATCCGCTCAAGGTCTTCGAGCAGGCGCTCGACAACGCCCGACCGATGGTCGAGGTCAAGTCCAAGCGCGTCGGCGGCGCCAACTATCAGGTCCCGGTGCAGGTGAAGGCCAATCGCCAGCAGACCCTGGCCGTTCGCTGGATCCTGGCCGCGGTGCGGTCGCGCAAGGGCCGGCCGATGGCGCAGAAGCTCGCCCAGGAGCTGATGGACTGCTACAACAAGACCGGCACCACGATCCAGAAGCGCGAGGCCACGCACCGCATGGCAGAGGCCAACAAGGCTTTCTCGCACTTCGCCTGAAGCCGATCGTTGCCGCTCTCCATCCGTTCGACCCCGGGCTCACGCTCGGGGTCGAACGCGTTCTGCCCGCAGGCGGCACGAAACAGCAGTGTACGGGCAGCTGTGCTTCTGCACGATGGCGTTTACGCCTGCAGCCCGCGGCGCGCGGGGCGCGCGGCGGGGTCAAACCGCGTGACGGCTGGGGCGTAACAGCACAAGCGGGTCCATTCCGGACGCCGTGCAATTCATGCGCTGGGAAAGGCGAATGACCATGCAAGCCCACAACACAATGTATACAGCGATGATCCTGATGCTGGCCCTGGCCCAGGGGGCATGCAGCAGTGAGGCCCCGGAGGACATCTGGACCACCGACCTGGCGGCGGCGAAACAGCAGGCCGCGGCCGAGAACAAGGACCTGTTGCTCGATTTCACCGGCTCGGATTGGTGCGGATGGTGCATCAAGCTCGACGAGGAGATATTCTCCACCACCGCTTTCCGTGAGGCCGTGGTCGAGGACTTCGTTCCGGTGGAGATCGATTTTCCGCAGGAGAAGGAACAGAGCCAGGAGATCAAGGCGCGCAATCAGAAGCTGCAGGAGCGCTACGGCGTCGAGGGCTTCCCCACCATCTATCTCGCAGACGCGCAGGGTCGCCCCTACGCCCGGACCGGTTACCAGGAGGGTGGAGCCGAGGCCTACATCGCGCATCTGGATGAATTGCAGCAGGAGCGTGTCGAGCGCGACGAGGCCCTGGAGGCGGCGCGCGCCCTGAGCGACGTGGAGAAGGCCCGCGCGCTCGACGCGGTGCTACAATCGTTGGCTCAGAGCGGGGTCCCCCTGAACTTCTACGAAGATGTCATGGAGGAGATCATCGTCGCCGATGCGAACAACGAGGCCGGGCTCAAGCGCAAGTACGAGCAGCGCGAGCTGGTCGAGGCGGCGCACCAGCAGCTCACCGCCGCGATGCAGGCCTATCAGCAGAGCCAGGGGCAACAGGTCCCCGACTGGGCGGCGATGATGGAGCAGTATGCCGACGTGCCGCAGGCGCAGCAGCTGGTGCTCAGCACGCGGGCGCAGGTGCAGTATTCGCAGGGTCAGCAGCAGCAGGCGATCGATCTCCTCAAGCAGGCGCGCGATCTCGAGCCCGACAGCCAGACCGGGCAACAGCTGGCGCAGCTGATTCCCCGGCTCGAGGAGCGGCTCGAGCAATCCGGCGGCGGTGACGGATCGCAGCCGGAAGCGCCTGCTGACGGCTCCGATGCCGGGTCGGCAAAGGAGGATGCCCCGTAGCGCAGTACCGCGTGGCCGGCGCCGCCCTCCAGGCGCCGAGGCGATTTCCTGCCCTATTGGCAACCCCCCGGCCGGTGGTAGGGTCCCGCCGAGGAGGGGCGGATGCGCGTCGCGTTGGGCACCGACCACGCCGGATACGAGCTCAAGGAACGGATCAGGGCCTTCCTGCTCGAAGAGGGCCACGAGGTCGAGGATTGCGGTTGTTTCGGACCGGAGAACTGCGATTACCCGGATTTCGTCATGCCGGCGGCGCGGCTGGTCGCGACCGGCGCCTGCGATCGCGCCATCGTCCTCGGTGGTTCGGGCAACGGCGAGGCGATCGCAGCCAACCGCTTCCGCGGCGTGCGTTGCGCCCTGTGTTGGAATCTGGACACCGCGCGGCTCTCGCGCGAGCACAACGACGCCAACTGCCTCGCCCTCGGAGCGCGCCAGGTCAGCGTGATGATGGCGCTGGACATCGTGCGCGTGTGGCTGACGGCCGGCTTCACCAACGGGCGCCATCAGCGGCGGATCGCCAAGATAGACGCGGTGGAGGGCAGATGCACACCGCGCTGACCTGTCTCACCTGTCATGTGCGCATGGCCGTGGAGGTGGCCGAGCGGGTGTTCGCCGACGATGCGCAAGCCCAGCAAGGATTGATTCGAGACGCGTTGCGGATCGCGGCGGACGCGGATTTCGACCGACCGCCGCCGGTGATCGCCGCGGCGATCCAGCGCCGCTTGCGTCAGCTGTGCGGCGGGGATCCCTACGCCGCGATCAAGGTCGCGACCACCGCCGCCGCGCTCGAGCTGCTGCCGACGGCGGCGGCTGAGGTCGCATCCCATCCCGATCCCCTGGCCGCCGCGTTGCGTATCGCCGCCGCGGGCAACATCATCGATGCCGGGTTGCGACCGGATGTGGATGCCGCGGCGATCGTCGCGGCTTTGCGTGCAGCCGCCAACGCACCATTCGCCCAAGGGGCGCTCGTCCGGTTGAAGCAGCGCCTCGCGACGGCTGATCGGATCCTCTATATCGCCGACAATGCCGGCGAGCTGGTGTTCGACCGTCTGGTGCTCGACCGGCTGCCGGCGGGCCGGGTGACGCTGGTGGTCCGGGGCGGTCCGATTCTCAACGATGCCACGGTCGATGATCTGGCTCCGAGCGGCATCGATCCGGCGATCCCGATCATCGCATCGGGCGACGATGCGCCGGGAACGGTGCTCGATGACTGCAGTGGCGAGTTGCGCGAGGCCTTCGCCGCGGCCGATGTGGTCATCAGCAAGGGGCAGGGCAATTACGAGACGTTGGAGGGCTGTGGGCGCGAGGTCTTCTTCGCGCTCACCGTCAAGTGCCCGGCGGTGGCGGCGTTGAGCGGGCAGGCGGTCGGCTCGCTGCTATTGCGCTTCGGCGGACTGCGCGGTTCGGCGATGGAGCGGCGCGCGTGAGGATCCGCGGCGGTGGCCGGGCCCTGCGCCCCGATCGTCAGCAGCCGGGGGCACCAACCACATGCCCACGAGTCGGGCGGGACAGGACGAAGCGAAGGGGCAAGCATGCGTGATCTGGCGATCGTAGGAACCGGCCCGGCCGGGTGGACCGCGGCCATCTACGCCGCGCGCGGCCGGGAGAAGCCGGTGGTGCTCAGCGGCGAGCAGATCGGCGGCCAGCTGATGACCACCTCGGAGGTAGAGAACTACCCGGGCTTCCCCGAGGGGATCAGGGGCCCGGCGCTGATGGCGGCGATGCAATCTCAGGCCGAGCGGTTCGGCGCCGAGGTCAAGCAGGGGTGCGTGCTCACCGCGCTCGAGGCGATCGACGGCGGCTACCGGCTCAGCTGGGACAACCTCTACTCGCTCAGCGGCGAGAAGGAGACGGATGATTTCCGTGCGGTGATCATCGCCACCGGCGCGAGCGCCCGCTATCTCGGCCTTCCGGGTGAGGCCGCGTTCCTCGATGGTTCCGGGAACAAGCAGGGCCTGACCGCCTGCGCGGTGTGCGACGGCGCCATGCCCTTGTACCGCGACCAACCGGTGTGCGTGGTCGGTGGCGGCGACAGCGCCTGCGAAGAGGCGCTGTTCATGACCCGCTACGCCAGCAAGGTCTACCTGATCCATCGTCGCGACGTGCTGCGCGCCAGCGCGATCATGGGTGAGCGGGCGATGAACGACCCGAAGATCGAGATCCTGTGGAACCGGGTGCTCACCGCCTACCACACCGACGACGACGGCAAGATGGAGGCGGTCGAGCTCAGCGACACCACCTCGGGCGCGAGCGAACGGCTGGCGGTCAAGGGCGTGTTCATGGCCATCGGCCACGATCCGAACACCGGTTTCCTCGCCGGCAGCGGCATCGCCTGCGATGAGCAGGGCTTCATTGAGGTGGTCGAGGGCTGTCGCACCAGCCTGCCCGGCGTCTTCGCCGCGGGCGATGTGCGCGACACCGTCTACCAGCAAGCGGTGACCGCAGCGGGGATGGGCTGCATGGCCGCGCTCGAGGCGGAGAAGTACCTCGACGCGATCCACGCGGCTGAACCCGCTTCCTGACCGCGCGACCACAGCGCCAGCGCTGGTGCGATCGCCGATGGCGGCACCGGCCAGGGGGCAAGGGACGAGCCGATTGTGGATGGACGTGCTTGTGCCGGCGTCGCCTGAATGCTAAGCTTGGCTCAAATGGTCCCTCAAGAATCGGGTGCGGAAGAGAACGACCCGGGCGTGTTCCCGTCGGGCGGTTGGGTCGAGAATTCGCCAACTGGTCAGGAGGGGTCTGCCCCCGCTCTGCCCGACCTCGGCGATCTGTCTCCCGTGGGCCCGGCGGCCGCGACCGGGGACTCCGATCCAGGCCTGCCGGCGATCGAAGTGGCCGACGTCAGACCAGATGGCGAGAGCGAAGACAGTGACCCGGGCGAGCCGGCGGTGGCAGTGGCCGAGCCGACCGTACCGCGCAATGATGATCCCTTCCTCGGTCGCTCCTTCGGCGGCTACGAGCTGGTCGAGAAGATCGGCCACGGCGGCATGGGCATGGTCTACCGCGGGCGGCAGGTCAGCCTCAACCGTTCGGTGGCGGTCAAGCTGCTCAACAAGGCTCTGGTGGACAACGAGGAGTTCATCAAGCGTTTCAAGCGCGAAGCCCAGGCGATGGCCACCATCCATCACCCGAACATCGTCTCGGTGATCGATTTCGGTGAAGCCGACGGCATCTGGTTCATGGTCGCCGAGTATGTCGAAGGGACCAACCTCGCGCGGATGATCCGCGAGAAGGTGATGGTGCCCTCTGACGAGCTGGTGCCGCTGATCATCCAGTGCCTCAGCGGACTGGCCTACGTCTCGCGCAACAACATCGTCCATCGCGACATCAAGCCCGACAACATACTCATCGACCGCGAGGGGACGGCCAAGATCGCCGACTTCGGCCTGGCCAAAGACATCTCCAACAACGACACCGACCTCACCGCCGCCGGCTCGGCGATGGGCACGCCGGCCTACATGAGCCCGGAGCAGTGCATGGGGCGCTCGCTCGACGTGCGCAGCGACATCTATTCGCTGGGCGTGGCGGCCTACTTCGCGCTCACCGGCGAGAAGCCCTTCACCGGTAACAGCTCGTTCGAGATCATGACTAAGCAGCGGGAGCACATGCCTCCGCCACCGTCCCAGCTCAACCCGCAGATCCCCGAGCCGGTCTCCGACATGGTCATGCAGATGCTGGCCAAGTCGCCGGGCGATCGCTTCTCCGACGCCGATGCCTGCCGCGACGCGCTGATCGGCATGGCCACAGAGATCGGCCTGATGGGGCCGGTGACCCGCTCGGGCGAATTCATGTTCCCCGCGCCGAACCTCAACATGGGTGCCGGCGCGGGGGCCCGACCGCGCACGGCCGAATCCGAGGCGCGGATGGCCTCGGTCGCCTATCCGGCCGAGCAGCAGCCGCCACCGCTGTCGCTCGAGCCCCTGCCCGGCCAGAGCGACGCGTCGGCGTCCGCTCCGCAACATGCCGCGTCGGAGGCCTACGCCCGCTCGCCCTCCGCCGCGGCGCCGCCCCTGCCGGGCGATGTCCCAGCGATGGAGCCGGCTCCGGCCATGACCCAGCCGCGCGGCACCGAACGCGTGCCCACCCCCAGCCCCGAGCGCGCTGGCTCGAGCCGGCGCGGGCGGGTCGAGACCAGCGGCGAATACATGACCTGCCCGCGCTGTGGGCACCTCAACCAGGGGTCGCGCTATCGCTGCGAACGGTGCGATCACGTCTTCGTTGAAGAGCCGGTCCAGCAGGACCCGCGCGCCCTGTTGGCCGAGGCCGATCGCAAGATGCGGCAGGAGAACTACGAGGCGGCGGCCCGGCTCTACGGCCGTCTGGCGGAGCAGGAGAGCGACCGGCGCCAACGCAGCGTATTGCGCGCCAAGGAGCGCGAGGCACGGGGGCGGGTCGAGGAACAGCAGGTCGGCGAGGCGGAACAGCGCTGCGAGCGATTCATCGAGCAGGGGAACATGGGCCAGGCGATCCGGGTCCTCGATCGGGCGCTCAAGGAGAGCACCTCGGTCATGGTCAGCAACCGGCTGCAGTCACGCATCGATGAGCTGGAGCGCCAGCGGCGCAGGCGCAAACGGCGGCTGCTGATGCTGATCGTGCTGGTGGTACTGGTCGCGGCGATGATCGCGGCATGGATCCTCTTCGGTGAGCGCATCAAGCGCGAGCTCGCCGATCGCGGCATCCTCACCATCGCCAGCGTGGCGGAGCGCTTCGATGGATGAGGCCTGTCCGAAGTGTGGCCGACCCCGTCAGGGGCAGGGGAATGCTCGGTGGGCCGTGTGTGCGGCTTGTGGTCACCTGTGGAAGCCGGGCGGTAGTTCGAGCGAGCGCAGCGCGGAGCCCCCAGCGGCGACACCGGCGCCCGACCACGGTGCTCCCGCCAGTCGCGCACGCACCAGCCGACCCGATGTGGTGATCCAGGCGGGTCGCGCCCCTGACCAGGTGCCGGAGGCCCCCGCCGCGCCGAGTCCACCGGCCCCCGCGGATGCGCCCATGGCGGCACAGATCACTCCTGCCCCCGATGCGCCACCGCCCACGCCGGCAGAGCCTGCGCCCGACGTGCCGGCAGCAGCACCTTCGCCGCCACCGCCTACGGTGGCCGCACAAGACGAGGGGCCGGCGGCATCGCCTGCGATCGGCCCGCGCGGGCTCGACAGTGCCGAGTACCACCCCGACGAGGAGAGCGGCCCGCCCGATGCGGCTGCGGCTCTGACCGTGCGGCGTGATGCAGCGGCGGGCCGGGATGTCAGGGCCGATGGGGCGCTGTTGCGACGCGTCGACCGTCCGCCCTCCGAACCGCGTCCATCCTCCGGACCGCGCCCGTCCTCCGGACCGCGCCCGTCCTCCGGACCGCGCCCATCCTCCGAACCGCGCCCGGCTGCGCCCGCGGCTGCGCCCGGCGCCGACTCGCCGTCCTCCGACGGCTGGGGTCGCGCCAATGTCTCGAGCGACTTCGATCTCTTCGATCGCATCGAGGATGATATTGCGGTCGAACGCAGCGAGCATCGCACCGTGGCCGATCCGGGTTTCGCCGGTCTCGAGAGCGATCAAGTGCCCGCCGGTCGCGGCGAGGCCCGCGAGCTCGATTGCCCCGTCTGCGGGCATCGCTTCCCTCTCGCGCCTGGCATGCGGAAGGTGTCCTGCCCCCAATGCGACACGGCGGTCGAGGTCGCGACCGGTCGCGCCGACGATCACAACGAGGACCAGTCCTCGGGCAGTCGTTACGACCGCCTGCTCGGGCACACCATCAGCGGCTGTACCATCGACCGCAAGCTCGGCGAGGGCGGCATGGGCGCGGTCTACCATGCCCGCCAGCTCAGCCTCGACCGCAGCGTGGCGATCAAGGTCCTTCCGCCCGAGCTCAAGCGCAATCGCAAGTTCATCCGACGCTTCGAACAGGAAGCGAAAGCGATGGCTCGGATCAATCATCCGAACATCATGCACATCTACGACTTCGGCGAGGACCAGTCGAGCCAGGCCTACTACATGGTCATGGAATACGTGGATGGCGAGGACCTGGCCGAGGTCCTGCATCGTCGGCGTCGTCTGCCCAGCAACGAGGTGTTGGACCTGGTGTTCCAGGCCGCGCGTGGCCTGGCGATGTCGGCCGAGAAGCAGGTGGTCCACCGCGATATCAAGCCGGACAACCTGATGATCACCCGCGAGGGCGAGGTCAAGATCAGCGACTTCGGCTTGGCCAAGGACATCACCGCCGACACCGAGGTGACCAACGCCGGCATGCGTGTCGGCACGCCGGCATTCATGAGCCCCGAACAGTGCGATGGGCTCAAGCTCGATTTCCGGTCCGACATCTACTCGCTCGGCGGCACCGCCTACGTCGCCCTGACCGGACATCTGCCCTTCAGCGGCGATTCACCCTTCGCCATCATGCTCAAGCACAAGACCGAGCCCTATCCGGGCCTGGGCAAGCACCTGAGCGAATTCGATCCCGAGATCGACCGTCTGATCGCGCGGATGATGGCCAAGGAGCCCGACGACCGCTTCGCCTCCCTCGACGAACTGATCAAGGAGGTCGAGCGGATCAGGCAGCGTGCCGGCGGCGAGGGAAGCGAGTCGTGGAAGAACGCCGACCTGCCGCAGGGGCAGGGGGGGCTGGCGCCGCTGCCGTTCGACATGGACAGCTTTTCTGCTTCCGACCGCCCGTCTGCCGGGCGCGAGGCTCCAGCGCCGGCCCCTGCTGCCGAAGCGGTGGGCCAGGATGCCGGCCCGGCTCCGGGGCAGTCGATGAAGCAGATGCTCGACCTCGACACCCGTCGCGTTGGGGACGGCGCCCCTCCGGCGATGCCGGAAGCCCCGCCTCCACCGCCGACAGCCGCGCCCGCAACGCCGCCGCCGACGGCCACGCGTGCGCCCTCGGCCTCCTCACGCCGGGCGGTGGCGATGCCTGGGCCGCGGCGCCCGGGGGCCGGAACGGCCGCGGCCGGCCCCCGCCCCGGTTCCGGCGAGCGGTTTGGCGAGGTCACCGCGCGCATCCTCGCCCGCGCCGACGAGGCGAAGCGCAACGAGAACTACGCTGCGGCGGTCGAGGCCCTGCAGGAGGCGGTGCAGCGGCACGCGAACGACCGCAAGCTCCACGCCCGCCTGGCCGAAGCCCGCGCGTTGGCGCGGCAGCAGGAAGTGGCCCAGATCGAGGCCGAAGGCGACCGTCTGGCCCACGCGGGCAAACTGCGCAAGGCGATCGAGCAGTGGCAGCGCGCAGGCCAGTTCCACAGCGAATGGCGGTATCGCGAGAACGTGCTCAAGAAGGTGGACCGTGCGCAGAACACGCTCTCGCGCCGTCGCCGTCGCCGGCTGGCGCTGGCGGTGCTGCTGTTGCTCGCCTTCCTCGCTGCCTCGGTGTTCAGCGGGGTCCCGCTGGTGCACCGCCATCTCGCGGGCGAGGCGTGGGCCGAGGTCGAGGCCATCGACGAGCCCAAGAAGCAGGAGGCCGCGATCCGGAGCTTCCTTGATACCTACGGCGGCGTGCCTGGCTGGTACAAGAGCATCTTTCGCCTCGACTACGCGGTGCTGCCGGTCGAGAAGGCCCGCGAACGCCTGCGCGAGCTGATGGCCGCGCAGGAGGCGGCGCGCAACGAGCAGCAGCGTCAACTGCGCTACCAGGAGCTGTTGGCCCAGGTCGAGGATCCCGAGGTCTCCTGGCACGATCTGGCCGCCGCGGCCGCTGCCTTGCCGCGCGGTGGCTGGACCGAGGATCAGGCGCGTCGCATCGCCCAGATCCAGCGCCAGGCCGAAACGCACCGTGCGGAGATCGAGCGTACGCTCGTGGCGATCCGTTCCGCCCTGGACGCGGGCCGGGTCGAACAGGCGCTGTCGTTGGCGTCCGGGTTGCGCAAACAGCGTGGCCGGCTTCCCCCTGTGGTGCGCGAGGCCCTGCCGGTGCCGCTGACCATTGCGGTGGTCGACTCGCAGGGTGCGCTGCTGGCGTCACCGAGCGTACGCATCGACGGCGATCTGCTCCAAGATCCGGCGGTGGGCTATCGTCTGCCGAGCCGCAGCCTGTCGCTCGAGGTGGTGGTTCCGGGCTTCATGATGAGCGATGGCAGCGGCGCGGTGACCATCGCTCCGGCGGGGCCCGACGTGCCCGGCTGGCTGACCGTGAGCATGAAGCCGAGCCGCAGCTGGACCACGCCCCTGCCGGTGCGCATCGGCACCGCGACCTGGTGCAGTCTGAACCCGAAGGCCGACGGGACGGTGCTGATCCACGGGCCGCAGGGCATGGCCCTGGTCCAGGTGTCCGATGGTACGGCGCTGGCCTTCGCGACCCGCGATCACTACGAACCGGCGGCGGGATCGGCGGGCCAGGGGCGTTGGACGCCCGTCTTGCGGTCGCTCGACGACGGCGCTGCCTGCCTGGTCGCCGGTCGTGACGGAGCGGTCTTCGAATTGGGCTTGCGATCCGATCAACGCCAGCGTTTCGCGCTCAAGCGCCGCATCGACCTGTTCGACGTGCCGGTTGTGGCGTTCTTGCTGTTCGAGCCACGCGAGCGCATCGGCGCGCGCTATGCAGCTGCGGTCATCGAGCGCGGTGGCGCGCACCTGCTGCGGGTGGTCGATGGCCAGAACGCGGAGTTGCGCTGGGAGAGCCCGCCCCTGGCCGGTGCTCTGCCACCGACGCTCTTCCGTCGCAGCGGTCGGCTGTTCGTGCTCGATGCGAATCGTCTGCACGCCTTCGATGAGGAGACCGGCCAGGACATCCCGGCGATCGAGCTCAGCGGACAGCGCGGGGCCGCGCCGCGGTGGATGCGCCAGGACGAGGTGCTGGCGGTGACGGCCGGCGAGCGGATCGAGTTTTTCGATTTCCCGCCGCGCTTGGGCATGCGTCGCATCGGTCAGGTACCGTGCGGTACCGAGCTGAGCGGCAGCCCGGCCACGCACGCGACCCGCTGTGTGGTGGTCGGCGTCGATGGGTCGGTGGTGGTCGGCAAGCTGGCAGATGGCGGTGCCCAGGAGGCCTGGCGCGCGCGTCTCGATGGCAAGGGCGCGGCGAGTGGCGCCTGCGCGTTGAGCGACGAGCTGCTGGTCGCGGCCGAAGCCAGCGGCGGCATCACCGTCTATCGGCGTGAAGCCCAGAAACCGGTTCGGACCTTCGTCCACCCGCACCCGGTGGTGGCGATGCGGGTGATCGGCGAGATGCTGCTGGTCTACGATCGACAACAGGATCTCAGCGCCTACCTGTTGAGTTTCTGACATCAGCACCCCGCCGGCCTTGTGGGCCGGGGGGGCGCTGTTCCGACCGCTGGCTGCCGCCTTGCGTGCGTTGCCCGGATTCGTCGCGAACCATGGGTGCCAATCGATCATCGGCGGCTCTCCGGTCCTTGCCTGCAAGCGCTGCGCGCTAGGCTGCACCTGCAGCCCAGACCCGGAGACGCCGTGAGCAGCCCTTTCGATTTCCTTGCCCCGCTGGTCGAACTCGAGGACAAGATCAACGAGCTCAAGCATCTTGGAGAGTCGACCGGCATGGATATGTCGAGCGAGCTCGAATCACTCGACCGCAAGTTCGAGGACGAGACCCGGCGTATCTTCGCTGTCCTGTCCCCGTGGCAGCGGGTTCAGCTGGCGCGACATCCCCTGCGGCCGCAGACCAGCGACTACATCGATCTGATGGTCGAGGATTTCGTGCCTCTGGCCGGCGATCGCTCCTTCGCCGACGACGAGGCGGTGGTCTGCGGGCTGGGCCGGGTCGGTACGCACGACTGCATGGTCATCGGCCAGCAGAAGGGCAAGGACGTCCATGAGCGTCGGCGCTGCAACTTCGGCAGTCCGCACCCGGAAGGCTATCGCAAGGCGATGCTCAAGATGCGCCTGGCCGAGAAGTTCGGCCTGCCGGTTATCAGCCTGATCAACACCCCCGGTGCCTTTCCCGGCATCGAGGCCGAGGAGCGCGGTCAGAGCCTCGCCATCGCCGAGAACATCCGCGACATGGCCCGGCTGCGTACGCCGGTGGTGGTGGTCATCATCGGTGAAGGTGGTTCGGGCGGGGCGCTGGGCATCGGCGTCGGTGATCGGATGCTGGTGCTGGAGAACAGCTACTATTCGGTCATCAGTCCCGAGGGCTGCGCCGCCATCCTCTGGCGCGACGCGGCCAAGGCCCCGGTCGCCGCCGAAGCGATGAAGATCACCGCCACGAGCCTGATCGAGCTGGGTATCTGTGACGAGGTGATCCGCGAGCCGGCCGGCGGCGCCCATCGCAATCCCGAGGCGATGGCAGGCATCCTCGGCGCTGCCATCGGGCGGCAGCTCGATGCCTTGGGGGCCTTGTCGATGGATGAGCTGCTCGATCAGCGCTACGCCAAATACCGCGCCATCGGCGCCTTCCGCAGCGCTTGCTGAACCGGTCCATGCTGCGCTTCGTCGCCATCGTCCGTCCCCAGCGCGCCGAGGCGGTGTGTCGCGAGCTGCTGGCGACCGAGGGGGTCCACGACCTCGAGGTGATCGAGGTGATGGGCAGCAACCGCGGCGTGGACAAGGCGGTGGCGGCGCCCTTCGCGATCGAAGCGCTGCCGATGGCCCGCATTGCGGGCATCGTCGCGGAAGAGATCAAGCCGACGGTGGTCGAATCGGTGCTCGGCCGCGGACGCACCGGGCGCTATGGCGATGGCAAAATATTCTTCGTCTCTGCCCACGGCTGGTTCGAAGGCGCCTGAGGAAGCGCAGGAGCGCCCTCTCTGCTTCGTTGCCTCCTCGTCGTTTGCTTGGAGCAGACTTCCTCGTCGGGCGCCTCGCATAGCGGGCACTTCTGCGCTCCCTCTCGTTGCTTGTCGTTGTTGACGTTGTTTGTGACTGTTCGATCACCGAAGAGGTCTCTCACGGAGGCGCGGAGACACGGAGATGGATGAGAATGATATCGGTACTGTGATCGTGGACTGCGCAGTTGAACTCCATCAAGACCTTGGGCCTGGTTTGCTTGAGACGGTCTATTCCATTCCCCTGGAAAAGTGCGCATGACCATGCGCACTTGTAACTGCTCAGA
>CAZTGE010000051.1:0-25953 GCA_964612995.1 uncultured candidatus Brocadiaceae bacterium | reverse complement strand
TGGGCGAAGCGGGTATCGCCGCAGGCGATAGCTGGCCCCAGTGGGGCCAGCGGCCGTAGAGCGCAAGCGCAGCCCCGCAGGCCGTCAGGCCGAGGAGCAAGTTCCGCCGGAGGGCGGATACGTTTCGGCGCAGCCTATCCGCCCACGCCTGAATCTGCCTGCAGATTCAGGCGAACCACGACAAAGCCAGAGGGGTAGGTCCTCACGCAGTGAGGACCGTAGGGGCGAAGCCCCTGAGTGGTTACCGTCGCGAAAAGTCGTAGCGTGCTGTCAATACAGGGCAGCGCGACCGAGGCGAACCGGAGCGTAGCAGCGCTACGTGAGGATCCGCCGACCGAGCGAAGTCCTGTAATGGCGGCGCGATACGGCTTTGCAGCAGATTTCTCATCCGGGATCCGGGCTAGGCGTCACCTTCCTCTGCCGGCACCCGTCGCCGCGGCGCTCTGCGATCGACGACCAGTAGACCCCTGCCGAAGTACCGCAGGCCGTCCGGGGTGTTGACCGCCTTGCCCGAGCAGTCGCGACCGGGGCCATCCATCGCGTGCGAAATCACCCGCAGGCTGCTGATCCGGCGGCTGACCACCTTCAATGCCACCAGGATCGGCACAGCGAGCAAGGTGCCGGCGATACCCCACATCCAGCCCCAGACCAGCAGGCCCACCAACAGGGCCAGCGGGTTGAGTCGGAAGCGGCGCCCCAACAACATCGGGGTGATGAAATAGCCTTCGATCGCGCTGAGCAGGTAGAACCCCAACGGGGCCAGCCAGAGCACGGCCGAATCCGGCATCGTGCTCGCGGCGGCAAGGGCCACCAGCGCGGTTCCGACCATCGCTCCCAGGAAGGGGATGTAATTGAACAGGAAGCCGAGCGCTCCCCAGAGCCAGGGGTCGGGCATGCCCAGCGCCAGCATCACCAGACCCTGGCTCAAACCGAGGCCAGCGTTGATCAAGGTGATGGTGAAGAGATAGGTCGAGTAGTCGCGCTCGAGATGCCGCAGGATGGTGAGAAAACGGATGCGCCGCCGGCGGCCCATGGCTCGAGCGCTGTTGAGCACCATGAACTCGCCGTAGGCGAGCAGGAAGAACAACAGCAGCACCATGGTCACCAGCATGACCATCGTGCTACCCGTCTCGGTAAACAGGCGCTCGTCCAGACCGGTCCGCTGGATCCGTACGGGAATGGCGACGCCGCTGTCGACCTCCGCCAGACGTTCCATGCTCGCCGTGGCTTCGGTCACCCGCGCCACCGAACGCTCGAAGTTCGAGTCGATCTGTTGCAACTGCTCGAGCGCCAACGGCAGACGCTCGAGCCAGCTCATCGCTGGCTCGAGCAATGCGGCCGCGGCCAGGGTGGTCACCGCGGCCATCACGAGCGTCAGCACCAATGCGCTCACCGGCTCGGGCAACGGCAGACGGCGTTGGATCGGACGCAGGAGGAAGGTGAGCACCACCGCGAGCACCAGCGGGATGAACAACGAACTCGCCAGCACCAGGACCGTAGCAACGGCCAGGATCAGCAGCGTGACCTGCAGGGACAGCTGTCGGCCGAGAGGGGTGTGGCTTCGGGTGTGCTCGCTAGGCATCGCGGTCTGCAATCATGATCGCGGACCGCGTGGCGAGGCGTCTGCCGATGGCCCCACATACAAACAGTGTCGCCAGCCGTGTCGCGACCGATGCCGGATCGCAGCGGCACTGAGCCCCGTCGTGGGCGGCAAGCCGGAAACGGCCGGCGATCGTGGTGGAAGGATTCATGTGCAAGAAGCGGACCAGGAGGCCTGGACCGTCGCCGGAGCTCGCTCCGGCGACGGTCGCCGCAAAGACGACCTACTCGTCGGTCATCTCCTCCATGCCCTCTTCGGCCTCTTCGGCGCCTTCCTCGACGGCTTCGCCGGTGTTCTCGGCGCCTTCCTCGACGGCTTCGCCGGTATCCTCCATCGTATCTTCGGTCTCTTCGCCGCAACCAAACATGAACACGGTCACGAGCACGGCGAGAGGGATGGTCGCGAGTCTGGCGAGAATGGAACGCATGTAGTTCTCCTTGATTGAGCGGGAGCCCCGCGGGTGGAGACGAACCGGAGCAGCGACCACGAGACGCTCGCAGCACCTCCGCAGGCCGTTCGACCGGCGCCTCGGGCTCGTCGATGGCGGGTCTTAGCGCCTCGAGCGGGCTCGTTCACCAGGGTTACAACCGATCCGCTGCCTGATGGTGCTGAGCGGATCGACTCAGTACCGGCGCCGACGCCGACGGCGCGGGCCGGCCGCCGGCCGGTCGTCGATCACCACCGACGCAGAATCCCCGTCTTTGCGCCGCCCGCCACCGCGCTGACCGCGGAAACTGAACACATCGCGGCGGTCTGGGCTGTCGACCCAACCACCGATCGCATGACCGAGCGACTCGCGCGCGTGCAGCCAGACCTCCTGCAAGGAGTGCAGTGGCTTGAGATGGCCGAAGGCGAGATCGTTCAGTCGCCAGACGTAATCGAATTCCTGGCGGTGGACGAAGCGCTTGACGCTGTTGCGGCGGTGGGCGAAGAACAGCATGTAGAGCTGACCACGCAACAAGGCCACCACCGCGGCCATCAATCGCTTGGGTAGATCCATCTCATCGCCGAGCTGCCGCACCTCGGCCGCCAATTCCGCGTAGCGATCGTTGAAGTAGTCCTTGTGCGGATCGACGGTGCCCAGCAGCGGCAGGAACAGGCCGGCCGCGATCACCTCCAGGGGCAGATAGCGCCCCTCGCGCGCCTCGCGCTCGACCAGAATGAAAAAATCATGCACCTGATCGTAGCCATCCTCGCCAACGGCCTCGACCCAGGTCGGATAGAGGATGCGCAGGAACCCGTAGTCGTGCAGCAGCTCGAGCCCACGATCGCGATTGGCCTGGGTCAGGATGCGGAAGATCTCTTCGGTGACGCGGAAGCGGCTGGCTTTGATGATCTCATCGGGCAGCACCCTGATCGCATGATCTGTATCGGAGTCGATGGTGTACCCGAAGCGGGCAGCGAACTTGATCGCGCGCAACATCCGCACCGGATCCTCCTGCATCCGCACCATCGGATCGCCGAGCGAACGGATCAGTCTCTGTTCGATGTCGGCGATTCCGCCGGCGTGATCGATCAGCGAGAAATCACGGACGTCATAGTAGATCTGGTTGATGGTGAAATCGCGCCGCAAGGCATCGCTCTCGACATCGCCCCACTCATTGTCGTTCTCGACGTAGAGCCCGTCGCTCTCGCTCGGCTCGGCGGCCGAGCGCAAGGTGGCGACCTCGATGTTCTTGTCGCCGTAGAAGACGTGGACCAGGCGGAACCGCCGCCCGATGATGCGACTGTTGCGGAACAGCTGACGCAACTCGTTCGGCGTGGCATTGGTCGCCACATCGAAATCCTTGGGGTGCTGTCCGCGCAACAGGTCGCGGATCGCGCCGCCGACGAGATAGGCCTCGAAATCGTTGCGCTTGAGCCGGTAAAGGATGCGCAACACATCAGGGTCGATGTCGTTGCGGCTGATGCAGTGGTCGGGGCGGGCTATGAGGGTCGGTTCCATGGGCTCGTCGGCGACGTGCTCGCTGCGGCCCGCCCCCGCGGGCTCGCACGGTAGCACGTGCGGGCTGGAAGGTGATACGTTGTCAAACGGACCTGACCCCGGCGAACGGACTCAGTGCGGACCAGCGATCTTGTCGCGCACACAAGCCTGGAGCTGGGAGCCGAACCGCTCGACGCTGATCGGCTTCTGCACGCAGGAGACCACCTGGGGGTTGAGCCGGCCGAGCTCTTCAACGCGCTCGAACGGCTCATAGGCGGACACCACCACCACCCGGCTGTCGTTGAGCTCCGGGCGGCGCAGCAATTCCTGCAGGACCGCGAACCCGTCCATGCCGGGCATCATGATGTCCAGCAGGAGCAGGTCGGGCTTGAGTGTGCCCACGCTGATGCAGGTGTCCACCCCGTTGACCGCCTCATGGACCACCGCGTTGGGCAGGAAGCGTTCGACCACCTTGCGCAGGACCAGGATCATATCTGGGTGGTCGTCGGCGATGAGCACGGTGAAGGGTCGTTCGCCCTGCTCGCTGGGCTGGCGGTTCTCGAGATCCTCGGGGCTGGGAATGCCGAACGAGCGGCAGAAATGACACAGGTCGTCGGGCTTGACCCGGAAGTGGCCGCTGGGCAGCGAATAGGCCTTGAGATGGCCGTTGATGATCCATCGATAGACGGTGGTCCGGCTGACATTGCACATCTTGGCAATGCGACCCAGACTCAGGTGTTCCTCAGCCATAGAAACCCCTCATGCGCAGAATGTTGCGCAAGCGCCACCGCTTCAAGCCATGAGGCTAGGCGAGGACTGGAGGAGGGGCAAGGCGCAGGCCGTGAAGTCGCTACATCGCTGTACGCTCCTTCCCTGCGCGCGGCCCCACCTCCAGGGCGTTCGAAACCGGGACGTCGGGCCACGTCGTGGGCTGGCCCCAAGTCGCGAGGGCCTCAGGAGCCTGCTTATAGACTCAGGTCGCAGCGCAGCGACCGTCCGACCGAGCGGTGGTTTTCCGCGGGCCGCGACGGAGGAGCGCGAGGAGCGCAAGGCGGGCCGACCCGGGAATCCAAAGGGGCAGAGCTCCTTCCCCGGAACTCCTCGCGCTATCACACCCATTCGACACGTTGGTGGCCCAGCCCGTGTCATTGCGACGAAGGGCCGGGGCGACCGGGTTCCTGGCTCTTCGCAGCCGGCCCACCGGGCCAGGGCGACTCAAAGCTCGCAAATGAGGGCCATGCCTCGCCTCCACCTGTGTCACTATGACCCAAGCGCCGAAGAGAGCCGGGTGGTTTGACGCAGGCGGAGGCGACGCAAGGCATGCCGACCTGGGGATCGGCGCTCCCGGGGCGAGCTTTGAGTCGCCCTGCCCACCGGGCCGGGGGCTTCGATGGGAAGGTCAGTTGTCGCTGCGCAGGGCCAACCCACACTGCGCGGATGCGGGTCCTGCTCGTGCGCCTCGGCGCCTTCGGCGATATCGTCCACACCCTGCCCCTGGCCGCCGACCTGCACGCTGCCGGGCACCACGTCGGCTGGGTATGCGAAGATCGCTGGGCCGCACTGTTGCGGGACAACCCGGTAATCGACCGCCTGCATCTGCTACCGCGCGGCCGCTGGCGTCGCGACGCCAGCCCCCTGGCGCAGCGCCGCCGCGACCTGCGCCAGCTGCGCCGCGAGCTGCGCAACGCCGGCTACCAGGCCGCGATCGATGCCCAGGGGCTGGCGAAGAGCGCCGCGCTGCTGCTGGCCAGCGCCGCGCCGCGCCGGGTCGGTCACCAGGCGGGGCGCGCACGCGAACTCAGCTGGCTCGCGACCAGACACCGTAGCCCGGCGCTGGCCAGCCACGTGATCGACCAGCAACGCGCCCTCGCCCTCGCCCTCGGCACCGTCGCCCGCGGCGGCTGGCGCTTCCCCCTGCCCGCCTGGGGCGAGGAACGCGCACGTATCAACGCCTGGCTGACCAGCCACGACCTGGTGCGCCCGTGGACGCTCAACGTCGGCGCCGGCTGGCCGACCAAGGTCTGGCCACACGCGCACCAGCGCGCCTTCGCCTCCGCCTGCACTGCGGCCGGCACCCCCCTGGTCCTCGCCTGGGGCTCGCCGTCCGAGCGCGCGACCGCCGAGGAGGTCGCAGCCGACACCGGCGCGATACTCGCGCCGGCGACCAGCATCGGCGAACTGGGCGCGCTGCTCGCAGCCAGCGCGGTGGTGGTCTCGGGCGACACCGGTCCGCTGCACCTCGCGCTGGCCCTGGGCACCCCCACCGTCGGCCTGTTCGGCCCGGTTCCCGGCAGCCGCAATGGCCCCCGCGGGCTCAGCCATCGCGTGCTCCAGGCCCCCGGCGCGTCCTGGGAACGCCGCGATGTCACCCGGGTCGACATGGGCGCGATCAGTCCCGCGGTGGTTCTGGAGGCCGCGCAGAGCGTGGCCCGCCATGGAGCGGTGACGCATTGTCTGCCGTCGCGCTCTGCACAGCATGGGCGGCATGTGGGTTGAACAGGAAGCGCCCGGACACCGACGCCTGCGCGCGGTCGCCGGTGGAGATGACATCGAAGCCGTGGAGGCGCTGTTCGACGAACTGGTCGAGGTTGTCAGCGCCGCGCCCGACGATCGTTGGCTGGTGGACCTGCGCGGGATCATGTTCGTCAACTCCCACGCCCTCGCCCTGCTGATCGCCTGCGCGCGCAAGGTGCTCGAGGCCGGCGGACGCCTCGCCCTGATCAACGTCCACCAGTTCGTGGCCACCGTCCTCGGCACAACCCGGATCAACCGCCTGATCCCGGTATTCGAAGTCGAGGCCGACGCGCTCGACCATCTCGCCTGAGCCCATGCGCCTCCAACCCCCGCTGCGCCCCACTCCGATCTGGCTGCGCCGGATCCTGTTGGTCAGCACGCTGGCCGCCGGCCTGCTCGTGCTCGGCCTGCTCGCACCAGGGCGTCCGCGCCCACCACGCCTCCTGCTCACCGCGGCCGATGCTGGCGAGGCCTACCTGCCGACCGTCGCCGCCCTGATCGACACCGCCGAAACCCGCATCTGGGTTGCGCTCTACGTCCTGCGCCTCGAGCCCGACGACCCGCAACACCCGGTCACCGACCTCTGCCATCGTCTCGCCGCCGCCGCAGAACGCGGCGTCGACGTCCGCGTGGTCCTCGACGCCGGCAACGACTGGCGCACCGGCGAACCCGACCCCAAACACGAACTGCCTGCCACCTGGCTCCGCAACCACGGCATCCGCGTCACCATCGACAGCCGCGATCGCACCACCCACCTCAAGGTCCTGCTCATCGACACCGACACCACCATCGTCGGCAGCCACAACTGGACCGCCTACGCCCTCACCCGCAACCGCGAAGCCTCCACCCTCAGCCACGACCCCACCGTAGCCCACGCGCTGGAACAACACCTCCTGTCGATCCCCGGCTTCCCTGTCGACGAACATTGAAACCCCGCAAGCCCGGCAAAGCCGGACGAGCGCACACCCATCAACGCAAACCAACGTACGACCCGCTCGGACGGCCCCCGCCGCCCCCCAACGCCACGCAGCCGCCCGACCAAGCGGCGGTGGGCAGCAACAATGGGAGCGAAGCGACCGCTGCCCACGCGGGGCGAAGCCACGCGAGCCGCGACCGAAGGCGCGGGGTCCTAGGGGCAGAGTCCCTAGAAACTCCGGACGAGCAAACCCCGCAAGCCCGGCAACGCCGGACGAGTGCACACCCATCAACGCAAACCAACGTACGACCCGCTCGGACGGCCCCCGCCGCCCCCCAACGCCACGCAGCCGCCCGACCAAGCGGCGGTGGGCAGCAACAATGGGAGCGAAGCGACCGCTGCCCACGCGGGGCGAAGCCACGCGAGCCGCGACCGAGGGCGCGGGGTCCTAGGGGCAGAGCCCCTAGAAACTAAAGTATATTCTGCCCCTCCCACCCACAAGTCCGCGCCAGAATCTGTCGCAGATTGCGCAGCGCATGGAACATCCGGCTGCGCAGGGTGCCGAGGCTGATGCCGCCGAGGATCTCGGAGGCTTCTTCGTAGCTCATCTCCTGGAAGATGACCAGCTCGATGATCTCGCGATAGATCTGGGGCAGCTCGCCAAGCGCTTCACGCAAGGCATGATTGGCCTCGTCGCGACTCATCCGCGCCTCGACCTTCTCGCTCACCGCGCGAGACACCTGGAGCACGGTGTTGTCGCCTTCGCTACGATCGAGATCGCTGAAGGTGACCATCACCCGCCGCCGGCGCGACTGGAGGTAGTCGATCGCCGCGTTGCGGGCGATGGTGTAGAACCAGGTGGAGAACCGACGGTCGGTGTCGAAACGCTGGACGTTCTCGAACACCTTGAGGAACACGTCCTGGGCGATGCAGCCAGACTCTTCGTAGTTACGTGCGATCTGGTAGATGTAGGCGAGGATCGGCCGCTGATAGCGGCGATAGATCTCCTCGAAGGCGGTCAGCGAGCCCTGTTGGCACATGGCCACCAGATCCTCATCGCTTTTCTGCTGCAGACCGTCGGACATCGCCAGAGCAGGGTAGGCGACGGCGCCCGCTTGCCAAGCCCCCGGGCGCAGCGCGAACCGGACGCGCAGAGCCTTTCAGGCGCCGAGATAGCGGCGCAACTCGTGCAGTTCGGCTTCGGCATCCTGCGGGTCGCCCACCGTCTCACGGATGGTGCGCAACAGATAGGTGCGAAACAGCGTCCGCGCACGGTGGAGCCAGTTGGTCACCGCGGTGACGGTGGTCTGGAAATGCGCCGCGAGCTCGTCATAGCTCGGCGAGTGACCCTCGGCGGCGGTGCGCTCGAGGTAGAGCTGGAAGGCCTCGACCTGCCGCGCGCGCGAGGTCCCCTTCTGCTCCTCGGACATCAGGCGCATGGCCTCGTCGAGGCAGCTCGAGGCCCAGGCCCGGTTGAACAGCTCCTCGGGGTCGACGCCGCGCTCCTCGCGTTCGTAGGCGCGGACCACCTCGTCGTTGATCAGGGTCACCCGGTCGATGCCCGTGGCCTTGCGGCTACGGCTGACCCAGCGACGCAGGGCGGTGAGCAGCCAGCCGCGGAAACGACCGCGCTCACGGTCGACGGTGCTCAACCAGTCGCCAGCGAGCATGCGGGCGAAGAACTCCTGGATGCAGTCGGCGGCCTGATCGTGGTCCATGCCGCGACGCCTCGCGTAGTAGTAGGCAGGCTTCCAGTAGGTGCGGATCAAACGGTCGAGGTGCTCCTGGCGCCCGGCCCCCTGGGCCTGGGCACCGAGGACCATCGACCAGGCGGTGGTCTGCATCCGCGATGGCCCGCCCTCGTTCAGCACGGTTGTACGTCCACCGTGATCACGATGCCGTCACCGGGGCGGATCGGCTCGCGGAAGGCCAGGCGTCTGGCACCGGTGAAGCGGGGGATGCCGCCCGCGTCGGACAACACCATGTCGCGGACCTCGAGCACCTGATCGCCGCCGGGGCGGGTGATCGCACCGGCGACCTTCATCGCGCCACGATGCCCGCTGCGCGCGCGGGCCTCCCAGGCGGCGTCGGCGATCGCCGTCCACTGGCACATGCCCATCATCAAGGCGGCACCAGGGAAGTGGCCCGGGACCAGCGGGTGGCCCTCAGGGTAGGTATGCACCCCCACCATGCGCCCGGCGTCCGGATCCCAGCTGCGAACCCCGTCGATAAAACGCATGGCCGGAGCCTTGAAGCCGAAGTCGGCCTGCAAGGGCTCGGCCGCGTCCCAATCGGGTGCCTGGACCGGCTGGCCGGCGACATCCGCCATCGCCGCCTGCCCGGACATGATCTCGGCCTTGTAGACCAGCTCACCGGCGCACTGCAACTCGGCGGTGAACTGGGTGAAGGCACCGCGATCACGGGTGATCACCGCGTGCCCCTCCAGCTCGGCGCCCAGTGGCGCTTCGGCGCCGAAGACGATCCGGCTTACCGCGCTGAACACCGCGACCTGGCCTGCGGCATCGAGTTTGGCCTTGAGCAACGGGATGCCGGTCAGGGCCATCAGCTCGCCGATGAACGGTTCGAGCCAGACCCGGCCACCGTCGGCGGCGTCACGCGAGAAGATGTCGCGCCCGCGCGGATCGTCGGGATCGACCCTGGTGCGGGAGAGGGCCCGCTGGCCGTCCTCGCTGATGGTCAGGCTGTCGGGCAGCAGGTTGGGCCCGCGGTGGGGCATGTAGGATTCGAGGGCGACGTGATCGAGCAGGGTTTCGGGCATACCTGCGGATAGTGGCGATCGCAGAGCGCGGGCAAGCCCCGGCCGCCGCGATCGCGGCCCATTGCCCCTACCCCCGCGGGGCAACCGTGATAGACGAACGCCATGAGCACACGCCTGGGCATCCTCCTCTCCGGCCGCGGGTCGACCTACGACAATCTGGTTGCGCACATCGCCGCCGGACGACTCGACGCCGAGATCGCGCTGGTGGTGGGCTCACGGCCCAGTGCCGGCGGACTCGCCCTGGCTGCCGACCATGGTCACCCCACCGCCGTGTTGCGTGAAGCCGATGCCATCGACCAGGCCTTCGCCGAGAGTGACGCCGAGCTGATCGCCATGTGCGGTTGGATGCGCTACTGGGATCCACCGCCGCGCTGGCACGAGCGGGTGGTCAACGTGCATCCCTCGCTGCTGCCCAGCTTCGCCGGCAAGGGCCTCTACGGCCACCATGTCCACGAGGCGGTCCTCGCCCACGGCTGCAAGCTCTCGGGCTGCAGTGTGCACCTGGTCCAGGGCGATTACGACACCGGCCCGCTACTGGCGCAGCGCGCGGTCCCGGTCCACCATGACGACGACCCCGACCGCCTGGCCGCGCGCGTGCAGCAGGCCGAACGCGCGCTCTACCCGGCCGTGATCCAGGCACTGATCGACGGCCGGATGCGCCGGCAGGGCCGGCACTACTGGATCGACGCGCTCGATCCGGCGGCCACCGACAGCTGAGGAGTCCCATGGCCATCTGGAGCAAGGGCGGCGACGCCACCAACGAACTCGTGCACGCCTTCACCGTCGGCGACGACTACCAGTACGACCGGGTGATCGCGCCCTATGACCTGCTCGGCTCCATCGCCCACGCCATCGTGCTACGCGAGGCCCGGCTGCTCGACGAGGCCGACGCGCACGCGCTGGTCACCGAGCTGCGTCGGTTGAACAGCGAATGGCTCTCCGGCGGCTGGACGGTCGAGGCCGCCGACGAGGACGTCCACAGCAAGATCGAAGCCCTGCTCACCCAGCGGATCGGCGAGCCCGGCAAGCGCCTGCACACCGGGCGCAGCCGCAACGATCAGGTGCTCACCGCGATCCGGCTGTGGCAGAAGGAGGAGTGCGCCGCCAGCGCCGAGCTGATCGCCGGCGCCGCGGCCGCGCTGCTGGAACGGGCCCACACCTATGAGTTCACGCCGCTGCCGGGCTACACCCACCTCCAGCGGGCGATGCCCTCGAGCTGCGGCCAGTTCTTCGGCGCCCATGCCGGCGCGCTGATCGACGACCTGGTCCTGCTCGACGCCGCCTGGACCCTGGCCGATGCCTGTCCACTGGGATCGGGCGCCGGTTACGGCACCGGGCTGCCGCTCGATCGTCACCGCGCTGCGGCGTTGCTCGGCTTCGAGCGCGGCGGCGGCATCGCCCAGCAGGATGCCAACGCCCGCGGCAAGGTCGAATGCGCGCTGCTCGACGCGCTCGGCGCGGTGGTCAACGATCTCTCCCGGCTCGCCGCCGACATGGTGTTCTTCACGAGTCAGGAATGCGGCTTCTTCGCCCTCGGCCAGGGCTTCACCACCGGCTCGAGCATCATGCCGCAGAAACGCAATCCGGATGTGTTCGAGCTTCTGCGCGGCCGCGCCGCGCGCTTCCTCGGCACCCGTACCGCGCTCTACGCGACCACCCTCGGCCTCCATTCCGGCTACAGCCGCGACCTGCAGGACACCAAGGCGCTGGTGGTCGACGGGGTCGCCCTGGCCAAGCAGGGGCTGGCGGTGGTCGCCGAGGCGGTGCCCGGGATCGAACCGCAGCCGGATGCGATCACCGCAGCGCTGGGCAAGGAGCTCTACGCCACCGATGAGGCCTTCCGCCTGGTGCGCGAGGAGGGCCTGACCTTCCGCGACGCCTACGTGCGCGTCGGCCGTGACCTCGACGCGGTCCCAATGCCAGACCAGCTGGCCGTGCTGCACACCCGCACGCACGCCGGCTCCACCGGCGCACTCGGCCTGGACACGCTCGCCGAAACGCTCGATCGCTGCACCGCGCTCTGGGTCGAACGCAGACGCAACCTCCACGCCATCTGGTCCGCTCTGCTGACAGGCTGAGGCGGCTGCGCGCAGCGACAACAGACGTGAATGCCCTTACCAGGCCGGGGGATGCCGGCCCGGCTGCCCCCCGGGTCCGGCCTGGAGCCGGCTTCCCGTCGTGGAGGCGGGTCGTTGCCCAGGCCACCGCGGCCTGGTTGCGCCGCTGCAACGCGAACGCTATGGTGGAAACCGAGTTGCGCGGCCATCGCAGCGTGATGCCACGTCACCTCGCAGTCCGAACAGAGGAGATCCGCCATGCCCTGGACCCTGGCTTCCGACATCGACGGCACCCTCACCGGGGACCCGCACGCGCTCGCTGAGCTCGCCCAGGCCCTGACGGACAAGCGTGAGGCCGGCGAGCTGTACCTCATCCTCTGCACCGGTCGGCGACTGCAGCAGGTGATCGACGGGTTCGCCACCGAGGGCCTGCCCTTCCCCGATGCGGTCATCGGCCAGGTCGGCACCGAGATCTATCTCCCGCCATTCACCCCCGACAGTCCGCGGATGGCGGCCTGGGACGAACGCCTGCATCGCGTCTATCGCCGCGAGACCGCCCTCTCTTTCGTCGAGGGTATCGACGGCATCGAAATCCAGCCGGAGGTGTTCAACACGCCGCTCAAGGCCAGTTTCTACCTCGACAACTGCCCCGACCCCGAGGCGGCGGTGGCGACGGTACGCGAGCGCGCCCAGGCCGCGGGCGAGGGCTACATGGTGGTCTGGTCGAGCGGCCGCGACCTCGACATCCTCCCCGCGGTCTCCGGCAAGGGCAAGGCGGTCCACTTCCTGGTCGAGCACGAGGGCCTCGATCAGGAACGTATCGCGGTGGCCGGCGACAGCGGCAACGACATCGCGATGTTCGAGGAATGCCGCCGCGGGGTGGTAGTAGGCAATGCCCGCAGCGAACTCAAGACCTGGGCCCGCGACCACGCCGCCAAAGAAATCCATCAGGCCGACGCGTCCTACGCCGCCGGCGTCGCCGAGGGCCTGCGCGCCCTTGACATCCTCTGACCGCGAGAAAGGACTCCCATGGCCACCGTGTCCGATCAGGCGCTCCACGAGGCGTTCACCTCGTCCCAACGCAGACATATCCTCATGGACACCCATGGGATCCATCAGTGGGAGGTCATCCCCGGCCTGCCCGATACCGGTGGGCAGAACGTGTTCGTCAACCAGTTCACCGAGACCCTGGCCCAACTCGGCTACCGCGTGACCATCGCCAACCGCGGCGGCTACCCCCATCCGACCACCGGCGAGATGCGTACCGGCATCGACTACAAAGACGAGAATCAACGCATCGTCTACGTGGAGGACGACAAGCAGGAGTTTGTGCGCAAGGAGGACATGTTCTCCCAGACACCGCAGCTCGCGCGCTACCTCCACGACACCCTCGACGCCGAGAACGACAGCATCGACATGATCATCTCGCACTACTGGGACGGCGCCGACATCGGCATCCGCCTCAACGCATTGCTCGCAGTGCCGGTGAAGCACATCTGGGTGCCGCACTCGCTCGGTACGGTCAAAAAACGCAACATGCCCCCGGAGTCCTACGCCAAGCTGCGCATCGAGGAGCGCATCGCCAAGGAACAGGAGATGGTCCCCCAGCTGGACGGGGTCGCAGCGACCAGCAGCGTCATCCGCTCCGCGCTGATCAACGACTACGGCGCCGACGACCCGTTGTTCCTGCCCCCCTGCGTCCAGGCGGGCCGCTTCCATCCGCGCTCGGTCGATCCCGACCATGCGGTGTGGGAGTTCATCGCCGGCTTCAACGAACGCATCGACGCAGCACGGGTCCGCTCCTCCCGCTTGATCACCGAGGTCAGCCGGACCGACAAGACCAAGCGCAAGGACGTGCTGATCAAGGCCTTCGCCCGCCTGGCCGCAGACCACCCCGACGCCATGCTGCTGACCACGGTCGACCGCAATGAACCGGAGCTGGCCGACGAACTCGACCGGCTGGTGGCAGACAACGACCTCGGCGAGCGGGTGGTCTTCCTCGGGAACGTCTGGGAGATGCTGCCCTGGATCTACGGCGCGACCTATTGCTACTGTTCGCCCTCGGTGATGGAGGGCTTCGGCATGGCGGTGCAGGAGGCCGCCGCGACCAGCGTGCCGGTGATCGGATCGACCCTGATCCCCTTCGTCTGCGAATATCTGCTCGGCAAGCAGGTCGAGACCGTCCCCTATCCCGGCCAACAGGACCGGCCGCTGCAGGTGGGCGCCGGGGCGATCGTGGTCGAAGCCGACGACGTCGTCGGCTTCGCCACGGCGCTGGAGCGTCTGTTCGCCGATGCCGACGAACGCGACGCGATGGGCGCGCGGGCGCTGGACATCACCATCCCCTACTTCACATGGAAGGCGATGGTCGAACGCTTTTTCGCCGCCATCGGCTTCTGAGTCGCCGGTGCATCGGGAGTCTGCATGACCCACAACCACCTCAGCGAAGAGATGCTCGCCAAGGTCCTCCAGAACCGGCGCCTGGAAGACATCGACACCGCCGGTGTCTTCGATCTGGTCCGGGGCGAGTCGGCGATCGAGAAATTCGTACCCGAGGGCATCGTGCGCGTCGATCCGCGCGACGGCGCGGTGGTCACCTTCAACAGCAAACGCGCCAAGCGCCCCCACACCAACACCGCCGTACCGCGTGATGAACCGGAGGACCACGGCGCCGAATGCCCCATCTGCCACGGTCGGACCACCGGGATCATCGACGTCACCCCCCTGTCCAAGGGCTTCACCTTCATCAACAAGAACCTGTTCCCGATCGCCCATCCGCAAGATGCCGCGCCGCAGGACATGGCGCGTGGCGAACTGCCCCAGGGTGCCGGGTGCAGCGACTCACGCGGCGTGCATTTGCTGCAGTGGACCAGCAACTACGACGAGCGCGACTGGCACAACATGCCCGACGCCGATCTCGCGATCGTGCTCGACCGTCTCGGCGCGCTCGAGCACACCCTGTTGTTCGAGAGCGGCAAGCGCGATCAGCCCGCCGGACACGTGGTGATCATCAAGAACTACGGACGCTTGGTCGGCGGCAGCCTGGCCCACGGCCACCAGCAGATCCTCTACACGAACGTGGCGCCGCGGCATTTCTGCAACAACCGCCGCTTCCAGGAGCAATACGGCGAGTGTTTCGCCGATTTCATGTTGCGCGAGAACCCGGCACAGCTGGCGGTGCGCGATTACGGACCGGTGGTGCTGATGGTGCCGTATTTCATGCGCCGGCCCTACAACATGCTCCTGGCGGTCAAGCGCACCTCCTGCGCCTACCTCCACCAGCTCGACGACGAGGAGCGCACCGCCACCGCCGCGGCGTGGAAGGACGCGATCCAGGCCATCCGCGCTATCATGGATGCCATCGACCGCCCGATCGCCTTCAACGTGACGGTGCACAACGGCCCCGGCTGTGGCCTCTACTGCGAATTCCTGCCCTACACCCAGGAGATGGGCGGTTTCGAGCAACTGGGCTTCTGGGTCTGCCAGGGCACGCCCGAAGGCTGCGCCGAGACCCTGCGCGAGACCCTCGGCGACGCGCCCGCCGACTGAGGCGGCGACCCGCCGATCACGCGCACCGGGGCCCAGGACGACAGCCACGCGTGACGCGCGGCCCCCGGGTTCAGCTCTGCCGCCCCGGCGCTCCACAGCATTTCTTGTATTTGCGCCCGCTGCCACACGGACATGCGGCGTTGGGCCCGATCTTGCCGCCCGCAGCCGCTGCCGGTCCCTGACCCAGCTGCTGCATGATCTGTGCCGCCGGGCGTCCCGCGCGCAGCAGCCCGGCCATGCGATCGAGCATGGGATTGGCGTGGGCGAAGAAGCGCTTGAGCCCGGCGCAGAGGTACTGCAGCCCCGGCTCGCCGGAGGCCGTGTGCAGGATCCGGTTCTTGGGGCACTCGCCCCAGCACTGGACCAGGTAGGTGCAGGCGCGGCAGCAACCGGGCAGCGACTCGCTCTTGGCGCGGGCGAAGGCGGTCTGCTCCGGGCTGAGGACCATCTCGCGCAGCGACTGCTGCATGATGTTGCCACGGCGATACTCGGGGTAGACGTAGTGATCACAGGCGTAGATGTCGCCGTTGTGCTCGAGGGCCAGTCCGCGGCCGCAGGTCTGCGCGTAGACGCACAGGACTGCCGGTTGGCCCATGCGCACGCCGAGCTGGACATCGAACATCTGCACGAACACCCGCCCGACGTCCTGCCGGATCCAGCGGTCGAAGATCGCGATGAGGAAATCACCGTAGTCCTGCGGATCGACGCTCCACGGGGTCACCGGCGGACCGGATGCGCGGATCTGCGGCGGGCGCGCGAGATCGAGATCGGGCTCCTCGCGCCCGCTGCGCTCCACGATCGGGATGAACTGGATGAACGGCGAGCCCAGGCGCTTGAGGAAGTCATAGGTCTTCAGCGGCTGGCGGGCGTTCCAGCGGTTGACGCAGCAGAGGATGTTGAATTCGACCCGATGCCGGCGCAGCACTTCGGCCCCGGCCATGATCCGATCGAAGGCGCCGACGCCGTGGCGATCGACGCGGTTGCGCTCGGTCAGCTCGCGCGGCCCGTCGATCGACAGGCCGACGAGGAACTCGTGCTCATGCAGGAAGCGGCCCCACTCGTCGTCGAGCAGCACGCCGTTGGTCTGGAAAGCGTTGCGGACCCGCTTGCCAGGGGGCGTATGGCGTTCCTGCAGCTCGACCACGCGCCGGAAGAAATCGACACCGAGCAGGGTCGGCTCGCCACCCTGCCAGGCGAACTCGATCTCCGGCACCTCCTGGGCAGCGATGTAGTCCACGATGAAGCGCTCGAGCACGGCGTCGTCCATGCGCCAGGCTTCGTCATCGGCGTAGAGATGGTCCTTCTCGAGATAGAAACAGTAGTTGCAGGCCAGATTGCACACCGGCCCGACCGGTTTGTTCATCACGTGGAAGGCGAGCGGCCCCGGCAGCGGCGGCGGCGGCGGCGGCGTCGGCGGCGACGATTCGGTCATATCGGGAGCCTAGTGGCGACACCGGACGGGGAAGCCCCGAGGCCGGCGGGTACCACGTGGCGGACCACAGGGCCTCAGCTGCAGACCCGTACCGGCACGTCGAGCGCTTCGCGGGTCGCCGCGGCCCACTGCGCGAGCACCTCCGGCTCCACCGCGACCAGCGCGGCATCGCCGGGGCGTCGATCGACGGTGGTCAGATGGATCTCCACCGGACGGATGCGGCGCATGTCCGAGAGCCAACGCCGAAGCTCCTCGTCCCCGAAGTTGCCCGGCATGCCACCCTCGCGCGCGAACAGCAGCGACTGGATGCGCAACTGGCTGATCGCACTGACCAGCACGTAGCGGTCGAGGCGTGACGTACGCGCCAGGGCCGACCAGGAACCCTGTGGTGCACCAGGGTCCCATTTGACATAGGCGGCGGCGACGTGGGCCAGCGCGGCGAGCTTGTCCTCGTCGCCGAGCCCGTCGGCGTTGGTCAGCAGGACCAGCTCGACGCCGGTGTTCTCGAGCCGGTCGGCGAGCCAGCGCACATAGTCGGCGAAGGCGGGATGATCGGTCGGCTCGCCACCCCCGGCGATGGTGACCACGTCGAGCGTGGTGAGATCCGCGGCCTGCAGGGCGTGTTCGGTCTCCGCCTGCAGCCGCGCCAGCGGCACGGGTCCGGCGTCGGCCGGGGGTGCGCCGAGGTGCCCGAGCTGGCAGTAGGGGCAGCCCCAGCGACAGGCGCGATAGCCGGGTTCGGAGAAGCTGACCCCCAGGCTGCGTCCGAAACGACGCGAATCGACCGGGCCATAGACCAGGGATCCGGGGACGTGGTCGGCACGGTCGGCAGTAGGCATGATGACTCGTAACACCTTGGTGAACAAGCTTCAAGCGCGCTCTGGATCAGCCTCGGCGATCGACGCGGCGCGCCCAGAGTGCGTGCCGCCGTCGCTTGACCGGTGTGCCCGGGACCCATCCTGTGGGGACTTCAGGAACATACGCCCCGGCCCTCCCCCCCCGGAGCCCACCACCAGAGAAAGGTGCACCATGAGCGAACGGCCGATGGTTGTCATGGACGGCAACTCCGCAGTGTCACACGTCGCATACGCATGCAACGAAGTCGCCGCGATCTACCCCATCACCCCCTCGTCCGCCATGGGCGAGATCGCCGACGCCAAGATGGCCGCCGACGAGAAGAACATCTACGGCACCGTCACCGACGTGGTCGAACTCCAATCCGAAGGCGGCGCCGCCGGCGCCATCCACGGCTCGCTGACCGCCGGCGCCATGTCCACGACGTTCACCGCGTCGCAGGGCCTGCTGCTGATGATCCCCAACATGTACAAGATCGCCGGCGAGCTGACCTCCACGGTGTTCCACGTCTCGGCCCGATCACTGGCCATGCAGGCGCTATCGATCTTCGGCGACCACTCCGATGTGATGGCCACGCGCCAGACCGGCTGGGCACTGCTCGCCTCTGCCAGCCCGCAGGAATGCATGGACATGGCGCTGATCGCCCAGGCGGCGACCCTCGAGACGCGCCTCCCCTTCATCCACTTCTTCGACGGCTTCCGCACCTCGAACGAGATCCAGAAGATCGAGGCGCTGACCACCGATGACATGAAGGCGATGGTCGACCAGGATCTGGTCGCCGCCCACCGCGCCCGCGGCATGCGTCCGGAAGACCCGATCGTGCGCGGCACCTCGCAGAATCCCGATGTCTACTTCCAGGGCCGCGAGACCGTCAACCCCTACTACGTCGCCACTCCTGACAAGGTCCAGGCGGCGATGGACCGTTTCGCCAAGCTGGTCGGCCGCGAATACCACCTGTTCGACTACGTCGGCGCGCCCGACGCCGAACGCGTGGTCGTGGTCATGGGCTCCGGCGCCGACGTGATGCACGAAACCGTCGAGAAACTCGCCGCCGAAGGCGAGAAGGTCGGCGTGGTCAAGGTCCGGCTCTACCGCCCCTTCAGCGCCCGCGCCTTCCTCGACGCGATCCCCGACACCTGCCAGTCGATCGCCGTGCTCGACCGCACCAAGGAACCCGGCTCGGCCGGCGAGCCGCTGTACCAGGACGTGCAGACAGCGCTGTTCGAGGCGGTCAACAACGGCGAGCGCGCGAGCCTGCCGATTGTCGTCGGCGGCCGCTACGGCCTCGGCTCCAAGGAGTTCACCCCGGCGATGGGCAAGGCGGTGCTCGACAACCTCGACACCGACAGGCCCAGGAACCATTTCACCATCGGCATCAAGGAGGACGTGACCAACTCCAGCCTCGACTACGATGCCGGCTGGTCGACCGAGACCGACGCGGTCAAGCGGGCGCTGTTCTTCGGACTCGGCTCTGACGGCACCGTCGGCGCGACCAAGAACACCTGCAAGATCATCGGCAAGGGCACCGACTACTTCGCCCAGAACTACGCCGTCTACGACTCGAAGAAGGCGGGCGCGATCACCATCAGCCACGTCCGTTTCTCGCCCGAGCGCATCCGCTCCGCCTATCTCATCGGCGAGGCCGACTTCGTCGGCTGCAACTCCGAGCCGATGCTGTTCCAGTACGACATGGTCGGCAAGCTCAAGCAGGGCGGCATCTTCCTGCTCAACTCGATCCATGGCGCCGACAAGGTCTTCGACACCCTGCCGCGCCAGGTGCAGGAACAGCTGATCGCCAAGCAGGCCAGATTCTACGTCCTCGACGGCTACGACGTGGCCAACAAGGTCGGCCTGGGCGGGCGCATCAACGTGATCATGCAGACCGCCTATTTCAAGCTGGCCGGCATCCTGCCCGAGGACAAGGCCCAGCAGATGATCGAGGACGAGGTCAGCAACACCTACGGCAAGAAGGGCGACAAGATCGTCGAGATGAACATCGAGGCCTCGCGTCAGGCCCTGGCCCATCTCCACGAGGTCACCGTGCCGCAGAGCCCCACCAGCGACGTACCGATGGCCACGCTGGCTCTCGACGGCGCGAGCGACTTCGTCCGCGACGTCACCGCCCCCCTGATCCAGGGTCTCGGCGACGAGCTGCCGGTCTCGAAGATGCCCGCCGACGGCACCTTCCCCACTGCGACCACGCAGTTCGAGAAGCGGTGCATCGCACTGAACATCCCCGACTTCGACCCCTCGCTGTGCATCCAGTGCGGCATGTGCGCGATGGTCTGCCCGCACTCGGTGGTCCGGATCAAGGCCTACGATCCCAAGTACGACGAGGGCGCCCCCGCGGGCTGGACCTCGCTCGAGGCCAAGGGCAAGGGCCTCGACGGCAAGCGCTTCATCGTGCAGGTCTCGCCCGAGGACTGCACCGGCTGCGCCGCCTGCGCCCACATCTGCCCCGGCAAGGCCAAGGACGACTCGGGCAAGAAGGCCCTGACCATGGTCCCGATCGGGACGATCAAGGACCGCGAGGCGCCCAAGTGGGAGCACTTCAAGGCGATCCCCTATCCCGAGCGGACCCTGATGGATCCCTACACCCTCAAGGGCTCGCAGCTGCTCCAGCCGCTGTTCGAATTCTCCGGCGCCTGCGCCGGCTGCGGCGAGACCCCCGTGGTCCGTCTGGCCACGCAGCTGTTCGGGGACCGTTCGATCATGGCCAATGCCACCGGCTGCTCATCGATCTACGGCGGCAACCTGCCGACCACGCCCTACTGCAAGCGCGCGGACGGTTGCGGCCCGACCTGGTCGAACAGCCTGTTCGAGGACTGCGCCGAGTTCGGCCTGGGCATGCGCCTGTCGGTCGACGCGCTGACCCATCAGGCGGTGCGGCTGCTCGACGAGGTCGGAGCCAAAGCCGACCCCGAACTGGCCAAAGCGATCAAGGATGCCGACCTGAGCACCCATGACGCCATCGAGGAGCAGCGCGCGCGCATCGCCCAGATGCGGCAGAAGGTCGGCGCGCTCGACACCGCCGACGCCAAGACCTTCCTCTCGGTGATCGACTACCTGGTCCCGAAGGTGGTCTGGGCCGTCGGCGGCGATGGCTGGGCCTACGACATCGGCTACGGCGGGCTCGACCATGCCCTGGCCAGCGGGCGCAACCTCAACGTCCTGGTGCTCGATACCGGCGTCTATTCGAACACCGGCGGTCAGGCCTCCAAGGCCACCCCGCGCGGTGCGGTGGCCAAGTTCGCTGCTTCGGGCAAGACGGCGGGGCGCAAGGACCTGGGCATGATGGCCATGACCTACGGGTCGGTCTATGTCGCCCAGATCGCGCTCGGCGCCAACCCGATGCAGGCGATCAAGGCCATCAAGGAGGCGGTGGCCTACAACGGCCCCTCGCTGATCATCGCCTACACCCACTGCATCGCCCACGGGATCAACATGACCGTGGCCAACGACCTGCAGAAGGAGGCGGTGAAGAACGGCTTCTGGCCGCTCTACCGCTACAACCCGGATCTGATCGATTCGGAGAAGGGCCCGCTGACCCTCGACAGCAAGGCGCCCGACGGCGACCTCGGCGAGTTCTACTACAAGCAGAACCGCTTCCTCTCGCTCCAGCGCAGCAAGCCGGAGCGGGCCGCGATGCTGCTCGAAGGCGCCAGGCGGGATGTCGAACACAAGTGGAAGGAGCTCAACAAGCTCCTCGGCTGATCGCTCGGCCACCTCCACGAACGCAAGACCCCGCGGCATCGCCGCGGGGTCTTGCGTTCTGCGTGGCGTGCTACAGCTCCGGCCAGCCCGGAGCCCGGGGCCAGCGTCTATTCGCGTGGGGGCTCGAGTACCACCAGCACGTTCCAGTTGCCCTGGCGGATGATCAGCCGGATCGGCCGGCCAGTCTGCGAAGCCTGATCCATCGCGGTCGCGAACTCGGCCGTGTTGGCCACGCGCGCGCGGTTGACGCCCACGATCACCTGCCCGACCCGCAGACCGGCGTCGGCGGCGGAGGAACCGGCTTCGACCCCCGTCACCACCACCCCCTGCTCGACCTCGATCTCGTACTCCTCGCGCGCCTCCGGCGTCAGGTCGGCAACCGCCAGACCATAGGCCTGGTCGATCTGCGAACCATCAGCCGTGGCCACCATCTCGCCGGGCCGCCGGCCGATGGTCACCTCGAGCTGCTTGCGTTCGCCCTCGCGCAGCACGGTGATGCCGACCGTGGCCCCGGGCTCGGTCATCGCGACCTTGTTGCGGAAATGCCCGACGTTCTTGACATCCTTGCCGCGATAGCGCACGACCACGTCCTGCTCCTCGAGACCGCCGTCGGCGGCGGGCGAACCCGGCTCGACCTTGCTGACGACCACGCCGTTGCGCTCGTCGATGCCGAAGGACCGAGCAAGCTCCGGGGTCAGATCCTGGATGCCCACGCCGAGGAAGCCGCGAACGACCGTTCCGGTCTCGCGCAGCTGGCTGTAGATGTCCTTGGCCATGTCGATGGGAATGGCGAAACCTATACCCATGTAGCCGCCGCTGCGTGAGAAGATGGCGGTGTTGATCCCCACCACCCGGCCGTCGAGGTCGACCAGCGGCCCGCCCGAGTTGCCCGGGTTGATCGCCGCATCGGTCTGGATGAAGTCCTCGTAGTCGGCGATCCCGACCCGGCTGCGCCCCTTCGCACTGACGATCCCGGCGGTCACCGTGCGGGTCAGGCCGAAGGGATTGCCGATCGCCACGACCCACTCGCCGACGCGCAGATCGGCCGACGAGCCCAGCTGCAGGGTCACCAGCCCCTCGGCATCGACCTTGATCACCGCCACGTCGCTCTTGTCATCGGTGCCGATCAGCTCGGCCACCATCTCACGACCGTCGGTGAAGGTGACCTTCAACCGGCTGGCCTGGCCGGCAACGTGACTGTTGGTCAGGATGTAGCCGTCGTCGGAAACCACGAAACCGGTCCCCTGGGCGGTCTGGGTCCGCGGCATGGGCTGCCGACGCCCGTTGCCCTCCTGATCCGGGCCGGGGCCGCCGCGCGGATTGCGATCCGGGAAGAAGCGGCGGAAGAAGTCCTCGGGGATGCCCGGCGGTATGCCGCGCCCCCGGCCAAAACGCGGCTGGGCGACCTCCTTCTCGGCCTCGATGTGGACCACCGCCGGGGTCGCGATCTCGGCCACGCTGGCGAAGGCTTCGGACAGGGCGTTGAGGCCCTGCTTGCCCGCGGCGTCGTCTTCGGCGGCAACAGGGCCGACGGTGGCGATGAGCGCCACGCTCAGGGCCTGCACGATGCGCAGGGGTGTTGGATGCATGTGATCTCCTTTTCGGATCTTCCGGTGATGACGAACGTCCGGTCGCGCCGGGCGGGCTGCGTGGCCCGGGTGTACCGCTGAGACGCGGCGCGGCGGCCGGTTTACGATGGCATTCTCCCAAGACCGCACTCCGTGTGCGGATGAAGGCCTGAAGGTTTACGCCTTGGCTTCCCGGTCGGGAACCGAAGATCATGTGCCATGACCTCCTCGGTCGCCCTTCTGGCCAGACAGACCGCCCAGCCCTTCGCCACGGCACCGAAGGTCGAGCGAGGCCCGTGGGGCTTCCGCAGCTATCGCCAGCATCTCGCCGCGCGCTTTCCCGGGCAGCACATCCGCAAACTCTGCCTCGACGCCGGCTTCAGCTGCCCGAACCTCGACGGCAGCAAGGGCCGCAGCGGCTGCGCCTACTGCAACAACGCCGGTTTCGTGCCGCGTGGCCGCGAACTGCCGTCGCTCGCCGAACAGTGGGCCGCCGGCTGCGCCGCGCTGGAGCGGCGTCACCGCCGCGTCGATGGATTCATCGCCTATTTCCAGGCCTTCTCCAACACCCATGCCTCGGTGGCGCATCTGCGGCGCCTGCTCGAGCCCTTCCCCGCCGGCTTTCCCCGCTGTGCAGGGATCAGCATCTCCACCCGCCCCGACTGCCTCGAAGACGCGGTCATCGATCATCTGGCCGCAGTGGGCCGTCGCACCTTCCTCACGCTCGAGATCGGACTGCAGAGCGATCGCGACGAGGTCCTCGAAGCGGTGGGGCGCGGCCACGATCGTGCCTGCTTCCTCGATGCCATCACCCGCTGTGCCGGTCGCGGGTTCGAACTCTGCGCGCACTTCATGCTCGGCCTGCCGGGCGAGGGCGAAGACGCGCCAGAGCGCATGGGCGCGCTCGCCGCGAGCCTGCCGGTCCAGTCGGTCAAGCTGCACAACCTGCACATCATGCGCGACACCCCGCTCGAGGCTGCGTTCCGCGCTGGCGAGCTGGGCTGCCCCGACAGCGCCCGCTACTGCGCCATGGCCGCACGCTTCATCGCGCGCCTGCGCCCGGACCAGGCGGTGCAACGCGTGCTCGCCGACGCGCCCGATGCGGTCTTGATGTCCGATCCATGGTGTCATGACAAACAACGCTTTCTTAACAACCTCAAGGCACAACTGGAACAGGTGTGAAAGCAGCGATGACCACTGCCGCCGACACCCAGGCCCTGGCCTGCGCCCAGGCCGCACGCGAAGCCCACGGGCCGGTCGACCTGCACATCCTGCGACAGATCATCGATGATCATCGTTTCATCGCCCACCCGGTTCACGTGGTGTTCGATGAACGTGCACTCGGCCCCGGCGATCTCGCCTTTGTCCATCCCCGCGGCCAGCAACCGGAGGATGGTTTCGTCATCAGCCTCCACCCCACCTTGCGCGGCCGGCCGGATGACTGCTGCCTGGTCCTGGCCTACCAGCTGGTGCTGATCAACTGGGGCCCAGACGCCACCGCGCAAACGGCCGAAATCTTCGCCGCGACTCTGCTCACACGCCCACGCGAGACCGTCTATCAACAGATGTGCAATCTCGCCGACGGCCTCGCAGAAACGCCGAAGCGCTGAGCCGAAGACGGCGGACTCCTCTCCAAGTCTTTGACTGACAACGAGCTGCCGTCTACTGGCATCAGCTCCGCCGCCCGCGATCGGCCCTGGATCCCGACCGGCGAGCAAACTGCCCGAGAAGTCGCTGGCCCTTGGCGCTCCGGGTGTATAGTTGCAGGTCAGCCCCTGTTCTGGTATGTGACACAGCCTGGCGCGCCGACCCTCCTGCTGCTCAACGGTCATCCCGCATTCCGCCCCGCCGATCCGATTCGACCAATCACCCCTCTCAGCCCCGCGTAACCCGAAAACCCGCCCCATTCTCTCCCCGCTGCCCGATGGAGCTCCCCTTGGACCACTCCAGGCCTCTCCCCAGCATCTGTGTGCCGGTCAACGACCCACCGCCACTCAGCGACCTGCTCCGCGGGTGGCTGCGTCGCGGCCGGCTCGGCCTTTCGCGGCCGCTGATCTGGATCATCGGAGCACAGCTCATCGGCACGGTGATGATCCTCGCGCTGCCCCACCCGGAGACGCACGACGCCATCCGCGCCGCCGGCACCGCGCCGCTCGCGCCCGCGAGCGACCGTGCCACCGAGGCCACCGGGGCCGCGCACACCCCGGCGCCACCGACACCGCGTCCGCCATCCCGGCTGCCACCGATACGCAGCGCTCCGGCAGCCGCCGCCGTCCTGCAGCCGGCCGCACAGATCGCGCCACCCACCACGCAGGCACCCACTTCCACACCTGCCGCCACGCCGCCTCCGCCGGCGCGCCTGTGGTCGCCGACCAGCCGCGAAGCCGACCGCCTGCGCTACGACCACCCGCCGATGGAACGCCAGGAGACAGTGATCGTGCGCGTGATCACCATCAGGGCCAAGGTCACCGCCTACACCGCCTACGACCACGCCGCCACCGATCCGGACTGGGCCGACGGCTGCGTGGCCTGGCACGCCGGTGGCCGCAAGCGTCGGGTCGAACACCATCCCTACGGGATCGCCACCGACTGGGTCCAGCTGCCGGCCGGGATCACCTTCGTCCGCGTGCCCGGCTACATGGACCAGAGCTTCCCTGATTTCCCGTCCTGCTTCCGTGTGGTCGACGACGCCTGCGGCGCCTCGCGCGCCGCCCGACGCGGCGGTGGGCAGCCGGTGATCGACCTGCGCTATCGCACCCGTTACAGCGCCATCGACCGCAAGAACGGCTGGGGCCGTCGCCACCTCGATGTCGAGGCACTCGTACCGGTCGACTTCGCTCCAGACCGCTCGCTGCGCCGTTGGATCATCAAGGACGAACTCCACCGCTATCACGACGGCGAGCTGATCGACCGCAGCCCCTTCAGCACGGCCGCAGCCGCCAGACTGCTCCGACGCTGAGGACAGCAGCCAACGAGCCCGCAGGGCGACTAAAGCTCGCAAATGAGGGCCATGCCTCGCCTCCACCTGCGTCACTACGACCCAAG
>CAZTGE010000050.1:0-26149 GCA_964612995.1 uncultured candidatus Brocadiaceae bacterium | reverse complement strand
CGCAGGCCCCACCGGGGCCTGCTATCGCTTCGCGATACCGGCTCCGCCCCCCACGGCCTCTGTCGTCACTCGCCAGCTTCGCTGGCGTTTTCGGCGGCCCTGCGGGCCATTATCGCCGAAAAGCGTTCCTCTGTCGGCCGGTCGCCCAGCCAGGCCTGGCTGGGCTCCGGTTTGCAGAGGGGGCGCTGCCCCCTCGCGCTCTCACGCGCGCACCCCGGCTTCCTGTTGTCGCTCGTCGCGCTTTGCCGGCAGCGTGTTCGTGGTCACGCTGCGGTGGGTGGTGCGTGTCTCAGAGCATGCTCTTGAGATAGCCTTTGAGCGCGCGTTTCTGCTTGGGCGAGAGCCTGGCGATCAGGGCTTCGAGCGTTTCTTCGTCCATCATCGCCCGGGTCGACGAGCCCGGTTCCTGCGGTTCGTAGTCCTCGGTGTCGGTGTCGGTGTCGGTGTAGGTGTCGGTGTCGTCGAACGAGGTCAGCGCCGTGCCGCGGCTGTCCGAGGTCCGGGTGATGCTCGAGGTCAGCGCCTGGGTCGGCTGCGAGACCAGGTTCTGGTAGGTCGATGGATCGAGGTCGAGCAGGTGCTGCAGTTTCTGGTGGGTGATGGCCCGGGTCGGGGGTTGGCCCTGCTTGACCAGCCGGCTGACGGTGACCTGGCTCAAGCCGGCTTTGCGCGCCAGGCCCTTGAGGGTGAGCTTGTTCTCGCGCATGTAGGAGGCGAGTGCGTTCTGCAGCGGACTGCCATTTGGCCCGACCATCTGGTCGTAGTGCACCACCTCGACCGGGGTCGGATTGGTCAGCGCCTTCTCCAGCGCGGCGGCGAAGGTCTTGTCTTCGAGCCCCAGCGCCCGGCGCAAGGCGTCGATGACCTCCGGGTCGTCAGGCACGACGCCGCTTTCGAGGAAGCGGGCGAGGGAGAGATAACCGATGCCCACGTCGTGGGCGAAGCCGGCGATGGACTGACCGCGGGTGTTGATCAGCTCCATCACCAGATCGCCGAGCGGCGGGACCGTGCGCGCCGCGGTGCTGGCCCGGGCTTCGGGCTGGATCCCCTTGCGCTGGGCCTTGCTGTGCTCGACTGCGGCGTCGAGGTCGGCGGCATCGATCTCCAGGGTGGCGGCGAGCTTCTTGAGGCTGTCGGCGCGCGGAATCGCGCCCTTGCGGGTGACGCCCATCACCGTGGGGTAGGGCAGGTCGGCACAGCTGGCAAGCGACTGTTCGGTCAGTTCGCGCGCGTACATCTCGCGCGTGATCAGCTGTTGCAGGTTCAGCGGGCCGTCGCTCGGGACCCGCGCCGTCTGATGTGTGCTCGCGACCAGGATCGAGCCCCAGTCCTTCTCGTCGTAGCCCAGCGCGGTGCGCAGGCGATTGCGGTGCTCCGGCTTGCGCGGGACGTTGCCCTTGTTGACCACATTGAGCAGGGTCGGATAGCTGATCCGGGTCTCGTCGGCGAGGCTGCGGACGCTGCGTCCGGTCTGTGCCAGATGCTCTTTGACGACTTCCTGGAGAGTGGGCATGAGTCTCTGGGTCCTCCCGCCACGGGGCGTTGCCCTCATGTGTAGAGAGCGCCCCTCTGCGAGCAAGAGGTGCGTGCGCGATCAGGCGCCGGGCGTGGACGCATCGCCAGGCCACCATAGGCTGCGCGCCCGGAGGTGACCATGACCGCCACGCCCATCCGTCGCGCCCTGCTCTCGGTCTACGACAAGACCGGCATCGTCGATCTGGCTCACGACCTGCATGCACGCGGGGTCGAGCTGCTCTCCACCGGCGGGACCTACGCCTTGCTGGTCGACTCCGGCCTGCCGGTGAGAGAGGTCGCTGAATACACCGGTTTCCCGGAGATGATGAACGGGCGCGTGAAGACCCTGCATCCGCTCATCCACGGCGGGCTGCTGTGCCTGCGCGACGATGCGCAGCATCAGGCCCAGGCCGAGGCCAACGGGATCGGGATGATCGATCTGGTGGTGGTCAATCTCTATCCCTTCGAGGCGACCTGCGACGACCCCGGCTCGACCCCGGCCGACCGGATCGAGAAGATCGACATCGGCGGGCCGAGCATGCTGCGCTCCGCGGCCAAGAATCACGCCCACGTCTGCGTTCTCAGCGATCCGCGCGCCTACGGGCAGCTGCGCGAGGAGCTCGCCGCCAACGACGGCGGTACCCGGCTCGCCTTCCGTGCGCGGTGCGCGCGCGACGTGTTCCGCGTCACGGCACGTTACGATGCGCTCATCGCCGAGGAGCTCTCGCGGCAGGCCGCGGCCGCGGGCGAGCTCGATGCCGCCGAGCGCTTCCCCGACCAGCTGGCCGTGCCACTGCAAAAAGTCCAGGACCTGCGCTACGGCGAGAACCCGCACCAGGGCGCGGCCTTCTACGCCCGTCGCCTGCCGGGCTGCGCCACCCTGGCCGGCGCCCGCCAGCGCAACGGCAAGGAGCTCAGCTACAACAACCTGATGGACACCAACGGCGCCTGGGAGCTGGTCAAGGAGTTCGACGCTCCCGCCTGCGCGGTGATCAAGCACGCCAACCCCTGCGGCTGCGCGGTGGCCGCGCAGCAGAGCGAGGCCTTCCTCCGCGCCTGGGCCGGAGACCCGCAGGCGGCCTTCGGATCGATCGTCGCCTTCAACCGCGAGGTCGAGGAGGCGACCGCCGCCGTGCTGTGCGAGCCGGGGCGTTTCGTCGAGGTGATCATCGCGCCGCACTTCGCGCCGGCCGCGTTCGAGCTGCTGACGACCAAGCCGAAATGGCGCAAGAACGTGCGGCTGCTCGAGGCCGGCGCCATTACCCCGCCGCCCGACGAGGCGCGCTTCGTCAAGGACGTCCTCGGCGGCCTGCTGGTGCAGGATTACGACCGCGGCGGCTGGGATCCTGCTGCGATCGAAGTGGTCAGTGCCCGTGCGCCGAGCCAGGAGGAGCTGCGCGACCTCGGCGTCGCCTGGTTGGTGGTCAAGCATCTGACCAGCAACGCCATCTGCCTGGTCAAGGACGGTGCGCTGGTCGGCCCGGGCTGCGGCCAGATGAGTCGGGTGGGCGCCAGTGATCTTGCGGTGCGCCTGGCCGGCCCCGAGCGCGCCGCGGGTTCGGCGCTCGCCTCCGATGCCTTCTTCCCCTTCCCTGATGGCGTGGCCGCCGCCGCCGCCGCGGGCGTGCGCGCCATTGTCCAGCCAGGCGGCTCGAAGGGCGACCCGGCGGTGATCGCCGAGGCGGACAAGCACGACATCGCCATGGTCTTCACCGGGATGCGGCACTTCCGCCACTGAGCCGACCTGGTCGGCGGCAACGCTGGCGCATCGGCGATCGCCACGCTGGCGCTCCGATCGCCACGCTGGCGCTCCACCATTGCTCGCCCCTCGGGGCGCCGCCCTTTGTGATGTGGTCTGGTAACTACTCAGGGGCTTCGCCCCTACGGTCCTCACTGCGTGAGGACCTACCCCTCTGGCTTTGTCGTGGTTCGCCTGAATCTGCATGCAGAGTCAGGCGTGGGCGGATCGGCTGTGCCGAAAATATCCGCCCACCACCACTCGGCGCCAGACCCTATCGCGTACGATGGGGCCCCGAAAAAGGGCGAGGTAACCACTCATGCCCGTTGGGCCTGAGTAGTTACGCTGACACTCGGTTCCCCCGTTCACCTCGCCCGGCTGGCGCGCCTTGCCTGCGTGGTGCTGCTGGCGTGTTGCGGGCTCGCCGCGGTCGAGTCTGACTACGACCCGTATTACGATCACGCCTGGAGCGACCTCGATTACGATTCCTACACCTATGAGGCAGTCGAGGCGCAGGACCCCTGGCTGTGGGAGGCCGAATCGGGCCCCACCGATGATGACTACTACCAACAAACGGACGCCAGCTGGGAGGAATCCTACGAGTTCCGGAGCGAAACCTGGGGCTGGAATTGGGAGCAGGAACCGCCGCGAGTCGGCGCGGTCGACGGTCTTGACGATGATGACGATGACGCGGACGACTATTACGAGGACTTCGATCCCGACGCGGACTTCGATACCGAGTGGGATGCCGACCTGGACGCCGGCGAGGATCCAATCGAAGCGACCCGTGATTACGATGCCAACGTCGACGACTGGGTCGATGCGGACGAGGGCTGAGGCCTCAACCGCTGTCGTCGCACTCCTGCGGCGGCAACAGACGGATGGCGAGCCGCAGCGCCGCGCGCAGGCTGTCGGGCTCGGCGCGGCCCTGCCAGGCGATGTCGAAGGCGGTGCCGTGATCGACCGAGGTGCGGATGATCGGCAGGCCGAGGGTCACGTTGACACCGGTGTCGAAACACAGGGCCTTGAACGGTATCAGCGCCTGATCGTGATAATGGCAGACATGGCCATCGTAGCGTGAGCGCGCGGCCGGGGTGAAAGCGGTGTCTGGCGGCAACGGATCGCTGATCGTGATCCCCGCGGCGCGTAGTTCGTCGACCGCCGGCTGGATCGTACAGGCCTCTTCGGCACCGAACATGCCGGTCTCGCCGGCGTGGGGGTTGAATCCGAGCATCGCCAGCCGTGGCGGGCGTGCGCGCAGACGGGTCAGCGCGGCGTTGAGCAGGAGCGCACAGCGGACGATCCGCGTCTGGCACAGAGCTGCGCCGGTGCCGTCGAGCGCGCGATGGCAGGTGCTCATGACAACCGCGAGCAGCTCGTCGTACATCATCATCGCCACGTCGCTGCCACCACAGCGTTGAGCGAGCAGCTCGGTGTGGCCGGGAAAGTCGCAGCCGCTCGCGGCGATGGCCGTCTTGGCGATCGGAGCGGTGACCATCGCTGCGTAGGCGCCGTCCAGACAGCCGCGCACCGCGTGCTCGATCGCGGCGAGAGCCAGCGCGCCGCTGGCGGCCGAGGGCTGGCCGGGATGGATCGTGGTCGGGTCGCAGCCGTCCGGCACCGCTGCAGTGGTGGTGCGCGGCGGGCGCAGTGCGAGGCGATCGGCCACGCGCGCGAGTATGTCCGGATCGCCGATCACCACCGGCTCACAACAGTCCAGCAGCGCGGGCTCTGCCGCAACGCGGCAGCACAGCTCCGGTCCGACGCCGGCGGGATCGCCCATGGTGATGGCGATGCGCGGCCGGGGCATCAGTCGCCCGTGATCAGGCGCAGATCCTCGAGCCGCCAGTCCATGCCCGACGCGTTGAAGCCGAGCTGCGCCATGCGACCGAGCGGGAGGTCGAGGTCGCGCACGAGCACGGTGTCATCGCGCAAAACGCGGATAGCGCCCTGGTGGCAGAGGATGCGAATGCGATGGCGCGACGTTGCGACCTTCTCGCTGAGGTTGAGGTCCTCGTCGCGCAGCGAGGCGCGCAGACGGATGCGTCCGGGTTCGATCAAGATGGCGAGCAGGGCCTGCCCACCGGCGACCAGCGAAACGCTGAACTGGCGGATGGTGGCCGTCTCCACCGGCTCCGCCTCCAGGGTGAAGGCGCATTCCCAGGTGTCGCCGTTCAGTGGAGCGGTGCAGGTGAAGGCGCAGGGATCGCGTTCTGCGGTGAGCGCGTCGCCGCGCAGGACCAGACGCCCCTGCTCGGTCTCGAAGTGGGCCAACGCGGCGGGGTCGGTGAAATCGAGCATCAGTGCTTCGGCGCGCAGCAGGTGGTCGCGGCGCTCGCGCAGCGGGGCGGAAGCGAGGGAGTCATCCTCAAGCAGGAGCGCCATGGCCTCGGAGTCCCGACGCAGCAGGAGCAGGGCCGAGGCGGCGGCCAGAGCCTGTTCGCCGCGCGTGTTGTGAAGTGCGCGTTCGATGTGCTGCCAGTCGCCGTCGATCTCCAGCCGGCTGGCTTCCTCGACGCGGCTGGCGAACTGGCGGAACAGGCCCATGGCCGGCGTGCCGGCGAACAGCGGCGCGATGCGCTCGGGTACGGCGGCGAGCGCCGGCATCTCGCCGGCCTTCAGGTGCTCTTCGGCCTGACGCCGGGCCAGGGCGAGTTGGTTCTCGAATTGGCGCAGGGTGGTGGTGTAGAGGGTCTCGACCTCGGACCGGTTGGGCGCGAGGACCTTGTTGCGGATGTCGGTCAGGCGCAGCAGGCGTTGACGCAGGTTGGCGCGGTTGGCTGGCGGCAGGGTCGCGAGCTGGTGCTGGGTCCAGCGGTTGGCGTCGGCCTGGAGTTGGCGCAGGAGATTGGACGCCGAGCGCAGGACCGGGCCTTCGTCATCGCGGTGGGTGGCGATGAAACGCCGGATCGCGTAGGCGGCCTTGCTCCATTCGTGCTCGCGGCGGGCGACATCGACCGCCGCGATGAGCGCGGTCAGCTCGGCGTGGGCGCTCGGTTCGCTGCCCTCGAGCGTGTCGACGGGAAGCGGCGCGTCAGGCCTGATCACTTCGGACATCGAGTCCACATCGCTTCCGTCGGCCTGCGAGGCGGAGGTCTGCGATGCGTCGTCGTTCATGGGCAGATTGAGCAGCGCGACGCCGGCACCGGCGAGGATCAGCACGAGGAGGACGAGATTGACCAGGCGACGGCGTGAGCGTGCAGCCGCCCGCGATTCGCCGATGCGTTCGGGGCGCTGGTTGCTCCGGCGCGCCGGAGCGGGTCGTTGGGCCGGCGGGTTCTGTGCCGGGCGTCGGTCGGAGCCGTAGAGGCGCCTGCGGATGGCGGAGAGCTCCTGCAGGCATTCACCCATGTTCTGGAAGCGCCATTCCGGGTTTTTGGCCAACATGCCCTGGACGAGATCGTCGTATTCGGACGGCAGCTCACTGCGTTGTGCGCTGATCCGGGGGATCTCGCATTCGAGGTGGCTGGCGATCACCCGCAGCGGGTCGCGATCGACATAGGGCGGTTGGCCGAGCAGCATGTGTACGAAGGTGCAGCCGAGGCTGTAGATGTCGCTGCGCTGGTCGAGATCCTCGTTGCGTGCCGCCTCGGGGCTCATGTAGGCGGGGGTGCCGACGACGGCCGACTTCTCGGTCGACTGGCGTCCCTCCTGGAGGATCCGGGCCAGACCCATGTCGAGCAGCTTGACGCCGCCGGTGGGGGTGATCATCACGTTGACCGGTTTGAGGTCGCCGTGGATGATCCGTCGTTCGTGGCAGGCCTCCAGCGCGCGGCCGATGCGTTCGAGGATCAACAGCGCGAGGGCGGGATCGAGTCGCCCATCGCGGCGGATGAGGTCGGCCAGGGTCTCGCCCTCGACCAGTTCCATGCTGTACCACAGCAGCCCGGCATCGCGGCCGCACTCGTGGATGTTGGCCAGACCCTCGTGTCCGATCGATCCGGCGATGCGCGCCTCCTCGAGGAAGCGCTCGGCGAAGGTGGCGTCGGCTTCGAGTACGTCGGCACGAAAGACCTTGATCGCCACCGGGCGGTCGAGCGCCAGCTGGCGTGCGCGGTAGACGGTACCCATCGCGCCCTGGCCGATGATCGATTGGACGCGATAGCCGGCGACCAGTTGCCCGAGCAGTGCCTCCGGGCGGCGCGGCGCGCTGCGCTTCTTGCTCACCCGCATCGTCGCCCGGTCCTGGTAGACCAGGTGGTTCTGGCCGATGGTGATGCGATCGCCGTGGCGCAGCCGCACCCGGCCGGTGAAGCGCTTGCCGTTGATCTTGGTGCCGTTGACCGAGCCGAGATCTTCGGCCCAGGCCCGGCCTCCGGCGTCGAGCGTGACGGTGACGTGCTTGCGGCTGGCGAGTTTGTCGCCGACCACCACATCGCATTCCTTGGAGCGGCCGAGGACCATCGTCCCCCTGACGGGGAATTCGGTGCCGCGATGGACCAGGACGTTGCTGCTCACGCTGGCTCCTTATACCTGCGTGAGAGCAGGGCGCCACCGCCTTTCGCGTGATGCTCCATGTCGACTGAGCCGCAGCGCAAGTCATTGACCAGTTGACGCTTGCGATGACGCGGGTCCCCGCCTGGGCCATCGCCGGTTCGCACTGGTGCTCGGCAGACGGCGATCTAGACTGCCGGGCCAAACGCACGCGTTGCCACTAGGCGCCGGCAGATGGCGAGGATGTCCATGGGTCTGTTAGACTTGGCCAGCAAACTGAAAAAGGGCGTCAGCAATGCCCTGGGTACCAGCAACGAGTCGGTGGTCCGCTCGTACATGCCGTTGGTCCAGCAGGTAAACGCACTCGAGACGCAGATGCAGGCGGCCGACGACGCGCAGCTGCGCGAGCTCTCGAGCGAACTGCGCCAACGGCTGCAGGGCGGCACGCCGGTGGCAGAGATCACGCCCGAGGCCTTCGCGCTGGTGCGCGAGGTGGCAGACAGGCGGCTCGGCGCCTGGAATGCGATTTCGGCGGGAATCAACCCGGCGATCAAGGTGCGCGACGAATTCCCCGAGGAGGCCTGGGGCGATCAACTCGCGGCGGTCAGGGCGGCGCGCAAGCGGATCGCCGACGGTGAGACGATGCGTGAGATCGACCTTCCAGCCGCGGTCTACGCGAAGGTCCGGGAATACCGTCCCGATTCGGTGCCGCCCTTCCGCTTGCGGGCGCACGATGTCCAGGTGATCGGCGGCGCGGTCCTGCACGACGGCAAGATCGCCGAGCTGCGCACCGGCGAAGGCAAGACGCTGGTCGCGGTGTTCGCCTGCTACCTCAACGCGATGATCAAGCCGGGCATCCACGTGGTCACCACCAATGACTTCCTGGCCAAGCGCGACGCGACCTGGAACGCGCCGGTGCTGAATTTCCTCGGCCTCGAGGTCGGTTCGATCGAGGCCAACATGGACCCGCGTGCGCGCAAGCAGGCCTACACCTGCGACGTGGTCTACGGTCAGAACAGCGAGTTCGGTTTCGACTACCTGCGCGACAATCTCAAGCAGTCGCTCGAGGATCAGGTCTGCCGCGAACGTCCCTTCGCCATCGTCGACGAGGTCGACTCGATCCTGATCGACGAAGCCCGGACCCCGCTGATCATCTCCGGCCCGGCCGAGGGCCGCGAGGTGCTCTACCCGCAGGCCGACAGTGTCGCCCAGCAGCTCGAGGAGGGGCGCGACTTCGAGATCGACCTCAAGGACCGCACCGTCACCTTGACCGAAGAAGGCGTGGAGCGGGCGACCGGCCTGTTCGGCGTCGGCAGCATGTACGACGCTGAGGGCATGCACATCCCGCATTTCCTCGACAACGCCCTGCGTGCGCACTACATATTCCAGAAAGACATCGACTACCTCGTCGCCGGCGGCGAGGTCAAGATCATCGATGAGTTTACCGGGCGTGCGCTCGAGGGCCGGCGGTGGTCCGATGGTCTGCATCAAGCGGTGGAGGCCAAGGAGGGGGTGGCGATCCAGCCGGAGAGCCAGACCTACGCCACCATCACCTACCAGAACTACTTCCGGATGTACGAGAAGCTCGCCGGCATGACCGGCACCGCGTTGACCGAGGCCGGCGAGTTCGATGCCATCTACAAGCTGCACGCGATCGCGGTGCCGACCAACCGGCCGGTGATCCGCCGCGACATGCATGATCTGATCTACGGCTCCGAGGAGGAGAAGTTCGACGCGATCGTCGAGGAGGTCGAGGAACTGCATGCGGTCGGCCAACCGATCCTGATCGGCACCGCCTCGGTCGAGGCCAGCGAGCGGTTGTCCGAGGCCTTCAAGCGCCGCGGCATCCGCCACAACGTGCTCAATGCCCGCCAGCACAGCAAAGAGGGCGAGATCGTCGCCCAGGCCGGTCAGCTCGGCGCGGTGACCGTCTCGACCAACATGGCCGGTCGCGGTGTCGACATCGTCCTCGGCCGCGGCTCGGGCATGCAGCTGCTCAAGCATTGGAAGGGCCGTGGGCTGTGCCCCAAGCGGCTGAAGGTGGACAGCCCCGAGCTCGACGAGGCCTGCCTCGACCTGTGGGCCAAGCGCTATCTCGGCGACGAGATGGCCGAGAAGTTGCGCGGCTCGCCGCCGCAGGCGATTCTCGATGAGATCAACAAGCGCCGCCGCCTGCACGGCTGGGATCCGCTGCCGCTGCCATCGGTGCTGCTGCAGGACGGCTACGATATCCGCCAGCTCGGCGGTCTGCGGGTCATCGGCACCGAACGCCATGAGAGCCGCCGGGTCGACAACCAGTTGCGCGGCCGTTCCGGGCGTCAAGGCGATCCGGGCAGTTCGCGGTTCTACCTCTCGCTCGAAGATCAGCTGATGAAGCGTTTCATCAGCGACACCATGAAGGGCATGATGGTCGGTCTCGGCCTCAAGCAGGGCGAGGCGATCGAGTCGCGGATGGTCTCCCGGGCGGTGGAGAAGTCGCAGAAGCGGGTCGAGGAGTACAACTTCGGCATCCGCAAGAACGTGGTCGAGTACGACGAGGTGATGAACATCCAGCGGCGGGAGATCTACCGCACCCGCCAACGCATCCTGCGCGGCGAGGGCCTGGAGAGCCTGCTGCTCGACTTCTTCGCCGACGGACTCGACGATCTGGTCCAGGAGTGCGCCGCCGATGGCACGCGGGGCTCCGAACTCGCCGCGCGCCTGACCCAGGCCTTCGCCGAGGAGACCGGCCTGCCCAAGCCTGCGCCGGACTCGTTGCCGGTCCAGGAGGGCGGTGACGCCTGCCGCGACAAGCTGATGGAGCTGGTGCGCAACGTTTACGCAGGGCGCAAGACCGAGATCGGCCCCGAGGGACTCGAGCACGTGCTGCGCTTCGTCCTGCTCGACGGCATCGATCGCCGCTGGAAGGACCACATCGATTTCATGGACACCCTGCGCCGGGGCATCGGCTTCGAAGGCATGGGTCAGCGTGATCCCAAGCTGCGATACAAGGAGGAGGGCTACCGCCACTTCCAGATGATGTACCAGCTGATCCGCAAGGATGTGGCCTCGGTGTTCTTCCGCCTCCAGGTCAGCCTCGAGTCTGCGCCGCCGCCGGCAGCGACGCGTCGCCCTGCGCGCTCGGCTCCACCCGTCGCGCTCGGTTCTGGTGCACCGGTGCCCGCCGGTGGCCAGCCCGGTCCCGACGATCCCTGCCCGTGCGGCAGCGGGATGCGGTTCCGCGATTGCCACGGTATCATCTGAGGCGAGCTTCCGCTTACGCCCCACGGACCACCAGCTCAGGCTCCGGTCACCGTCCTGCCACCGTCTGCCCTGCCCGAGGAGTCAGCCATGCCCAGCGCCCGCGAAATAGAAGAAGGCCTGCGTCATCCGATCCGTTTCGCTCCGGTCTATCAGCAGTTGGTCTGGGGCGGGCGTCGTATGGCGCTGTATCGCGACGACCTGCCCCGGGGCGATATCGGGGAGAGCTGGGAGATCAGCCAGCAGCCGCGGGGTATCTCCAAGGTGGCGGAGGGGCCGCTGGCAGGCATGGGGCTCGACGCGTTGATGGCAGCCAATGGTCGCGCCCTGGTCGGCTCGAGCTACGATGGCGGCGACTTCCCCCTGCTGATCAAACTGATCGACGCGCGTGACCGGCTCAGCGTCCAGGTCCATCCCGACGACGCGATCGCGCAGCGGCTCGGCGTGGGGCAGCGGGGCAAGACCGAATGCTGGTACGTGGTCGGTGACGGCGGTCAGCTGTTCCAGGGCATCGCGCCGGGGGTCACCCGCGAGCAGTTTGAACGCGCGATCCGCGAGGACACCATCGCCGACACCCTCAATTCCTTCACCACCAAGGATGGCGATTTCTTCTTCATTCCCGCCCGCACCGTGCACGCGATCGGTGCGAACACCATGATCTGGGAGATCCAGCAGTCCTGCGATGTGACCTTCCGTGTCTCCGACTGGGGCCGGGTGTGGAACGGCAAGCGACGAGAGCTGCACGTCGACCAATCGCTCGAGACGATCGATTTCACAGAGCGCGAATGGGGTCCAGTGCGCAGCGGCTTCGATGAAGAGCCCTGTGGCGGCGACATCCGCCGACTGGTCAGCTGTCCGTATTTCACCGTCAACGAACGCCGCGGGGCCCAGGTCGAGGATGGCGGGGATGATTCCTGCAGCATCATCATCCTGATCGAGGGCTACGCGCGCCTCGCCACCAGCGTCGGCGAGATCGAGCTGCCGCCGATGAGCAGTGCCCTGGTCAGCGCCAACGCCGGTGGTTGGTCGCTCAGCGCTGAAGGGCGTCAGAACCTGCGTGCACTGGTGACCCAGCCTGGCTGAGGCGTGGGCCCCCGCGCCATCCATGTGGCCGCCCAGCCCCCAGCCAGCGGATCGTAGTGCACCGGGGCTTGACGGTCGCGACCATCGAAGAGCCAGAGCCGCCCATCCGCAATGGCCCGCGGGGCCCTCGTCTTGACGACGCCGGGGCTGCGTGCGCCCTGCGGCAACGGCTGACGGGCCGGGGTCGCAAGCGAGCGGCTGTGCTCACTGTGCCGGCGGCTCTACCTGCTCGACCACCGCGCCATGGTCCTCGCTGAGCACCAGGACCGCGAAGGCGGCGACATCGTCGAGCGTGAGTTCGTTGATCGTGACATAGTCGAAGCGCCCGCGTAGATCGGTGTAGCCGTCCTTGTGGAAGTGGACCTCTCCGGCGGGATCGCGGCGGTAGACCTTGACGTAGACGGTGTCGAGCGGTGCTCCGGTCGTGCGATCGCTGACCGCCACCTGGCCGTAGGCTTCGACGAACGCCACATCCATCGCGTTGTTGTAGAGCGAGAGGCTGCGTCGTTTGCCTGCGCCGACCGCCTCGATCAGCAGGTTGCGGTTGGCGACCGCTGCGCTCAGGGCGACCTCCATGCGACCGATCGGCTGAGGTAGCGCGATGGTCCGGCTGTGGTTCGGGGCGATCGCCACTGCGGTGGCGCCGTCGTTCGCGTCCAGGAAGGGGTCGCGGGTGAACAGCAGCTCGACATCCATGAAGAAGAAGCGCAGGTCGATCTTTTCCATCCCGCGCCACTCGAGCGCCAGACGCTCGCCCGCGCGAGCCAGGCCGAGCTGCGGCTCGCTCTCGGCGAGCGCGTCGTGGACCTGGATCGGGTCGCGGGGATCACCAGGCACGATGGCTTCGCCCTCGAGGGTATCGAGCTGCGCCAGGACCGCGCGGAACCGCTCGCGCCAGCGGGGGATGGGGTGCGTGGCATGTGCCTGGGCCAGACGGCGGGCGGCGCCTACATCGCCACGGGTCATGGCGATGTAGGCGGCACAGTAGTCATAGGGGACGGTGCCGGTCACCTCCGAGCGCTCCACGCGCGCGAAGCGCTGATGTGCCGCGGCGATCCGGTCTTGGAGCAGCAGGTGGTAGGTAAGGGCGAGGTTGTCGGCGGCATCGAGCGCCGGCTTGCGCGCGAGGATGTCCAGCAGGGTGGTGTACTGTTCGGCCACGGCCTGATTGGCGATCCGCGCGCGTTCGCCGACCTGGTGCTGCCGGGGGTTGATCAGCGGTGCGAACTCGCGGTGCGTGTACAGACCGCGGGCCACCGGGTCGATGGTCAGCAGCGGGCTGTCGAGATAGGGCCCGCAACGACGCATGAAATCCTCGTGCTGTGCGAGATACTCCGCCGCGCGTTGTGCGTCGTGATGGTGGAAGGCATGGAGCCAGAGCGCGGGGACGTAGACCCGGCGTCGATCGAGCAACGCGAGGGTGCGGGTGAAGAAGTCCCGGTCTTCCATCCGCCAGGCGATACGTTCGAGGTCGATGCTGCGGAGGTTCGCCTGTTCGAGGTGCGCGAGTACCGCGGCGGGCTCGGCGTGACGCGCGACCCAGCTCCACGACGTGGTGTCGACCCGGGTCGGCTCGTCGACCACCGTGTAGGTGAAAGGATCGGCCCAGGCGACGAGCTTGCGGGCTTGACTGGCATGGGCGCCGGGCATGGCGTAGTCGCCGGGGCGGGGGAAGTAGAAGCCGAGCGCGAAGCGCTCGGTGGCGTAGGGCTCGAGCACCAGATGGCGGCCGTTGCGCGCCGTGGCGTCGGCCAGGGGCATGGAGCCGTCGGGCAGCAGCGCGAGGACATCGAGCCGGCGGCGCTGCGAGGTCGGGTTGGACAGGAGGACCTCGGTCGCGTAGGGGGTGTGGGTCAGGAATTCATCGCTGATGAAATTATCGACCCGCTCGCCATTCTCATGGCGATGGCGCTCGGCTACGGGGTAGGCATTCTGCGCGAGCAGGACGGGCCGCTGGGCTGGCGCCTGGGCGAGCGGCTCGACCTCGCGCGCTGCGAGCAGCAGCGGGCCCGCAGCGGTGATGCGCAAGGTCGCTCCGTCACGGACGATGGCGTGTTCCGGCGCAATGAAGGGCAGGTCGCAGAGTGCGAGCGCGGCGAGCGCCGCGTTCAGCGAGCCATCGGCGAACAGCGCTCCGACCGAGACGAAGGGGCGTTGCTCGGCGCTGGCGAGGTCGTGCCAGAGCTGGTGTACCGGCAGGAGTCGGGCATGGGCCTGTTCGGGTGGGACGCGGTAGTAATTGCTTTCGACCAGGATCCTGGTGGGGCCGGCGCCACGGTAGAAGCCGCGCTGCTGCGCGCGTGCTTCGGCGTCCCGGCGCAGCGCCTCGCCTTCGCTCACGCGTTCCCTGGTGACCGCCGCGGGCGGCGACGGGGGTGGCGCGTCCGTTTTCTGTGGCACGAGGTTGGCGCCGGTGGTGGTGGCCACACGGCCACGCCCGTGCAGGGCGGTGGTGAAGACGAGATCGAAGCGACGCGATGGGCGGGGATCGAGGGCGAGGCGTTCGGCCATCGATCGTGCGATGCCCGGCCGTTCGTCGGGGAAGGCCTGGGCGAGCAGGGCGCGTTCGAGCTGGTTGCAGCGCCGGTAGCGTTGCGGTGCGAGGAACGCGTCGAGCGGCTGGTCGAGCAGATAGCGATCGATGAGCGTCGGATCCCGCTTGTCCGCAAGGTGGGGCTTGATGAAGCGGGCGAAGAAATCGGGATCGCGACGGGCGATGAACAGGTGCAGTTCGTGGCAGGCGTGCTCGTCATAGTGCGCGAGCTTCTGCTGCGCGTCGAGTTCGTTCCAGCGAGTGAGGAATCGGAAGTCGGCGAGCCGCTGATCCTCGACCAGATCTTGCAGGTGGGTGTGCAGGGCGCCGAGCGAGTCGATCAGCGCGAAGGCGCTGTGATCGCCGGCGGCGAGGCTGACCTGCTCGCCGCGCGCGAGTGCCAGCAGACGCCGTTGGGGCTGGAAGTGTGCCGTACTCAGCGCGTGGGTGGTGCGGCGGTCGCGGGGGGTCAAGTCGCGATCGGCACCGGGCAGGGCGACCTGGATGCAGCGGCTCCGGTCGATGGCGACGACGCGCACCAGACCGGCATCCTCGAAGCGGGGATCGGTGACGCGGACGCTGCCATCGGCGGCTACGGCGCAGTTGGTGACGACCAGCGCCGGGTGCGGCAGGAATGCGAGCACCGGATCGCCGGCGTATGCACGCCTGCGGCCGGCGCCGCCGCCGTAGCGTCCGGTCGCACCGCGTGCGCCGCCGCCCGCGCCACGGCCCATCCAGCTCTGCTCGGCTCCGGTGGCATCGCTGGCTGTCGCCGGCTCGGGCAGCTGCCAGGGGTTGAGCAGCAGGCTCGGGCGCTCGAGCATCACCCCGGGAAACTTCGCAGCGGTCCGGCGGGCGAGGATGTAGCGCAGTTCGCGGCCGAGATCGACGCTGTCGGCGTAGGCCCCCGGCAGAACGCGGAAGACGCGTGAACGTGGCGGCGTGGTCGGCAGGTCGAGACTGCGCACGGCGTTGATCCGTGGCCAGTAGCGTGTGGCCAGGACATGGACCCGGGTCGTGGGGCCGGCGCCGGCGAGCTGCGCCTCGACGGTCGCGCCATCGAGGCTCGCGCGAGTGATCTGCAAGGGCGTGGTGGGGGAGCGCTCGTAGTTCGCATCGGCGGCGAGGATGGTCTGCGCCTCGAGCTGACCGGCGCGCACCGCCACCCGTCGGCTGGAGCCTGAGCGGTGGTCATGATAGCGATAGTCGCCGGGCGCGAGCCCCCTGGCGACCAGGAAGCCGGGCTCGCGCTCCAGTGCGGCGAAACGGTCGGCGTAGACCGCTGTGCCGCGCAGTTCGACCAGGCCGACGCGTTCGCGTTCCGGTGGCCCGGTATCGGGATCGGGGATGCGCAGCGGGGTGCCGGCGACGAGGTGGATCGGGGCGGTCGGTGCGGGAGCGTGCCCGGCGATGGTCCAGCTGTAGCTGCGGTCGTCGTCGGGGAAGGTCGCCATCAAGTGCCTGATTCCGTCCAGAGGCCCGAGTTCGATCCGGCCCGCAGCGTCGCTACGCAGGGACACGTGCAGCGCGCGCGTGACCAGGTGATGCTGCAGGGCGAGCTGCAGCGTCTGGCCGGCAAGCGGTTCACCGTTGTGGCCGCGGCAGACGATGGTGAAGCCCGTGCGGGTGCGCCGCAGATGCGCGGCGGCGATATGGTGGGTGCTGGCGAGGGTCGCGCGCGCGAAGCTGCGTTGGTCGTCGAGCCTGACGCGTTCGCCATCGCTGAGCCGGGTGAGCTTGGCGGTCAGCCGACAGTGCAGTCGGCGCAGATCGGCGGGCACACTGATGCTGTGGGTCAGTTCGCGATCGTGGACGAGGTCCACCCGGGTGTCGACGAGGGTGGTGGTCAGACCGCCGGCGAGATCGGCGGTGACGGTGAGGCGGGCTTCGTCGAGCACCGTGAGGTCGATCGGCTCGCCGTGGACCAGCAGCCGCGGGCGGATCAGGATCGGGGCGGTCGTGTCGGGAAGCAGCGATTCGCGTTCGACGTGGAAGCCCGCACGCAGCGCGTACTGCTCGGCCCGATGGTCGAGCCGCTCGCGCACGGCGAAGCCGTCGTGCTCGATCAGGATCGTCTTGGTACCCGGCGATGCGGCGAAAGGGATGCGGATGAGGCCTTCGGAATCAGCGGCGAAGGAGCGGGTGCCGAGATGGATGCGGCCACCGGTCAGGCGGTGGCCCGCGGCGTCGTGGACGGTGCAGGCATGCCCGGCGGCGCCGATGCGCTCGCGCACTCGCAGTGTCCCCTTGCGCACCAGTGCGCGCGCACGGCGACCGTTGCCGATGATCTCCACCACCGCCACCGCACGGCTGCCGAGGTCGGGGAGCGTGATTTCGCGTCGCACCCGCCGCAGAGGCGGCACGTCGAGGACGATGGTCTGCTCGTGGTTGGCGACCAGCCCGTCGAGGTCGATGCGCAGGTCGATGGGGGCGTCGTGTTCGCGGTAGCAGGCGAGCGGATCGATGATGAAGGTGCGCACGAGCAGCCGGTCGACGTTCTTGAGTTCCACCGCGAGTGCGACCGGCGCGTCTGCCGCGAAGCGCTCGGGATTGTCTGCGGCGAAACCGATATCGACACGCTGGCGCAGATCCTGGAACCACTGCGGATCGTCGAGACGGGAGAACCAGGCGGCGGTATCGCCGACCCCGTGGAGCACCTTGCTTTCGACGAAGACGCGCTCGAGCCAGTCGTGATCGAGGTAGGCGGCGTAGGCCTGCGGGTCCTCGGCGTCGCGCAGCAGGTGCAGCAGGTAGGCGCGGACCAGGGCGGTGTCATCGCCGATCGGGCTCAGGCCGGTCACGTCGGCGAAATCGGCGTCGAGCCGCACGGCGTGGTGACCGTGGCGTTCGATCCAGCTCGCGCGGGCGTAGGCGACCCGCCGGGGGATGGCGAGATAGGCGAGCAGGTTCGCAGAGCGATAGCGGCCGTGGCGGCGATCATCGGCCAGCCGGTGATAGTAGACGTGGGCGACCAGATCGCTGTGGGTCGGCGGCAGGCCGGCGACGAAATCGCTGAGCCGTGCGAGCCAGGCGCTGCGGGCGGCCGGGTCGCGATCGACGACGACATGAGTCGCGGGCGCGAGGCGTTGGACCATCGCGCGGACGAAGCGGTCCTCCTTCAGCACCGAGGGCTGACGCCGCGCGATGGTCTCGAGCTGTTCGCGGGTCAAGCCGGCGTGGATGGTGCGGCTACCGAACCCAGGCGTGGTCCGGTCGGCGAGGTCGGCGACCACCAGATCGAGCACGCCGGGCAGATCGGCGAGGTCGAGATGCTCGAGGACCGCGGCGCGATCCAGGGCCGATGCATCGGCCGCGACCAGGCGTCGGATCCCGGCCGGAGTGAAGCAGGCCAGGTCGAGGCGGTAGATTTTGCGGCAGTGCTCGGTGAACGCGTCCCAGGTGGTCAGTGTCGGGTCGAGCCGGCTGGGCAGTTCGTGTTCGTATTCGCCGAAGCTGCCGCCGTGATGCGGGCGCAGCTCGAGATGCTCGGCGATCGCGTCGAGTGCGGCCGCCTGATCACCGCCAGTGCGCAGCAGTAGCTGGCGCGCGGTGATCTCGGCGTGGCGCGTGGAATCGCCGTGGGCTTCCTGCCATCGCGTCAGCAGCGTGTCGACCGCGTCGAGCTCGCCGCGTTGCTGCAACAACAGGCATTGGTAGAAGTAATGGTCGGCAGATCCGGGTACGAGCTGGGCCAGCGTGGCTGCGCGGTCGTCGGACAGCGCGAAGTCCTCGACGAAACCGACTTCAGCCGCACCGAGCGGCAACAGACACAGGCAGCAGGCGAACAGACGGATCGAATGCATGGAAGGCTCCCGGCATGTTTGACGGGCGTCGGCGCTCGCGGTTCACTGCGATGGCGCCGATGCGACGGCGTGGGACCAGGATCGGGATGCGCGGCCCGCGGGGCAAGCTGCATGCCGCGGGTCGGTCGACCGGGAGCGGGTGCTCTCAGCGTGCGAGGCGGCGCAGGTCGTGGGCGAGGACCGATTCGGCGTGGACCAGCTGCACCAGGGCATACCGGGCCTCGGCCACGGCCAGGCTGGTCTCACCGAGGCGGGTGAGGGTGATGGTGCCGGCGCGGTAGCTGCTGCGGGCCTGTTGATAATTCGCCTCGGCCAGCTCGACCGCTTCGACCGCGCGTTCGATGCGGCTGGCCAGGACCACGGCGCGGGCTTCGGCCTGAGCGAGCAGGCGGTTGCGATCGCGGATCAGCGCGATGGCGCGTTGGCGCAGTGCGCGGACGCGGTGGCGGGCGGCCTCGCGGCGGGCCATGGTCGCGCCGCCAGCGTAGAGGTTCCATTGGACGCCGAGACCGACGCTCCAGCCGGAGTCGAGGTCGTCGCTCTCGGGGCCTTCGAGATACCAGCTGCCGTCGGCGTAGAGTTCGGGCAGCTGCAGCGCGCGGTTGGTGGTCACCGCCGCGTGTTGGGCGCGTAGCTGTGCACGCAGCTGTCGCAGTTCGCTTCCGGCCTCGATGCGCTCGCGCACAGTGGTGAAGAGTTCGGTGATCGTCGCCGGGCGTGCGAGCTCACCACTGACCGCGATCGCGTCGGCATCCATCGCCACCGCGGCGGCGAGGTCGAGCAGGGCCACGCGCCGCGTGCGTTCGGCCTCGTCGTGCTGATCGAGCGCGGCGAGGACACGCAGACGGCTCTGACGCACATCGAGGTCGGTGACCGTGCCTGCCGCACGACGTTCGCGGGCGTCTTCGAGCTCCCCGCGGCGCTGTTCGAGCCGATCCTCTGCGACGCCCAGACGGGCGCGGGCCAGGCGCACCGCCTCGACCGCGATCCGGGCCTGGTAGGCGATGTCGCGTTCGGCGAGCTCGATCTGACTCTGGGCGCGCGCGGTGTCGGCGGCGCGGCGCTGCCCGGCGGCGGCGTGGCGCCCGAAGCTCCACAGCAGCTGGCGCAGTTCGATGCCCGCGCGGTAGTAATCGTCGGATGCGATCACCTGGCTCGGGGCGCCGGTGGTAGGGTCGATCGCCTCGGGGCTGTCGCCGATGTGGGTGTAGCGCGCGTTGGCGTGCAGCGCGGGCCAGGCGAAAGCGTCGGCAACGCGCGAATCGGAGCGGATCGCCGCAGCCTCGCCACGGGCCGCGAGCACCAGCTCGCTGCGTTCGCGCGCCAGCCGGGCCGCGGCCTCGGCGTCGAGCTGCAGCGGTTCGGCGGTCGCCCCCGCGGCGCAGCAGGCGAAGCAGGCGAGGAACGTGGCGAGGCGGGGATCAGGCATGATGTGGCTCCGCGGGTTCGGTCGGCGAACGCACCAGATGTTCGCGTGCGCCGATGAGCAGATCATAGAGCACGGGCACAATCAACAGGGTCATGATCGTCGACATGCTCAACCCGGCGATGAAGCAGGTGGCGAAGGGGCTCCATTGAACGCTGAACTCGGGGATGCCGATGGCCATCGGCAGCAGGCCGGCGATGGTGGTCACGGTGGTCATCATGATCGGCCGCATGCGTTGGTGGCCGGCAAGCAGCAGGGCCTCACGCCGGTCGCTGCCCTCGGCCCGGCGGCGGTTGATGAAATCGATCAACACGATGGCGTCGTTGACCACCAGGCCGGTGAGGCCGATGATCGCGATGAAGCTCTGCATGGTGAACCAGAAACGTTGTTCGCGGATGAAGCCGTCTGGCAACCAGCCGAACAGGGCCGAAAACAGGCCCATCACCAGGATCACGCCGGTGAAGCTGAAGACGATGTTCGAGAGGATCAGCAGCGGCTGGAGGTAGCTGTTGAACTGCACCGCGAGCACCGCGTAGATCAGGAACACCGCGATGCCGAAGGCGACGATCAGGCTGTGGTAGCTCTTCTGCGTGGCTTCGGTCTCACCGCCGAAGGCGATGGTCGCTCCGGGGTACTGCGCGGCATTGGCTCTGTACCAGGCGTCGATGCGGTCGGTGAGGTGGACCGCATCCTGGGTGCTGGCCTCGGCGACGCCGGCGGTGATGGTGATCATGCGTTGGTAGTCGCGTCGGACCAGGCTCGCCGGGCGCTGGCGGGCGGCGAGCTGCCCGAGGTCGCCGAAGCGCACCACACGCTCTCCCGGATCGTCGACCACCGGGATGTTGGCGATGGCGATCGGCTGTCGCAGGGCTTCGGGGTCGATGCGCAGGCGCACCGGGATCTCGTCGTCGGTGCGCAGGTAGTCGCCGACCCACAGGCCGTCGAAGGCGCCGGCGACGAATTCGCGCACCTGGCTCGGTGGCAGGTCGAAGCGGGCGGCGGCGGCGGGGTCGACATGGAAGGCGAGCTCGTCGTGGTAGAGGTCGCGGTCGTGTTCGATGTCGGCGATCCCCGCCAATGCGCCATCCTGTTCCGACCGCATCCAGGCGTAGAGCTCCATCGCCAGGCCTTCGACCGCGGCGTCGCTCAGACCGGTGACGCGGACGTTGACCTTGGCCCCGGTCGGCGGTCCGTCGCGTTGCGGGCGGACTTCGATCCGGATACCGCCGTGGGCGAACCGGCGCTGGAGGTCGTCGCGCAGTTCGGCGACGAAGGCGAGGGCGTCGTCGTAGCGCTGTTGCGCGCGCGGCGGTAGTTCGACGAAGATGAAGCCGTGCTGGTGGCTGTAGCGTTCCTTGTAGGACTCGTCCCAGACCATGCCGGCCATGCCGGTGCAGGTGGCGACCTCGCTGCGCGGGCGCTGCATGATCTGTCCGCAGATCTCGCGCACGAGTGCGTCGGTCTGGTCGAGCGTGGTGCCCGAAGGCGCGAACACGCTGACGTTGACCACCGCGGTGTTGTCGGGGAAGAACTCCATCTTCAGCAGCGGGCGGGTATCGGGATCGATCCGTGGCCCGTAGACACTCTGCATCAGCACGCCGACGGCAGCGGCGAACAGCAGCAGTGCGATGCCGACCGCTGCCGCGCGGTGCGCGAGGTTCCACCGCAGCAGCCGGTCGTAGACCCGCGCCAGCACGCCGATCGGCCCGGGCCGTTCGAGGAAGGCGGCGGTGTTCTCTGCGCGCGGGGGCGGCAGTCGCTCCGGCCCGAGCAGGCGCTCGAGCTCGACAGCATGCAGCGGGAGCAGCAGTAGGCATTCGAACAGGCTGACCACCAGGGCGATGGCCACGGTGATCGGGATGATGGCGAAGAACTGCCCGATGACTCCGGTCATCAACAGCAGTGGCAGGAAGGCGCAGCAGGTGGTGAGGGTGGCGCTGACCACCGGCCAGAAGACCTCGGCCGCGCCGTCGAGCGCGGAACGGTGCAGCGGTTTACCGTGTTCACGATGCCGACGGATGTTCTCGAGCACCACGATCGCATCGTCGACGATGATCCCGCAGGTGAGCACGAAGCCGAGCAGACTGACCTCGTTGATGCTCATGCCGGTGATGTGGAGATAGGCCAGGGTGCCGAGGAAGCTGAACACGATGCCGGTGGCGGTGAGCACGGCCGCGCGGCAGAACGCGAAGATGAACAGCGCCAGTCCCGCGAGCAGCAGGCCGTCGATCAGAGCGAAGGTGCCGACCGCGCCACTGATGCTGGTGCCGATGCCGAAGGCGAGCCCGATCAGCAAGATCCGCGGTGGGGCACGGGTGAGGAAGAGGAACAGCGCGACCATCACCCAGACCAGGGCGAGGTGGAGGCTGGAGCCGAGCGCCTGCATGCTGTCCGCGATCTTGATCGTCGAGTCCATGGTGGCGACCACGCTCACACCCTCGTCGGCGTGGGCGCGTTCGAACAGCGCAACCTGTTCGCGCAGCGCCGCAACCACCTCGCGCGCGCCGGTGTCGGCATGCTTGTGTACCTGGATGCCGATGGCCGGCCGGCCGTTGACGCTGACCTTGACCTTGCCGGGCACATCGCGCACGCCGCTGCGCTGCGGGACGACCAGATCGCCGATGGTGATCAGGTTGCCATCGCCGTCGCGGCGGACCACCACAGCGAGCAGATCGGCGCGCGTGCGGTAGCGGTCGTCGACGCGGACATGTCGTTCGCCGGCGACGGATTCGAGGATTCCGGCCGGAACCGCCGTGCCGTCGCGTCGCAGCGCCGCCGTCGCGGCGGCAAAGGTGACGCCGTGGCGCTCGAGCCTGCGCGGATCGAGCGCGAGCTCGAACTGCTGCGGCCGTTCGCCGACCATCAGGCTGCCCTTGACGCCATCGATCAGTTCGATGCGGTTGCGCAGCTCACGCGCGAGCAGGATCAGCGAGCGTTTGTCGAGGCGTTCGTCGTCCGGAAGCAGGTTGAGCTGGATCACCGGCAGCCAGGCGTCTACCTCGACCTTGATGATCTGCGGGGTCAGATGCTCGCCGTTGACCACCGGCAGCCGGTTCTGCGCTCCGAGTACGCGGATGCGCAGGTCGTCGTAGAGGGCGGCGTAGTCGGTGTCGTCGACGAACTTGACGTGGACCGAACAATGGCCGGCATGCGAGTCGCAGCGGACGAAATCGATGTCGTCCATGCCGCGGACAGTGTCTTCGATCGGCTCGGCTACCAACCGCTCCACGTCTTCGGGCGGGGCGCCGGGGTAATCGACGAAGACCATCACCTCGCCGAAGGCCATGTTGGGGAAGACCTCGATCGGCAGGCGTGGCAGGGCGACCGCCGCGGCGAAGACGACCACGCCGACGAAGATCAGGTTCATCAGCACGGCCCGTTGCAGGCCGAAGCGGATCAGACTCTTCATCGGGTGGCCGCTTCTGCGGTCCCGGTCCGGTCGAGCACGATGTTGCGGGGCAGGGAACCAGCGGCGACGATCACGCCGTCTTCGTCGCTGCGCAGGGGGATGATGGCGTGTTCGGCCCCGTTGGTGGCGCGGACGAAGTGCTGCTCGAGCCGGCGATGGACGAAGGCATGCGGGATCCGCACGGCGAGATCGCCGGCAGCGAGCTGCAGGTCGATCTCCGCGCGCAGGCCGCCGATCGGTGCGAGACCCGCCGCTTCGAGCGCTGCGGCGTCGAGCGCCAGTTCGACCCGCTGTTTGCGTGTTGCCGGATCGAAGCGGGGGTCGATGAACGCGATGCGCCCTGGCACCGGCGCGCTGGCGCCGGGCAGGCGCAAGTCCACGGGCTCGGCCGTGCGCAGTGCGGCGAGCTCTGCCGGGGTGAGCGACACGGGCAGGTGGAGACGGCTGAGGTCGACGAGCTCGAGCAGCGGCATGCCGGCGGTGGCGAGGCTGCCGGGGTGGACGTGGCGCTCGCTGACGACCCAGCCACCCGGCCCGGCGATGCGGTGGCGGGCGAGGTGATCTTCGGCGCGATCGACTGCGGCGGCGGCGAGCGCACTCGCGGCTCGACTGCGCGCGTGCTCGGCTCGTGCCCGGGCCAGCGCGAGTTCGGCCGCATCGCGCGCGAAGCGGGCGGCGTCGCGCTCGCGCTCCGGCAGGCCACCCTCGTCATAGAGGGCGTCGAGCCGCTCGGCTTCCTGGCGTTGATGGTCGCGGGTGCGTTCGGCCTGGGCGACTGCCTGCTCGGCCACCGTCACCCCGGCCACCGCTTGCTGGTGGCGGGCTTCGGCCTCGCGCAGCGCGAGACGCGCACGGTCGCCCTCCAGCTGCACCAGGGCCTCGTCGGCCGGCACCGCTTCGCCGCGGTCGGCGGCGACCGCGACCACCCGGGCCGAGACCTCGGCCGCCAGGACCATCGAGCGCCAGGGGCGGGTGAAAGCGGTGAGGGTCCGCTGCACCGTCGCGGGATGATCGTGCGGCGCCCAGGTCTGCGGTTCGGCTGCAGCGGGCAGTGGGCCCAGGACGAGGCACAGGAGCAGGGTCGGGGCGCTGTGGCGCATGGCATCCCTTCCGCGGTGTCCCCTGCGATGAACCGGTGCGGGGAACACGGGGCGCGAGTATCCTTTGGCCCTGCATACGAGCAAGGGCTGGCGCCCGATCCTGTGCAGGGCCAGCGTGGTGCGGGACCAGCGGCGCCGGGTCTGGCATGGCCCAGGGGGCATGTGGCATGGTGCCATGTGTCTCGGATCACCATGCTTGTTCCGGCATGCAGCGATGCAGGGTAGGGCCGACACAACGTGGATTCGCCATGCATCTGCACGTGACTGCCGACCACGAGATCGCCCCCTTGCCCCATATCTGGGCGTCCACCGGCCTGACGCTGGCCCGGCATCTGCTGCGGCCGGATATGTGGCAGAACCTGGCCTATATCGGGTCGATCCCGCATCGCGGTGTGCGTCATTGCCGGGTCCACTTCCTGCTCGATCTGGTACGGGTGGCCGGCATCCACACCGAGCAGCCGGTCTACGACTGGTCACAGCTCGACGCGGCGAAGCCCCTGAGTAGTTACGACGACGAGTGCGATCCCTCGGGGCCCTGGTGCAGACCGATGCTCTGGCGGCCGCGGTCCTACTATGCTGCCTTGGTCGTGCGCTTCATCGAGCTGCACCTGCGCCATGCATGCAGATTCAGGCGAACCACGACAAAGCCAGGGGGTAGGTCCTCACGTAGTGAGGACCGTAGGGGCGAAGCCCCTGAGTAGTTACTCGGGTGAATGGTGGCGCGCTGGGCCAGAGGTCGCGTGAATGCGCGAGGCTCCACGACACCTGTCGTCTACAGGCCGAGCACGTCTTTCATCGTGTAGTGGCCCGGGGCCTGCCCGTCGAGGAAGCGCGCGACGCGCAGGGCGCCGCTGGCGAAGATGTCGCGGGTGTGGGCCATGTGGCCGAGCAGGATGCGCTCGCCGTTGCCGACGAAGTAGGCGGTATGATCGCCGACCACGTCGCCCATGCGCAGGGCGTGGACGCCGATCTCGCCGCGGCGGCGTTCGCCGGTGTGGCCTTCGCGGCCATGGACCAGATCGGTGCGGCCACGACCGGTGGCGTCGCAGATGGCGTCGGTCAGGCCGAGGGCGGTGCCGGAGGGGGCGTCGAGCTTGTGCTTGTGGTGGGCCTCGACCACTTCGATGTCGTAGTCCTCGCCGAGGGTGGTGGCGATCCGGGCCGCGATCTCGAAGACCACGTTGACGCCGACGCTCATGTTCGGGGCGTGGAGCACCGGGATCTGCTTGGCTGCCTCGTCGAGGATCGGGGCGATGGCGTCGGGATCGGTGCCGGTGGTGCCGATGCCCAGCGGCATGCCGTGACTGGCGCAGTGGGCGACCACCGATTCGACCGCCGTGGCGGTGCTGAAGTCGATCACCACCGCACCGGGATCGGTGGGCAGCGCGTCGAGCAGGGGGGCGTCACAGGCGATGCCCAGCTGTAACAGCGAGCCGGCTTCGCGATCGACACCGGCGGCGATGGTGAAGGAATCGGGATCCTCGAGAGCCAGGGCGAGAATGCGCCGCCCCATACGCCCGGAGGCGCCGTGCATGATCAGTCGGGTGCTCATGGCCGCAGGCTAACGCCCGCCTGCAGCAGCGACAGCCGCAACTCGCGCCGGGTCTTCACGGGGATGCCCCTGAAAGGTCGACCACCGCGACCGAGGAACGCTTTCCGGCGAAACTGGCCCGCAGGGCCGCCGAAAACGCCAGCGAAGCTGGCGAGTGACGACCGAGGCGCGGGGGGGCGGAGCCGGCATCGCGAAGCGATAGCAGGCCCCAGTGGGGCCTGCGGCCGGTGGAGCGCGACGAGCGACAGCGAGGACGCCGGAACGCGCCGAAGGCGCGAGGGGGCAGCGCCCCCTCTGCAAACCGGAGCCCAGCCAG